>CAYQBA010000214.1:0-7202 GCA_964415605.1 uncultured Anaerolineales bacterium | reverse complement strand
ACGCCGCCGGCGCCGTCCTGACGGCCACCGGGACGCGCGACCCGGCCGCCGCCGCGCGCGTCGCCGACGGCTTCACCCTCGCCTCGCTCGCCGTGGCCGGCGCGCCCGTGGCGGCCAGCGGCGTGCGCGCCCTGGCCAACCGCCGCGTCACCATCAACCTGCTCATGACCATCGCCGCCGTCGGCGCCGTCGCCATCGGCGAGGTGCTCGAAGGCGCCTCGGTGATGCTCCTCTTCGCGATCGCCGAGGCGCTCGAGTCGTTCGCCGTCCGCCGCGCGCACGACAGCGTGCGCGGGCTCATGGACCTGGCGCCGCAGCAGGCCGTCCGCCTGCGCGGCAGCCGCGAGGAGATCGTGCCCGTCGAGGCGCTGGCCATCGGCGACACCGTCGTCGTCAAGCCCGGCGCGCGCGTCCCGATGGACGGCACCGTCCTCGAGGGCGCCAGCAGCGTCGATCAGGCCCCGATCACCGGCGAGAGCGTGCCGGTGCCCAGGGCCGCCGGCGACGGCGTCTTCGCCGGCAGCATCAACGGCGGCGGCGCGCTGACGGTGCGCGTGACGCACCGGGCCGAAGACAACACCTTGAGCCGCCTCATCCGCCTGGTTGCCGAGGCGCAGGCGGTGCGCGCACCGACCCAGCGCGCCGTCGACCGCTTCGCCGCATGGTACACGCCGCTCGTCGTGGTGTCGGCCGTGCTGATCGCGGCCGGCCCGCCCCTCGTCCTCGGGGCCCCGTTCTGGACGACGCCCGACGGCGCGCAAGGGTGGCTCTACCGCGCCCTGCAGCTCCTGGTCATCGCGTGCCCCTGCGCGCTCGTCATCGGGGCGCCGGTGACCGTGCTGTCGGCGCTGACCGGCGCCGCGCGGCACGGGGTGCTCATCAAGGGCGGGGCGTTCCTCGAGGCCATGGGCACCGTCGGCGCCGTCGCCTTCGACAAGACCGGAACGCTGACCGAGGGGCGGCCGGTCGTCACCTCGATCCACACCACGGCCTGCAACGACGGCGACACGTGCGTCATCGACGCCGGCACGGCCGAAGACGGCCCCGAGTGCGGCGCGTGCGACGACGTGCTGGCCCTGGCCGCCGCCCTCGAGCGGCGCAGCGGTCACCCGCTGGCCGCGGCCGTGGTCGCCGCCGCCGACGCGCGCGGGCTCGGCGAGCGCTACGCGGCCGCCGACGACCTGCGGGTGATCGACGGCCGCGGCATCGCCGGGCGGGTCGACGGCCGCCTGGCCACGCTCGGCAGCCACCCGCTCTTCGACGCCGAGCACCCCCACGATGCGGCGCTGTGCGCCCGCGCGCGTGACGAGGAGACCGCCGGCCGCACGGTGATGCTGTTGTGCGACGGCGACGCCGTGCGCGGCTACCTGGCCGTGGCCGACCGCGTGCGCGCCGACAGCCGCGCCGTCGTGGCCGGGCTGGATCACCTCGGGTTGACGACGGTCATGCTCACCGGCGACAACGCCGCGGTGGCCCGCCAGGTCGGCGCCGCCGTCGGCGTCACCGACGTGCGGGCCGGCCTCCTGCCCGACGAGAAGCTCACGGCGGTGCGGCGGCTCGAGGCGGATCTCGGGCCCGTGGCCATGGTGGGCGACGGCATCAACGACGCGCCGGCGCTCGCCGCGGCCACCGTCGGCATCGCCATGGGCGGCGCCGGGAGCGCCCAGGCGATCGAGACCGCCGACGTGGTGCTGATGGCCGACAACATCGCGAAGCTGCCGTACACCGTGCGTCTGGCTCGCCAGGCACGGCGGATCATCGTGCAGAACGTCGCCTTCAGCCTGATCACCAAGCTGGCGTTCGTCGCCCTGGCCCTGGCCGGTGCCGCCAGCCTGTGGCTCGCCATCCTGGCCGACATGGGCGTCTCGCTCATCGTCATCGCCAACGGCATGCGGCCGCTGCGGCTGGGCGACGAGCCGGCGCCGGCCACGGCGCGCTGACCCGGCAAGGGCCACGGCGCGCGGTGCGCCACCCCCATTGACGCGCGCGCGCCGTGCGGCTACACTGTCATGGCGCGCTGTCTCGACGGTCCCAGGTCTGCCCCTGCCCGAGCAAGCCTGAACGTCCGGAGGGACCGCGCGCATCTTTTTGGTCGCCGGAGCGGCGCCAGAGGCGCCGGCACGCCGTCGACCCGCTGCACCACGGCCTCGGGAACGCGCCGGGCGGGCCTAGACGTTCCGCTCCAGCACCACGATGTCCTGATACGACGCCCCGGGCGTCGCCCGCCCGCACCACCCGCCAAACCGCACGTCCCGCACCGCCAGCCCATGGTCCGCGATCCACGCGCGCACCGCGGGCTCGTCGAAGCCGACCGCCCATTCCGGCATCAACCGGCGCGAGACATACCCGTCGCCCCACCGATGCCGGAGCGGCTCCGCCGCGCGGCCGGCCTTGATCAGGCCGCGCGACGTGTCGTTGAGGAGGAAGAAGGTGGCCAGGCAGCGCCCGCCCGGCTTGAGCACCCGCGCGATCTCGCCGAGGTAGTGGCGCACCTCGCGGCCGGGCAGGTGCGTGAAGACCGACGTCAGGAAGACCAGGTCGCACGCGGCATCCGCATACGGGAAGGCGAACGCATCGGCCCGCAGCCGGCCGCGCCGGTTGTAGTGGCGGTTGTAGAGATCCACGTGCCGGAAGGTGAAGTTCGGCCGCATCGGCGTGAGGTTCGACGCCGCCCAGTCGACATGCGACCGCATGATGTCGAAGCCGTCGTAGCGGCCCGCCGGCGTCAGGAAGTAAGCCAGGGCGTACGCCATGCGGCCAAACCCGCAGCCCACGTCGAGCACGGCGTCCCCTCCCTCCAGGCCCGCCAGCTGGACGAAGTAGCCCAGGAACTCCAGCGCCACCGCCGGGAACCCGCCGCCGATCTCGGCCTGCATCTGGGGCGTCGGCTGCGGCAGCCGCGGCGCGCGCAGCGCGAGGATCGCGCGGCCGACGCGGTCCGGGCCGAACCGGGGCACGAGCAGCCACAGGCGATCGTCGACCCCGCCGCCGACGCCGTCGAACGCGGCCTGGAAGCGGGCGCGTCCGCCGGCCGGCAGGTCCGGCAGCGCCGCGGCGACATCCGGGCTGGGCTGCCCCCACTCGGCCTCGGCCGGCAGGCGCACCTGGCCGTCGAGGTGCAGCGCCAGGCCGTCCAGGGCCGCGCCGTCCGCCGCCGCGGCCCAGCCGCGGACCCACAGGCGGCCGCCAGCGAACCAGACGTCGTCCAGGCAGCCGTCCGACGCCACGACATCGGCCAGGTCACGGCGCATCGGAGCACACCCCGCCATCGCCCCAGGCCGCCGTCACCAGCGCCGGCAGGACGTCCCCGGCCTTGCCCCGCAGCGCAAAGGTCGCGTGCGCCGAGAGCGGCGTCGGCGCCGGGTTGACCTCGAGGACCGGGACCCCGCGCTCGAGCGCCGCGCAGGGCAGCCAAGCCGCGGGCTCGACGATTCCCGACGTCCCGACGGAGAGGAACACGTCGCAGCCGGCCGCCGCGTCGAACGCCGCCCGCAGGGCCGCCGGCGGCAGCGGCTCGCCGAACCACACGACGTCCGGCCGCAAGGGGCCCCCGCAGCGCGGACAGCGCGGCGGCGCGGCGCCGTCCGCCGCCAGCGCCTCCCAGCCGTCGACGCCGGTATCCTCGCCGAAGCACCGCGCGCGCTCGAGGCTGCCGTGCAGCTCGACCACCTTGCGGCTCCCGGCGCGCTGGTGCAAGCCGTCGACGTTCTGCGTGACGACGACCATGCCCGGGGCGCGCCGCTCCAGCGCCGCCAGCGCCCGGTGCGCCGCGTTGGGCTCGGCCGCGCGTGCTCGCGCCCGCCGCTCGGCGTACCACCGCCAGACCCGCGCGGGGTCGCGCAGGAAGCCGGCGCGCGACGCGAGATCCTCGGCGTCGAACCGTGCCCAGGTCCCGGTCAGCGCGTCGCGAAACGTGGGGATGCCGCTCTCGGCCGAGACGCCGGCGCCGGTGAGCACCACGATCGCCTCGGCCCGCCGCAGCGCGGCCACCGCGCGGTCGGGGAGGCGCGGGCCGGGCGGCGCGGCCGCGCCGCGCAGGCTGGTGTCGCCCGGCTCGGCGGGAGCCAGCGTCCGTTCGGTGCGGCCCGTCATTGGCCGGCCTCGCGCCGCCACGGCGGGGCGCAGGGGTCTAGCTCCGCCGCCAGGGAGGCGTACAGGCGCACCAGGGCGCCGGCTTCGCCGGCGAACAGGGCGCGCGCCGGGTGCCCGGCCAGCTCGGCCAGGAAAGGCTGGTCGGCATCCGCCCCGACGGCGATGGTGTAGAGCGTCGCGCCGGAACCCGCCAGCGCGCGGGCCTCGGCGCGCGCCGCGTCCGCCGTGCCGGCCGACGGCGCGCCGTCCGACAGCAGGATCACGACCGGCCGGCTGCCCGCGAGCCGCCCCGGGCCGTCCAGGAACGCCCGGGCCGCCGCCAGGCCGAGGTCGATGCGGGTGCCTTCGTGGAGGGCGAGATCGTCCAGCGCCCGGAGGACGGCGGCCGCGTCGCCGCCCGGGGCCACCACCGCCGCGGTGGCGTCGAACCGCGCAAGCGCCACCCGGTCGCGCCCGAGGTCCGTCCCGGCCAGGAACGCCCGCACGGCGTCGCGCGCCGCGTCGAGCTTCGACGCCCCGCCCGGCCCGAACGGGCCGCCCATGCTGCTGGACGTGTCGACCACGAGGACGACGTTGAGACGAAACGCCGCGCACGCCTGGCGGATGAGAAGCGGGAGGTAGATCGGTTGGCGCGGGGTGGCCGTCGGCGGCGGGGCTGCCGTCGGCGGCGGGCCCGGCGTCGGCGTCGGCGCCCGGACGCGCACGAAGGGGATCGGGAAGACGATGGTGCCGCGGTTGCCGAAGCCGTCGACGTAGTCGGTGAACGCCTCGACGTTCGTCGGCCAGTAGCCCGGCGCCTCGGGGCGGAGGCGGTACGCCAGCCGGAACCCCGGCTCGGGCACGCCGGCCAGGCGCCATGTCAGCGTGCGCCCGTCCGGGCTGACCGCCGGCTCGACCGGGCGGCCCGTGCCGGGCAGGAAGGTCATGTTGGCCGGCACGCGGTCGGTCACCACCGCCGTCGCGAACAGCTCGGCCGCCTCGATGCGCCGGGCGATGTGCACGTAGATGTCGCGCAGCTCGCCCGGCGTGGGGCTGAAGAAGTAGGACGCCCCGTCGGTCGCCATGCGCCGCAGGTTGTCAGTGTCGGCGTCGCGGCCCAGGCCGATGGTGAACACGTGGATGCCCGCGGCACGCGCGCGGTCGATGGCCGCCGCCAGGCCGGGGGGATCGGCGATCGGGACGCTGCCGAGCTCGGTGTGGCGCCCGTCGGACATGTAGACGATGACCTTGGCGACGTCCGGCCGCGCGTCCGGCCCGACGAGGACGTCGATGGACGCCTCGAGCGCGTTGACGAGGTGCGTGCCGCCGCTGGCCTGGAGCGTGTTGACCTGCTCGATCAGGCGGCGACGGTCGGTCGTCAGGGGCTGGATGACCGTCGCCGCGAAGTCGAAGCCCACCAGGGCGACCCGCGAGAAGAGCGGATCGGTCTGGGCCAGGAACGCCGTGGCCGCCTGCCGCGCGGCGCCCATCTTGTTGTCCTGCGCCATCGAGCCCGACTTGTCGATGGTCATCACGACGTCGGCCTTCTTGTGGTCCAGGGGGCACGCGCCGTCGACCACGAGCTGGACCTCGACCGATTCGCCGAGCATGATCTCCGGCGGCGCCGCCCCCTTGTCGCGCACGGCGGCGCAGCGCCCCGCCCCGAACGCCGGCGGGAGCTGCGCGGGCGCCGCGGCGTCGCGGGCGTACACGCGGACCGCGCCGGCGGCGTCGGCGATGTAGAGGACGCCGTCCGCGTCGACGGCGAGGTCGACCGGTCGATCAACCGGCTCGCCGGCCGGCCACGCGCCGAGCGGCTCGCCGCCGGGACCGTAGGCGAACACCCACTTCGAGGCCGTGAGGACGAAGGCCGTGTCGCCCGGGCCGGCCGCCACCCGCAGCGGCCCCGTCGGGATCCGCACCGTGGCGAGCCGAAGGCCGGCGTCGGTCCACACCTGGAGCGCTCCGGACTGCGCGTCGGCGACGAAGACCCGCCCGGCGCCAAGCGCGATGTCCAGGACCCCGTCGAAGGCGCCCGCCGGTGCCACCGACCAGCGCGCGACCTCGGCGAGGTCGGCGGCGAGGATCACGACTTCCTGCGCCAGGAGGTCGAGGACGGCCACGCGATCGCCATGCGCGCTCAGGGCCACGGGCTGCCGCACCGCGCCGTCCGCGGCCGGACGCCAGCTCGAACCGAACGCGCCGCCGGCAAGCGCCCACACCGTGGCCGGGAGGCCCGGTGCATCGGCCGCCAGCGCGAAGACCCGCGGGCCGGCGGCGGCCACGTCGAGCAGCGGCAGCTCGTTGGGCGACAGCACCCGCTCCCGCGGCATGCCCGCGCGATCCCAGAGCTGCAGGCGCGGCGCGCCGTCGGCGATGGCGGCGTCGTCGCCCACCGCGATGCGCGCCGGGTCCGCGAGCCGGCCGGCGGGCCAGGTCAGCCGGCCGACGAGATCGGCAAGCGGGCCGAGCGACACCACGCCGTCGGGGTCGACGGCGGCAAACACCTCGTTCGTCGCGGCGATCTCGATGTCGCGCACGTCGGCGAACGGCACCGTCGCCCAGAGCGGGTCGGGCGCGTTCCCCCACACCACGCCGGCCCCCGGCGCACCGAGCAGCGTCCGCAGCGCAACCGCGCCGCCCGCGCGCACCTCCCATCCCTGGGCCACGGCGCGCACGCCTTCGATCGGCCGGCTAAGCGACGAACCTGGAATGGCACCGGCGCCCGGGACGAGTAGGAGCAAGCGGGCCTCACCCAGCCCCGGATCGGCCAGGGCCAGCGTGGTCTGGCCCCGCGCGGCGCCGCCGAACGGGACGTTGACCGCCAGACCTTCGGGCGCGACGAACGGCAGCCCGATGGGCTCCGACAGCCGGACGGCGCCCTGCGCGTCCAGGCCGACGATCCTCCGGCCAGCCCGGTCCAGGACGTAGGCCGCCGCTCCGAAGATGTCGCCAGGCGGTGCGGGCGCCGCGCCCTGCGGGTCGACCAGCGGGATCTCGGCGCGCGGCGCGCCGTCGGGGCCGATCACGCGCGCCCGGCCGGCGCCGGCCTCGGGCTCGGCGAGGGCGCCGCCGGGGCCGGCGAGCACCGCCACGTCGCGCGGGGCCGCCAGCGCCCCGAGCGGCGAGCC
>CAYQBA010000213.1:0-7298 GCA_964415605.1 uncultured Anaerolineales bacterium | reverse complement strand
GCCACGCCGTCGACATCGTCTGCCTGCGCCGCGCCGGCGAGGCGGCGCGCGCGACCGTCGCCGGCGCGCGCGTCGTGCGGATCCCGCTGGCGCACCGCCGGGGCGGCGCCCTGCGCTACGCCTGGGAGTACGGCGCGTTCTTCGCGGCGGCGGCGGTGGGGGCCCTCGGACTGCACCTGCGGCACCGCTACGACGTCGTCCAGGCCCATAGCCTGCCGGACGGCCTGGTGTTCGCGGCGCTCGGGCCGCGCGGCCTGGGCGCGAAGGTCGTGCTGGACCTGCACGAGGTCGCGCCCGAGCTCGCCGCGAGCCTCTTCGGGCTGGCGCTGGATCATCCCCTCGTGCGCCTGACGGGCCGCGTCGAGCAGGCTGCGATCGGGTTCGCCGACGCGTGCCTGGCGGTCAGCCAGCCGTGCGCGGAGGCTTTCATGCGGCGCGGCGCGCCGGCCGGCAAGCTGACGGTGGTCATGAACAGCGCCGACCCCGCGCTGTTCCGGCGCCCGGTCGCGGCGGCGGACTCGTCCCGGACCGGCGCGGCCCGATCCCCCCAAGACCCCGAGCCGGGACCATCCGCGCCCCTCCGCCTGGTCAGCCACGGCACCCTGGTGCACCGGCACGGGTTCGACGTGCTCCTGCACGCCGCGGCCCGCCTGCGGGACCGCGGCGCGCCGGACTTCACGCTGCGGATCATCGGGGACGGCGAGGCGCGCCCGGTGCTCGACGCCCTGGCACGCGAGCTCGGGCTCGGGGACCGGGTAACGTTTGACGGGCATCGCCCGTTAGATGAGATGGCGCGGCGGCTGGCCGGCGCGGATATCGGCGTCGTCGCCAACCGCCGCGACGCGTTCATGGACCTGGTGGTGCCGACCAAGCTGATGGAGTATGCGGCGCTGGGCATCCCGGCCGTCGTGGCGCGCACGACCGCCGTCGAGCGCTACTTCGGCGACGACATGGTCCGCTACTTCGCGCCGGGCAACGCCGAAGACCTGGCGGCGGCGCTGGCGGACCTCATGGCCGACGCGGGCGCGCGGCGCCGGCTGGCCGTGGCGGCCGAGCGCGGCTTCTGCGGCCGCCACGGGTGGCCGGACATGGCGGCGCGGTATCTGGACTTGATCGAGACCCTGGCCGGAGTATCCTGATCCCCGATGCATGCCGACACCGACATCCGCGTCCCACAGTTCGATCTGACCGAGACGCACCGCGCCTTGCGCCCCGAGATCGAGGGCGCCCTGCGCGCCGTGCTGAGCGATGGCCGCTTCGTCGGCGGCCCGGTGGTCGAGGCCTTCGAAGACGCGTGGGCTGCCTACTGCGGCGCCGACCACGGCGTGGGGGTGGGCAACGGCACCGACGCCCTCGAGATCACGCTGGCGGCGCTGGGCCTCGGGCGCGACGCCGAGGTGATCGTGCCCGCGCTGACGTATGCCGCGACGGCCGAGGCCGTCGTCAACGCCGGGGCGCGGCCGGTGTTTGCCGACATCCTGCCCACCGACTACACGCTCGACCCGGCCGCGGCCGCGGCGGCGGTGTCGCCCCGGACAGCCGCCATCATCGCCGTGCACCTCTACGGCCAGCCGGCCGACATGCCTGCCCTGCGCCGCGTCGCCCGCGCGCACGGCCTGGCGCTCATCGAGGATGCCGCCCAGGCGCACGGCGCCGCCATCGGGGAGCAGCGGGTCGGGAGCCTGGCGGACGCGGCGTGCTTCAGCTTTTATCCCAGCAAGAACCTCGGCGCGCTCGGCGACGCGGGCGCCATCGTCACCGCCGACGCCGGGCTGGCCGAGCGCGCCCGCGCGCTGCGCGACCACGGGCAGGTCGAGCGCGGGCGCCACGCCGTTGTCGGACGCAACAGCCGCCTGGACGCCCTGCAGGCGGCGGTGCTGACGGTCAAGCTGGCCCACCTGGATCGCTGGAACGCCGAGCGCGCCGCCCTGGCCGCGCGCTACGATGCCGGGCTCGGATCCGGGCATGCGATGGCGCCGCCGGCGCGGGGCGCGGGCCGCACCCACGTGTTCCACCAGTACGTGGTGGGCCTCGCGGACGCCGATCGCACCGGCGCGGCGCCGGCGGAGGCGCGCGACGCCGTCGCGGTGCGCCTCGCCGCGCACGGCATCGAGACGCGGGTCCACTACCGCGCGCCGCTCCACTGCCAGCCGGCCTTCGCCGCGTGGGCGCGGGGCGTGCATGCCCCGGCCGCCGAACGCGCCGCCGACCGGATCCTCTCGCTGCCGATGTATCCCGGCCTGCCGCTCGCGCATGCCGACGCCGTTGTGGCCGCCCTCGTCGAGGCGGTGGGCCTGGCGGTGGCGCCGTGATCCACCCCGGCGCGGATGGCGCGGCTGTGGAGCAGGCGCCCCCACCCCGCCTCGTTCGCCGGGACCGCCTCCGCCTGGCAGCGGTCCGGTCCGTCGCGCTGACGTGCGCCCTGGTTGGCGCGGCGGCGACGCCGCCCGTGCCGCGGGTCGCCCACGCCGACGGCGCCCCGGTGTACCTGCCGCTGGCGGTGCGCCAGGCCGCGCCCCCACCGATCCCGCCGGACCGCGCCCGCGTGTTCGGCATGCAGATCTCCGAGGTTCGGTTCCGCGACCCCGCCATCATCGCCGCGATCCGCGAGGCGGGGGCCACTTACTGGCGCACGTTCTTGTTCTGGGACGAGGTCGAGCCGATCCGCACGAGCCCGCCCCGTTACGACTGGGCGCTGTACGACCCGCTGTTCCAGGCCGCCGACCAGCTGGGCCTGACGGTCATCGCCGAGATCCAGGGCAACCCGGCCTGGGCGGCCGACTACCCGGGCGGGCCGCCGCACGACCTCGACACGCTGGCCCGGTTCATGGCGGCCGCGGTCGAGCGCTACGACGGCGACGGGGTCGACGACGCGCCCGGGCGGCCCGTCGTCCGCTTCTGGGAGCTTTACAACGAGCCCGACAACACCGACGGCACGCTCGCGCGCGAGGGCCGCGGGTGGGGCTACTGGGGTCACGCGCCGGCGGCATACGCCCAGATGCTCAAGCGCGTGTACCCCGTGGTCAAGCTCGCCAACCCCAGGGCCCGCGTCGTGTTCGGCGGCATCGCGCACGACGCTTTCGTCGGCGAGGGCGGCCCGTTCGCGCCCGCGTTCCTCGACGACGTGCTGAAGGCCGGCGCCGGCCCGTTCTTCGACGTGATGAACTTCCACTACTACCCGCTGTTCGCCACACGCTGGGCCGCGCACGGCCCCGGCATCGTCGGCAAGACGGTGGCCATCCGGCGCACGCTCGAGGCCCACGGGCTCGACAAGCCGATCATGGTCACCGAGGCCGGCATGTGGAGCGCGGCCAACCCGCCCTACCCGGCGGCCACCCCGGCCGACCAGATGCGGTACGTGCCGGAGCTTTACACCCAGAGCCTGGCCGCCGGCCTCGAGACCGTGGTGTGGTTCCAGTACGACGATGTGTCCGGCTTCGACGACCCCGCGCGCGGGCTCGTCGACCGCAACCTGACCCCCAAGGCGGCGCGCACCGCCTTCCGGGTCGCCTCGACCGTCCTGGCCGGCGCGGTGGCGGAATCGCCGGCGCGAGATGCCCGGGCCGCCGGCGAGGTGTACTGGTTCCGCCGGCCCGGCGAGCGGATCGCCGTGGCCTGGACCCACGACGGCAGCCTGGCGCGGCTGGCGGTGCGCGCGCCGTCGGTGGAGTGGATCCAGACGCTCGGCAACCGACACACCGTGCGCGACGCCGCCGATGGCCGGGCCGACGGCATCACCGAGGTCCCGTACGGCGCCGATCCGGTGTACGTGCGGTTGCCCGGGGATTGAGATCCGATGACGGTGTCGCCCGCTCGCCCGACGGCGGCCGCGGCGGTCGCGCACCCCGCGGTGCGCGCGACCACGCCCCGGCCCGCCCCGCCCGGCTGGCAGGCCTGCCCGTCGGCGTATCGCGCCCTCGACGTGGCGCTCGCGCTCGGCCTGCTCGTCGTCGCGGCGCCGCTCTTGGCCGTGGCCGCCGTCTCGATCCGCCTGGACTCGCCGGGGCCGGTCATCTTCCGACAGACCCGTGTCGGCCTGGCACGCCGGTCGTTCGAGCTGCTCAAGCTCCGGACGATGGCCGCGGGCGCGGATAGCGCGCCGCACGAGGCGCACGTCCGGCGTCTCCTCCACGGTGGCGGCGGACCCGGGCACGCCTGGGCGCCGCTGCCGGCCGACCCGCGCGTCACGCGGGTGGGGCGGCTGCTGCGCCGGACCGGCATCGACGAGCTCCCGCAGCTCGTCAACGTGCTGCGCGGGGACATGCGGCTGGTCGGCCCGCGGCCGGCCCTGCCCTACGAGGTCGAGCGTTGGCAGGAGTGGCATTTCGCGCGCCTGGCCGTGCCGCCCGGCATCACGGGGCTGTGGCAGGTGCGCGGGCGGAGCCGCGTGGATTTCGACGGGATGGTCCGACTGGACCTGGACTACCTGGCCCGCCGCTCGTTGGCCCTTGACCTGGCCATCCTCGCCCGCACCCCGATCGCCGTGCTGCGCCGGGCGGGGCGCAGGGGGTGACGGCGCCGCTGCGCGTCGGCATCGTCGGGTGCGGCTATTGGGGCGCCAAGCTGGCCCGCAATTTCCAGGCCTTGCCCGAAGCCAGGCTGGCCGCCCTGGCCGACGTCGACCCCGACCGCCGCGCCCACATGACGCGGCATTACCCCGACGCGCGCGTGGTCGCCGATCACCGCCAGCTCCTCGAGCCCGACATCGACGCGGTCGTCGTCGCCACGCCCCCGGCGTCGCACGCCGAGCTTGCCACCCAGGCGCTCGACGCCGGCAAACACGTGCTGGTCGAGAAGCCGCTGGCGACATCGCTGGCCGGCGCCGACGCGATCATCGCCGCCGCGGCCCGCGCCGGCCGAACTCTCATGGTCGGGCACACGTTCGAGTACAACCCGGCCGTCGAGAAGCTGCGCGATCTGGTGACGGGCGGCGAGCTCGGCCGGCTCTACTACATTCACGCCATGCGCGTCAACCTCGGGATCTTCCAGCCCGACATCAACGTGATGTGGGACCTGGCGCCGCACGATCTGTCGATCCTGTTGTTCGCGCTGCGGCAGCCGCCTGCCGGCGTCCGCGCGCACGGCCGGGCCTACGTCCAGCCGGGCATCCACGACGTGGCGTGGCTGACGCTGGACTACGCCGACGGCACGGCGGCGCACATCCACGTCAGCTGGCTCGACCCGTGCAAGATCCGGCGCGTGACCGTGGTCGGCGACCGGCGGATGGTGGTCTACGACGACGTCGCGCCGCTCGACAAGCTGACGATCTACGACCGCGGCGTCGAGGTCCCCCCGCTGGCCGAGGGCTTCGGGGAGTTCCAGCTCTCGTACCGCTACGGTGACGTCCACTCGCCGCGCCTGGCGTGGGTCGAGCCGCTGCGGCGCGAATGCGCGCACTTCGTGGCGTGCGCGCGGTCGGGGGCGCCGCCCCGCAGCGGCGGCGGGGAAGGGCGGCAAGTGATCGCGATCCTCGAAGCCGCGGATCGGTCACTCGCGGCCGACGGCCAGCGCGTGGCGCTGGGAGGTTGAGGCGGCCGCGGGAATGCTGGCGCGGCCGGCGGCGATCAGAACAGCTCGTCCTCGAGCGACTCCTCGTCGGACCGGAAGACCTGCTGCGGGAGCGGCATGAACTCGGGGAACTTCTGGAGGACCTTGGGCGGCGGCGGGAAGGTGACCCAGTCGAACCCCCCGAGGTAGAGCGTGAAGCCACTCTGGGTCACGTCGCCCTCGACGACCGTGTCGGAGTCCGGAAGCTTGAGCTTGACCACGCGCCGCTTGACTTCCACAATCTCGGCCCGCGGGAGGGCCTCGCCGACCGCGTCGGCATAGGCCATGCGCTCCGGGGTCATGCTGTCCGGGGGAATGTTCGGCCACTTGAAGAACAAGGCACTGCCTCCTCGGTCTGCGCCCGACATCATGGGTTGGTCTCGTGCCGACGCCAAAATATAAGTATGAATCATCGCGACGGCAACGCCAAACGGCCCGGGAAGGGCCCGGCCACGGGCTGCGCGACCGATCGCCTGGCCTGGGCCGCGTTGGCCACCTACGTTGTGTGCCGCGGCCTCTTCCTCGTCGGCGCCATCCCACCCTGGCAGGGGCCCGACGAACCCGGCCACGCCGAATACGCCTGGCTCGTCGCCGGGGGCCACGGCTGGGCGCCGGCACCCGATCGGGCCCTCGAAGCGGCGATCCTGCGCTCGATGGCCGATGCCCGCTTCCATGCCCGGGTCCGCGCCGCGCCCCCGGCGACGCCGCCCGTGCGGTTCACCGACCTCCCGCGCCTCGGCGACGCCCCGACCCAGCGCACCGACGAGACGCCGATCGGCTACCTGCCGTTCGCGGCGGTGGACACGCTGCGCCGCGGCGGCGGCGATATCGCCGCACGCCTGCAAGCGGCGCGGCTGGCGGCGCCGTGCCTGGCGCTGGGCACTGTGGCGCTCACCGCTTGCCTCGCCGGCTGGGCGCTCGGTCGGCACCTCGCGTGGCCGGCCGCCGTCATGGCCGCCAGCCTGCCGTGGATGGGGTTCGCGGGCGCCGTGGTCAACCCCGACCTGACCGCCGCCATGCTCGCCGCGGCATGGTTCGCGGCCCTGGCACGGATCGAGCGCCGGCGCCTGTCCGCCGCGGCCGCGAGAGCGGCCGGGCCGACCGTCGCCGGGACGGCGGTGCTGGCGGGCCTGGCGATCCTGGCCGCGCTGGCCAAGCGTACCGCGGCGTATCTGGTGCCGCTCACGCTCGGCTGGCTGGCGTGGCGCGCGTGGCGCCGGCGGCACGGGGGGCCGGCCCGGCGGAGGGGCCCCACCGTCGCGGTTCTGGCCGTGGCCGCGGCGGCAGCCGGCGCGGCGGCGGCATGGCCCATCAACGATCGCCCCGCGGGCTGGGTGCGCGTCGGCGAACCGTGGGGGGCGGAGCGGCGCGCCGACGCGGCGCGGTCCGGCGGGTGGGGCTTGCGGATCGTCGACGGCGACCCCGCCGCGTGGCAGTACCTCGAGCAGTGGGTGCCGCTGCCGGCCGGGGGGGCGGACGTCCGTGCCACCGGGTGGCTGCGCGCCGCGGGCGGTGCCACCGCGGGCACGGCCCAGCTGGTCGTCAACGACGATCGGGGCACCTGGTCCGGCACGACCGTGGCACTCTCGGCGGGCTGGGCGCCCGTCGAAGCCCGGCTCCGCGCGGCGGGTGACGCGCGGCGCGTCCGGATCGCGCTGGTGCCGGGCGATGGCACGGCGGCGGGTCGGGGCGGCGTCGAGGCGGACGACGTGGGCCTCGAGATGACGGGGGGGCCCGGGAAGTCCATGGCC
>CAYQBA010000212.1:2326-7392 GCA_964415605.1 uncultured Anaerolineales bacterium | reverse complement strand
TGGCGCAGCTGTCCACTAGCCACCAACTGTCCACCGAAGTGGGGCAAGCTCACCGCTGCCAGGAGGGCGGAGGGCGGCGCTTCATGACGCGCCTGTGCCGTGTGCTCAGCCCAACGCTCGCGCCCATAATTGCTTTCAGTCCAGCCGCCGACACAGAGCAGCGGGCGACCATGACGATTGAACCCCCAACCCCCAAGGCCGGCGAGGCGTTTGCAGACGAGGTGAAGCAGACAATCCAGCCCGTGGCCCAGAGGTGGCGCGATGTGGAGTTGATCGCGCTTCTGGACACCTGGCTGGCCGACGAGAGTGGTCTTGACGAGGCGGTGTTGCCTCAGCTCCAGCGCGACCTCGAAGTCAACCGCATCGCCCTTCACGCGGTTGATGCTGCCAGAAGTCGAACGCCTTGAACGACGCCGAAGATCCGCCGTTGAACAGGGCGTCGAGTGGTTGCCCAATCGTGAGCACGCGGTCGTTCCCCGCCCGAAGATCGCCGACTATCTCTTGTCGAACGCCCATCCCGATGGGCAGAGCAAGGCGCGCTTCTTCACACGGTTCGGTTTCAGCGCCGCCCGCTGGGAGGTTCTGGCAGCGGCGCTGCGACGTCACGCATCCGACCACCTGGTGGTGCGGATCGAGCCATCACCATTCGGCCAGCGGTATGTCATCGAGGGTATACTTCATGCGCCTGACGGCCGGACACCCCTTGTCCGAAGCATCTGGTTCATCGCGACTGGCGGGGAAGTGCCCTGGCTCGTGACCGCGTACCCCGGTTCTGAGGTGCAGCATGATTCGTGAACTTGACCGTGTCGTCCTCGCGACACCCCTGAAAGAGCATGGCCTGGAGGCCGGCGACATCGGGACCGTGGTGCTCGTCCACGCGCGCGGCATGGGCTTCGAGGTGGAGTTCGTCGCCCTGGACGGCGAGACCATCACCGTGACTTCCCTGCTCGCCAGCCAGGTCCGGCCGATTGAACACCGGGAGATCACCCACGCCCGGCTCGTTGCCGTGCATTGAGCGAGGCACGCCGGCATTCGGCGCCGATGACGATTGATGCCAACTGATGCCAACGCTGATGCCAACCCACGTGGATCGCAATGGACGCGGCGGGCCGCCGTGGACGATTTGCAGAAGTAGATTGGCCTGCGTCACGGGCGTCGCCGAGACCCC
Source organism: uncultured Anaerolineales bacterium (assembly GCA_964415605.1). Taxonomy (GTDB): domain Bacteria; phylum Chloroflexota; class Anaerolineae; order Epilineales; family Epilineaceae; genus UCB3. The sequence continues at coordinate 6,224 of CAYQBA010000212.1, read as the reverse complement.
GCTGTGATCCAACCACGCGCCGGGCGAGCGGATGATCCACGGCCTCAAGTGCCCGCCGGCCCCCGTGAGAACCGCTGCCTGCCCGCGCCCGCGATCGCGCCGACGACCATGGCAGAGGGCGGCCGCCCGCACGATGTGACGACGGCGCGGGAGAAGATCCTCCCGCGCTGCCTGGTGCCGTCGGAGACCTGCCGCGATGGTCGACGCCACCCGCCGGCGCTTCGGGCGCGGCCAGGCCGTCGCCAAGCCGGGCGGGCTTGATCGACGGCCGATCGCCCCTCATGGCAGGGATTCGCGCCATGGAGCCGGGGCACGAGCGATCCATGAACCCGCATCTGAAATGGAGTGACCCCCCATGTTGACCCGACCCGTCTTGATGCTCGTCGACGACGACCCCGGCACGCTGGCCGCGATGCTCGGCGCCCTGGCCCGGCGCTTCGGCGGCGACTACCGCGTGGTGTCGCACCTCTCGCCAGAGGCCGCGATCACGGATCTCGAGCGGCTCGCCGCCACCGACGAGCCCGTGGCCCTCGTCATCGCGGACCAATGGATGCCGGGAACGAACGGGCTCGACTTCCTGCGCCACGCCCACGAGATCCACCCGACGGCCCAGCGCGCGCTCCTGGTCGACTGGGGCGACCGCAGCGCGGCGCCGGCGATCCTGCAAGGCTGCGCGCTGGGGATGCTCGAGAACTACATCCGCAAACCCTGGGATCCCCCGGAAGTCTATCTGTATCCGGTCGTCAGCGAGTTCCTCGCCGCCTGGACGCGGGCGCACGGGCCGCGCCTGGAGCTGGTCAACGTGATCGGGGACCACCCTTCGCCGCGCGCCCACCAGATCCACGAGCTGCTCGAGCGCAACGGCATCCCCCACGGCTACCATCTTGTCGGCTCGGAGCGCGCCGAAAGCCTGATGCACCAGGCCCGCCTGGACCGCGACCGCCTCCCAGCCGTGATCCTGCTCGACGGCCACGTCCTCTACGCCCCCTCCAACCACGATATCCTCTACGCGCTGGGCGCGGGCGACCTCGACGCGATTCGCGGCGACCGGGGCGCCTGCGACGTCGCGATCGTCGGCGCCGGGCCGGCAGGCCTGGCGGCCGCGGTCTACGCCGCGTCCGAAGGGCTGTCGACCATCGTGATCGAGGGCGAGGCCATCGGTGGCCAGGCCGGGACCAGCTCGCTGATCCGCAACTACCTCGGCTTCCCCGCCGGCATCAGCGGTGGCGAGCTGGCGCAGCGGGCCTACGAACAGGCCTGGCTGTTCGGGGCGAAGTTCGTCTTCGCCCGCGAAGCGACGCGGCTGCGCGCCGAGGGCGCCGACCGCATCCTGACACTGACGGAGGACATCGAGATCCGGGCCCGGACGATCGTCATCGCGACCGGCGCGCACTACCGGCGGCTGGGCATCCCGAGCATCGAGCGTTTCGACGACGCCGGCGTCTACTACGTGTCACCCAGCGATCCGCGCTTCCTGAAGGGCACCGACGCGCGCGTCTTCGTCGCGGGCGGCGGCAACTCGGCCGGCCAGGCGGTGCTGCACATCGCCCGCCACGGGATCCCCGTGTCCCTGCTGGTGCGCGGCCCTTCGATCGCGCAGACCATGTCGGACTACTTGGTGCAGGAGATCCGACGCCATCCGGCGATCGAGGTGCGCGAGCGCACCGAGGTCGTCGGCGCCGACGGCAAGCACACCCTGGAAACGCTCGTGCTGCGCGACTGCGACCGGGGGACGGACGAAACCGTGCCGGCCAACCTTCTGTTCGTCCTGATCGGCGCCCTGCCGAAGACCGATTGGCTGGCCGGCGCGGTCCAGCGCGATCGCCACGGCTTCCTGATCACCGGGGTCGATGTGGACCAGGTGACGACCGGCTGGCCCCTGCGGCGCCGCCCGACGCGCTTCGAGACCAGCGTGCCCGGCGTCTACGCCGTCGGCGACGTGCGCATGGGCTCGGTCAAGCGCGTGGCTTCGGCGGTCGGCGAGGGCTCCGTCGTCGTGCCGCACATCCACGAGTACTTGGTGGAGCCGACGGTGTTGGGGGGCGCCTGAAGCGGTCGCTCGGCGTGCACTCGGGAGGTGAAGAAGCGCCTGCACATCGCGTGGTCGACCATGCCGAGGACGAGACCACCGCATGCGCCGGGCCGGCTGGCGATCTCGTTCGTCGTCCGCCGGCCCTGGATCGCCTCCAGCGCGACCTTCGCCTTCTCCTCGGCGCCAATCCGCCGGCGTGACCTTCGCCTTTTCCTCGGCGCCAATCCGCCGGCGCGGCTTCGTCCGAGCCTGCCCCGATGCCCATCCCGAGGACGACCGTATCCTTGACTGCGCCGCAGTCGGCGCGGGCGCCTCAGCGCAGGGCCGCGTGCAGCTCGATCGGGGGCGCGCCCGGCTGTTCCCCAATCACCAGGAGCCCGACCCCTTCCGCCGGGCCGATCGTCAGCGTGGTCGAGTGGTTGATGAAGTTCGCGTTTCCAGCGAGCTCGCCCTGGACGTAGTTCGGCAGCGCTTCGACGGCCTGTTCCTTCGTCCCGATCGATCCGGCAGCGGTGATGTTGCTGGACGTGAAGGGGATTCTCACCGAGATGCCGATGCTGATGGCGACGTTGAAGAGGCTCAGCACCCCTCCCAGCACCAGCACGAGCACGAAGCTCCCGCAGCCGGATCCACACCCGCGGCAGCCAGCCCGGCGCCTGCCGAAGCCCGAATAGGTGCGCGTCTTCTTGTTCTCGTACGTGTCCTCGTCCTGGTCCATGGCTACCGGCCTTTCGGGCGCAATGAAGCGGTCGTTACGCCGGCGACGGCGCCGACGAAGCGGGCGGGAGGGATGCTGGCCGGCGTGGTCGGCGACGCCGAGGCGATCATGGCGCGGGATGATAGCCCGAGGCAAACTGGCGTCAAGGGAGGAAGGTGCCGGAAGCGCGCATTCCCCGAGTCGTTGACCCCCGGATCGCTGGTCACCCTTCCCCGAACGCGTCGCAGTGGCGTTGACCCAGGATCGTGGACATGCGCAATTCCCCCCAAAGGAAGGTGGCCGCGAAGCCGGGTCAACGCCCGGCATGGCGTGGCGCACTGTGCGCAGCCGGCGATCGCGCCGCAAGCGGCAGCCTGACGCGCGTTTGCAGTCGCCCGCGGCGGATGCGATCATGTGCGACCGCGCCACCGTGCCACCGCGTCGCCGCCACCGCGCCGACCCCGGCCGCCGTGCCGCCACCGCCGCCACACTGGCATCATCCACCCGCGCATGCGACGACGCCGGCCACGGAGTCGGCCTCCGGGTGCGATCCTGCGATCCAAAGGAGAGAAGACCGTGTCAAGTCGATCCATGCGCGCACAACCTGCCGCGACCGTTGGCGTCGTCGAGCACGGCAGCTCGGCGGTGCTCGTCACCGTCGCGCCGGGAGGCGAGCTCCTCGATCGACGGCGCATCGACCTCACGGATCGCGGCCTTCCGACACACCCCCATCACCACGAAGGGTCGTGGGCCGTCGGCCGGTATTTGAGCACCCCCGGCGCCCGACCGCTGTCGCTGGCGGAGGCCGTGGCGCTCGTCGAGCGCGTGCGCGCATCCGCCGCGCGCGGCGCGCACGAGGGCCTCGAGGCGCTGGCGACCGCCGTGCCCATGCCCATCGCGTGCATCGCGATCCGCGCGTGCCCCGAGCTTCCGCCGACGATCGAAGCCCGCATCATCGACCATCGCGCGCAGACCGTCGCCGACTCGGTCATGTATCGCGGGTCCCTCGCGACCGCGGCCGAGGCGCTCGGCTGGTCCGTGCAGTGGTACGACCGCGAGCGCGTGTTCCACGACGCGGCGGCGGTGCTGGGGCGAGTGGACGCCGACGCCTTCCTGCGCGCCATGGGTAGATCGGTCGGCCCGCCCTGGCAGGCTCGCCACAAGCTCGC
>CAYQBA010000212.1:0-2226 GCA_964415605.1 uncultured Anaerolineales bacterium | reverse complement strand
TGCGCGCCATGGGTAGATCGGTCGGCCCGCCCTGGCAGGCTCGCCACAAGCTCGCCGCAGCCGCGGCGCTGGCGGCGCTGCGGCCGCGCGCGCCGCGGTCCGGGCCGTGAGCGGAGGAAGAACCACCGCCCCGGCGTCCCACCGCCCGCCCCCCGTGCAATCACCGCCCCCGGCCTGACGTCGCATCGCCAGACCACCGCACCGCCCGCGAAGGAGCGCGAGATGACCGGCCGCCATCGCATGCCCCCGGCCCCCTTGCCGGCCGCCACCACGCACACCACCGCGCATGGCGCCGCGCCCACCACCGCGCATGGCTCCCCACACACCGCTCCCCATGCCGCCACGCTCGCCGACTCGCTCGCCGCCACGCTCGCCGCCACGCTCGCCGTCGTGCTTGCCGCCGGGCTCGCCGTCGTGCTTGCCGCCGGGCTCGCCTTCGCCGGCGCTGCCCCGCGCGTCGCGGCCCAGGATCCCACGCCGACCCCCGCACCGCGCTGGCACGTGTACCTGCCCGTCGCGCATCGCCCGCACCCGACGCTCCACCTCGTGCCCGAGGCCCTGCAGATGGGCGGCACGGCGTCCGGCATCGCGGTCGAAGACGGCATCGTGTACCAGGCCCACGGCGGCACCCTCGCGTCGTGGCTCCCGACCGGCGTCGAGGCCGACTGGGCCTACCAGGGCGGGCTGCACCTCCTCGACGCGCCAGCCGTTCGCGAGGCGTGGGTCACGGCCGACGGCGGCGTCGCCACCTTCCTGCGCCAGATCGAGCTCGCGGTCGATCCCGCGACGGCGCCGATCCTGCGGTTGTCGCTCTTCGCCACCCAGCCGGATGGCGCGTGGACGGCCGGCGCCAACCTCGACCTCGACGGCCGGCTGGCCGGCGACGCCCGCGTCGGCCACCGGCTCCATCTCTCCGTGGTCGACGGCGACGGCGCCAACCCGGCGCTGGTCAGCGTCGAGGTCGGCGATTGGCACTCGCCGGCGATCGTCGACCGCCAGCCCCTCACCGCGCCGGCCCGCCACCTGCTCGGGCTGCCGGAGATCGACCACCTCGTGGCCGTCGGCCAGGGTGACGGCGGCCCCGAGCTGTGGTCGTGGTCCGTGCGCGACGGCGTGCCGCGGGCCGAGCCGCCGGCGCCGCTGCCGTCCGGCAGCCCGGCCGCGCTCATCCGCGTCCCGGAGGGCGTCCTGGCGCTCGACCGCGGCGGGAACGGTCTGGTCATCCCGCTGCGCGCCGGGAAGCCGCGGCCGCGCGAGGCGCGGGCCGTCGTGTTCGACCTGGCAGCCGTCCCTGGCCCGGGCGGCAGGATCTTCGCCGCCGTCGACGCCGCGGCCTTCGTCGCCGGCCAGGTGTGCCTTTACCACGGCGTCTACGTGTCGCCGCACGCCGCCACCCGCGCCATCAACAACCTCCTGGCGTGCTTCGACCTGCCGGCGGGCGGATCGCCCGTGCCGCGCCGCGTGCTGGCCGCCGACCCGCTGATCGACGCCGCCGGCCTGGGGGGCGCGGGCGTGTCGGCCGTCCACTTGGCCGTCGCCGGCGATCGGCTGCTGCTGTCGCGCGGGTCCGCCGCCGGCATCGAGGTCTTCTCCCCGCTCGCCGCCGGCGACGGCGCGGTCCGGACGCTGGATGCCGCCCCCGGGCGCGTCAAGGCCGTGCTGCGCGCCGGCGATCGGCTGATCACCGCCGAGGCCGACGCCCAGCTCCGCGCGTGGGCCTTCGAGGCCGCGCCGCCTTGGGGCTTGCGGCCGCTGGGCCGCGCCGGCCTGCCGGCGGCCGGCATGCTGATCACCCGCGATCTGCCCCCCGCCGCGCCCGGCGCCACCCCCGCCGACCTCGTCCTGTGGCGCGAGCGGGGGCTGGCGGTCATCGGCCGCCTGCAGCGCGTCCGCCTCGGCGCGGACCGACCCTTCCAGCCGCTGCCGGGCGAGGAGGTGCTGGACATGCGCTTCGGCCTGCGTGCGGCCGGCGACCTCTTGTGGATGCCTGGCGAAGGGCGGATGTGGCGCTATGGCGCCTCCGGCACGGCGTCGCTGACGCTGCCGGGCATCGAGGACACCGTGCAAGACGTCGCCGTCGCGGGCGACCTGCGCTACCTGGCCGCGGGCAGCGCCGGCCTTGTCGTCCTCAGCGCCGGCGACCAGGTGCTCGGCCGCCTGCCCCTGCCGGGCCCCGCCAGCGCCGTCGCGGTCGACGCGGCCGATGCCGCCACCGCGTGGGTGGCT
>CAYQBA010000211.1:0-7406 GCA_964415605.1 uncultured Anaerolineales bacterium | reverse complement strand
GCCGCCGCCCCGCGGCTGTCCTCCGGCCCGTCGAGGGCGTTGTGGACGTGCGTCTTGAGGTCGGCGTCAGCGCGGAGGTCGGGCCCGTCGAAGCCCCCGGAAGGCTGGTCGAGGTGCGTGGCGATGAACGACAGGCCCGCCTGCACGAGGCGGGCGTCGGGCGACGTCAACAGCGTGGCGAGGATCCGGCGCCGCGCGGGCGCGGCCTCGCGCTCGATCTGATGGTGCAGCACGGCCAGGGCGGCCTGCCGCACGGCGGGATCGGCGTCGTGCGCGGCGTCGAGGACCTTGGGCAACAGCCCGTCGTGGCGGGCCGCGGGATCGCGCGCCAGCTCGCCGAGCGCGCGGAGGCGCCGCTCGCCGCCGGCGTCGAGATCGCTCGACAGGCCCTGGTCGGCCGCGCCGCCCTCGAGGCGGAGGGCGACCTCGGCGGCGAGCCGCCGCTCGCCGGCGTGGGCGGACACCATGGCGGCGCGCAAGAGAGGCGCGAGCGTCGACCGGACACGCTCGAGCGCGTCGGGCGGCAGGTCGGCCACGGCGGCGAGCGCCGCGGCGTGGACGTCGGCCCGTGGCACGGCGAAGAGCACCTCGAGGCTGCGCAAGGGGTTGCCGGGCGCCACCGGGCCGAGCCCGGCGGCCAGCCGCACGAGGCCGCGGGTGGCGGCCGCCCGGACCGCGTCGGCGCGATCGCCGAGGCCGTGCTCGAAGCCGGCCTTGAGCCGGGCGCTGGCGAGGTTCCAGCCGGCCTCGTCGCGCATCGCTGCGGCGAGCATGTCGAGAATGGTCGCCCGTCCGAGCGGCGGGGCCTGCTGGGCCACGGCGAGCAGGTCGGCCACGACCACAGGGACGGACGCGCCCGCGAGCGTGGCCAGCGGCAGCCCTTCGAGGTAACGGGTGACGACGACGGGCCGCAAGGCGGCGGCCAGCGCCGCGGGATCGAGGCCGGCGTCGGGGAGGTCGGCAATCGCGGCGATCGCGTGGCCGCCGTCGCGCCGGACCCGCAGCACACGCGCCCCGGGCAGCAACCAGCACGGCTCATCTGGCGCCATGGGGAGGGCGTGGCCGGGCTCGGCGAAGGTCGCCCCGTCCGGCAACGGGATCGCGTCGGTGAAGCTCAGCCACTCGTCGATCCGGAACGCCAGCGCCGTCAGCTCGCGCGTGCCGCCGACGGTGGCGACGCGCTCGAGCAGCTCGAGCCCGCTGAGGAGGCGCTGTCGGTCGGTCGGGGAAGGCATGGCCGGTGGTCTTGGATGGTGTTGCGGTGCGTGGTGCGGCGGGAGCGCCCGGAGAGGAAAGTCGACTCCCTGCATGGGCCGATCACTCAATTATAGGCCGGACCAGCGCTTTGACGCCCCGCCGTGTCCCGCCGCCTGCTTCCCCCATCCCCGCCCGACGGTTATAATCCTCATCAAGCCGTAACCGTCGACCGCGCCGGTCCCCGACGACAGCGACAGACCGACACCCGAGATCGACCCACCTGGAGGAGACGACAGCCGTGGACAGCTTTTCCCTGCCCAACACCGACTCGCCCGAGGTCATGGAGCAAGCCATCAGCATCTGGATGACCACCCTCATCTGGCGTCAGATCGCGCGCGTCGTGCTCGACGAAGAGGCTGAACAGCGCCTGCTCGGCATCTACGACGGCATCTACCGCGCCGTCCGGAAGACCCACGCCGGCGGCAACTGATCCCCGGCCGGCCGCCAACGCTGTGGCGCCGGCGGGCCTGTCTCGCGCCAGCCCCGATCGCCGTCCCGATCGCCGGCCTCGGGGCGCCACGGGCCTGGGTCCACGGGCTCGCCCGCTGGCGGCGCCACAGGCCCCGGATTCCGACACGCGTCACCCGCCGGAGCCGGGCTCCGGCGGGCGACGCCGCCGCATCGCACCGCCCGCCACGCTTCATGTTCATCGACGCGCTCACCACCGCCGCCCTGGCCGCCGAGCTGCGCGCCGCCGCGGTCGGCGCACGGCTCCAGGACGTCGTGCAGATCGACCGCCTGTCGCTCGCCCTCGAGCTGTACCGCGGCGCGCGCCACCACCTCGTCCTCAGCGCCGATCCCCAGGCTGAAGGCGTGCGCCTCTCCGCGGGCAAGCCCCGGCGTGGCGACGCCCCGCCCAGCCCGCTGGCGCTCGCCCTCACCGCCCGCGCCGAGGGCCGCCGCCTCGTCGCCGTGGAGCAGCCAGAGGGCGAGCGCATCCTGGCGCTCACGTTTGACGCCGACCCGCCCGTGCGGCTCGTGGCCGAGCTTACCGGGCGCCTGGCCAACGTCATCCTCGTCGACGCCGATGGGACCGTGCTGGCGCTGGCGCGGCCCGTCACCGCCGCCATGACCCGCGCCCGCGTCCTCTTGCCCGGCCGGCCCTACCGGCCACCGCCGCCGCCGCTCAAGGTCGCACCGGCCGCGGTGGGCGCCGCCGACGTCGCCGGCTGGCTCGCCGCACGCCCCGCCGACCCCGCCGCGCAGGTCCTGGTGGCGCGGGTGCGGGGTGTGAGCCCGCTGGCCGCCCGCGAGGTCGTGGCGCGCGCCTCGGGCGACCCCGACACGCCGGCGGCGGCCGCCGACCCGGCAGGCGTGCATGCCGCGCTCGTGGACCTCTTCGCGCTGCCGGCGACGGGCGCCTGGCGCCCGACCGTCGCGCACGACCCGGCCGATCCCGCCCGGGTCGTCGCCTACGCGCCGTATCGCCTCACCCACCTGCCGGGCGTCGCCGACGCGGCGAGCACAGCCGATGCCATCGAGGCCTTCGAGACCGCCCGCGCCGGCGCCGACCGCTACCAGGCCGCCCGCGCCGCGGTGACCGCGCTGCTCGACGAGGCCCGGGCCCGCCTGGCGCGCCAGCGGGCCGCCCTGGAGCGGGAACGGATCGACGAGGCCGACATCGCGGCGGCCAAGCTGTCGGGCGACCTCATCCTCGCCTTCCAGCACACCATCCGGCCCGGAGAGGCGACCCTCGCGGCGCCGCTCGATCCCGACGCGCCGACGCTCATCGCCCTCGACCCGGCGCTCACGCCCGTTGAGAACGCCGAGCGCTACTTCCAACGCCACCGCCGCGCGCGCCGCGCCGCGGCGGCCCTGCCCGAGCGGCTGGCCGTGGTCGACGCGGGGCTCGCCACGGTCGAGCAGCTCGCCACCGACGCCGAGCTGGCCGAGGACCGGCCGGAGATCGACGCCGTGCACGAGATGCTGCGCGCCACGGGGCTCCTCGGCCGGCCGCTGCCGCGGCGCGTGGCCGGCGGGTCGGCGGCCGCCCGGCCGCTCACCGTCGTCTCGGCGGACGGCTTCACCATCCTGGTCGGCCGCAACAGCCGTCAGAACGAGACCGTGACGTTCACGCTGGCCGCCCGCGGCGACGTGTGGCTGCATGCGCGCGACGTGCCCGGCGCCCACGTCGTGGTCAAGGCGGCCGGCCGGCCGGTCCCCGACCGGACGCTCCGCGAGGCCGCGGCGCTGGCGGCGTGGTTCTCGCGGGCGCGCGACCGCGCCGCCGCCGACGTGACGGTCACCGACGTCCGGCACGTGCGGCGCCTGCGCGGCGGCGGGCCCGGGATGGTGACCGTGGCCCGAGACGCCACGCTCACCGTGGCGCCCGCGCCGCCGTGAGCCGCGGCGGGCGTGCAAGCCGCCGGCAGTTGGGGTATGATCAACCCGCCGGCGGCCCCGACGCGGCCGCCCACCACCCACCACCCACCACACGCAGGGAGTAGCTCGATGCGGCTGGCCGAACGGATGTCGCGGCTGGGAACGGAGACGGCGTTCACGGTGCTGGCGCGCGCCAAGGCCCTCGAGGCCCAGGGCCGCGACATCGTGCACCTCGAGATCGGCGAGCCCGACTTCGACACGCCGGCCAACGTCATCGAAGCCGGCGCGAACGCGCTGCGCGGCGGCTACACGCACTACACCCCGGCGGCCGGCATCCCGCCGCTGCGCGAGACCATCGCCGAGTACATCGCCGAGACGCGCGGGATCCCGGTAGAGGCCCCCAACGTCGTGGTCGTCCCGGGCGGCAAGCCCATCATCTTCTTCTGCATCCTGGCCCTCGTCGAGCCTGGCGACGAGGTCATCATGCCCAACCCGAGCTTCCCGATCTACGAGTCGATGGTCAACTTCGTGGGCGGCCGGCCGGTGTTCGTGCGGCTGAGCGAGGACGCGGGCTTCGGCTTCGACCTCGACATGTTCGCGTCCAGCCTGACCGACCGCACGCGGCTGGTGATCCTGAACTCGCCGTCCAACCCCACCGGCGGGGTGCTGTCGCACGCCCAGATCCAGGCCATCGCCGGCCTGCTGCGCGATCGGCCGGACGTCATGGTGCTGTCGGATGAGATCTACTCGCGGATGCTCTACAGCGGCGACCACATCTCGATCGCGGCCGAACCGGGCATGCTGGACCGCACGATCATCCTGGACGGGTTCTCGAAGACCTATGCGATGACGGGCTGGCGGCTCGGCTACGGGGTCATGCCGGCGCCGCTGGCCGAGGCGGTGACGCAGCTTCAAATCAACGCGACGTCGTGCGTCAACGCCGCCACCCAGGTGGCTGGCATCGAGGCGCTCCGCGGCCCGCAAGGCGACGTCGACACGATGGTGGCGGCGTTTCGCGAGCGGCGCGACCGCATCGTCGGCGGTCTGAACGCCATCCCGGGCATCCGGTGCGTGATGCCGGAGGGGGCATTCTACGCGTTCCCGAACGTCAGCGCGCTGGGGATCGACCAGGACACGCTGGCCGGGCGGCTGCTCAACGAGGCGGGGGTGGCCGTGCTGCCCGGCACGGCCTTCGGGCGCTACGGCGCCGGCTACATCCGGCTGTCGTACGCCAACTCGATCGCCAACATCGACAAGGCCCTGGCGCGGATCGACGCGTTCGTCCGCCAGCTCTGAACGCAGCCGGCGCGGCGGCCGGATCGCGGGGCGCATGTTCTACATCTTCCACGGCGACGACGCCTTCTCGATCGGTGAGACCGTCCGCGGCCTGCGCCAGCGGCTGATCGACGCCGACCCCATGGCCGAGCTTAACTACGCCGAGCTCGAGGGCCGCGCGTTGGCGCCCGCCGACCTGCGTACCGCCGTCGACACGCTGCCGTTCCTCGGCGACCGTCGGGTCGTCGTGGTGCACGGCCTGCTGACACGCTGCAACCCGCGCGGCGGCGAGGCCGAGGGGCGCAAGGGTCTGGCGGACGCGATCATCGGTCTCCTGCCGGCCATGCCCCCGACCACGCGGCTCGTGCTCGTGGACGGCGCGCTGCACGCCAACAACCCCGTGCTGCGCTGGGCCACGCAGTGGCGCGTTGCGCAGCCCGTGCCGGATGCCGCCGCCGTCATCCGCGCATTCGAGCCGCCCAAGCTCGACCGCCTGCCGCAGTGGCTGACCGCGCGGGCGCAGCACCGGGGCGGCGCCATCGCTCCGCCGGCCGCCGCCGCGCTGACGGACGCGCTGGCCCGCGACGGCGAGGTGGACCTGCGCCAGGCCGACAACGAGCTCGAGAAGCTGCTGACCTACGCGGGGGGCCGGCCGGTCACCGCGGCCGACGTGGCGGGCCTCGTCACGTCGGTGACGCTCGAGAGCATCTTCCGCTGGGTGGACGCGCTGGGCGAGCGCGACGGGCCGCAGGCCGCGACGCTGCTGCACCGCTTCCTGGCCAACGACGAGCCGCCGTTGCGGCTCCTGGCCCTCATCGTGCGCCAGTTCCGGCTGCTCCTGCACACCCGCGCGTTGATGGACGCGGGCGTGCCGGCCGGCGAGCTGCCGGGGCGAGTCGGCGTGCCGCCGTTCGTCGCGCGCAAGCTCACCGGCCAGGCGCGGCGGTTCACCCCGCGCTTCCTCGAAGCGGCCCTGCGCCGGCTGATCGAGATCGACACCCAGATCAAGACCGGCCGGCTCGACGGCGTGCTGGCGCTCGACTTGTTCGTCGCGGGCGTGTGCGGCACCCGCGGTGGGGGCGGTGGGCGGTAGGCCGCCCGGGCGGCTACCCGAGGTTGCGGATGACCGCGATCACCTTGCCCTGGATCTCGACGTTGTCGGCGGCGACGTAGATCGGGTCCATGGTGGGGTTCGCCGGCTGCAGGCGCACCTGGCCGTTCTCGCGGTAGAACCGCTTGAGCGTGGTCTCCTCGCGGTCCTTGATCCACGCCGCGACCATGTCGCCGTTGCTGGCCGTGTCGACGTGCTGCATGACGACGATGTCGCCCTCGTTGATCAGCGCGTCGATCATCGAGTCACCCTTGACGCGCAGCGCGAACACGTTGTCGCGGTCCGACGTGAGGTCGCGGGTCAGCTCGATCATGTCGGCCTCGTCGGCCTCGCCGACCCCCTTGGGCTCCATGACCGGCACCGGCAGACCGGCCTGGATGGTGCCGAGGATGGGGACGGCCTGGAGGTGCGGGTTGTACGCCGGCAGCTTCAACCCGCGGGACACCTGGCCGTCGCGCTCGAGCATGCCCCACTTCTTGAGCTTGTTCAGGTGGTAGTTGACCACGCTCGTCGACGAGATGCCGACCGCCCGCCCGATCTCACGGATGGTGGGTGGGTAGCCGTGCCGGTCGAGGTGCCCCTGGATCACGTCCAGGATGCGCCGTTGCCGGTCGGTCAGGGTCATGTCTGGCAGGGCCATGCTGTCCTCCTTGGTCGACGACCAGGGGCACGCCGGGCGGCCAGCGGCCACGGCCCGGGCGGCGGGTGCGGTCAAGACTGTACAAGTGTACCATGAACACCTGTTCGATGTCAAGCGTGCTTCTGGCAGCCGCGACCGCCACCCGCACGGCGGCGGCGCCCACGGCAGCGGTGGGGCCGGCGGGGCCCGCGCCCCCCCGCGCGACCCCCGCACCCCAACCCCCCGCACACCCCGGACCGGGCCCGGCACGCCCCCCCCCCGGGGCCGCCCCCGTGCTCGCGGCGGTGGTGGTCGTCCCGCTTTTCTTCGCGGCCGTGACCGAGCGCGTCTTCGAGCCCGAGAAGGCGGCCGTGCTGCGGGTGCTCGCGTGCCTGGCGCTGGCGGCGTCGGCGGCGAGGGCGTGGCGGCCCGGAGGCGCCGCGATGGGGCGCGACCCCTTGCGCCGGGCGCTCGTGGCCGCGTGGGCGGCCGAGGTGGTGGCGACCGTGCTGTCGGTGGCGCCGTGGCCGAGCCTCATGGGCGCCTACACGCGCGGGCAAGGTGCGCTGACGGCCACCGCCGTGCTCGCGCTGGGGCTGGCGGCGGCCGGCGCCACCGCGCGTCCAGGCGGGCCGCGGCGTGTCGGCACGATCATCGGGATCGGCGTGCTCCCGGCGGGCCTGTACGCGGTCGTGCAGTCGTTCGGGCTGGACCCCCTGCCATGGGAAGGCGACGTCGTCACGCGCGTGGTGGGGCCGGCCGGGGCGAGCGTCCTGCTCGGCGCGCACCTGGTGATGGCCCTGCCGTTCGCGGCGTGGCAGT
>CAYQBA010000210.1:0-7457 GCA_964415605.1 uncultured Anaerolineales bacterium | reverse complement strand
CGGCCTTGCAGCGGCCCTCGCACGACGGCTCGGCGGCGGGGCGGCAGGCTTCGCGACACTTCTTGAGGAGCTCTTCGGCTTCCTTCTTGCAGCCTTCGGGGTCGGGCGCGGTCTCGCAGGCCTTGATCCGCTCCTCGAAGGCGGCCTTGCACTTCTCTTCGCACGTCGGCGGCCGCGGGCAGTTCTCCTGGATGCACTGCGCCAGGGCCTCGCGGCCCTTCTTCTCGCACTGCTCGCCGCCGGACTCCTTGCACTGCTTGACCACTTCCTCGGCCACGGCCTTGCACTTGGACTCGCACGCCTGCTGCGCGCACGATGCCTGGCAGGCCTGGTAGTTGGCCTCGGCCTTGGCCTTGCACTCTTCGGGGTTGGCCGCCGTCTCGCACTTCTTGAGCTGCTCGTCGAGGACCTTCTTGCAGCGCTCCTCGCAGCTCAGCCGGGGCTGCTCCTGGGCCAGCATGCTGGCGCTGGCGATGCCCGGGCCGGCCCCGCCGGACCACATGCCGGCGGCCAGCGAGAACAGGAATGAGAGGGAAACGAAGACGGCGATCCGGCGACAGACGGACTTGTCGTTGTCCATGAGGACGTGAGGCTCCTTTCGATTGCATGACACCAAACGGCCGCGGGGAGGCCGGCGGTCGCGGCGGTAATGACGCGCGGGCGACGGGTTGTGTTACGCTGTGAAGCGTCGCCCTGACGGCATCGGTCGATGGTCGGACCGCGCGCACCGACGCCGGCATCCCTCGGCGGGGCAAGTCGGCGGAAGGTAGAACGCCGCTGCGCCGGCCGGGGTTAGACGGTCGCGATCGATCCCCACCGCGAACTGACTCCTGGAATCACATGGCACGCGGCGGAGTCAACGTCACAGGGCCCCGGCGACCCCTACTCCTCTGCCCGCGCGTCGGCCATCAGCCGGCCGAAGGAGGGCAGGCCCACGGTGCCGCCCATGCCGAGCAGGATGCCGCCGGCGGCGGCGACCAGGAGGTTCAGGCCGCCGATCATGATCGACAGCGCGGTGGCGTCGGCCCGCGCCACGGGCGGGGTGACGGTGGCCAGGAGCCCGACGTACAGCACCTCGCGCACGCCCCACCCGCCGATCGACGGCAGGAGGGTCGTCAGCGCCACGAGCGGCACGAAGATCGCCCAGTCCAGCCAGCGCATCTGGGCGATGCCGAGCGCGCGTCCCAGCGCGGCGTTGGTGCCGATGAGGAGGAACGCGAACGCGAAGCCCCAGCCGGCGGAGGCGAGCAGGGCGCGGCGGTCGTAGATGGCGAACGAGCCGAGGAAGCGGGCCAGGCCGGGGCGGCGCCAGAGGCGGCCGACGACCGGGAGGCGCTCGACGAGATGGCTCCACGCGTCGATGCGGAGGAGGACGCCCAGGCCGACAATGCCGCCGATGCCGGCGACGAGGAGGGTCACGGTGACGGCGGGCGTGGCGTGCTCGCGCGCCACCGCCAGCGCCACGAGGCCGAGCGCGAACTGCGGCAGAAGCCCGAGCGCGCGGTCGACGACGACGGTGCTGGCGCCGTGGGCGCGGCCGAGGCCGTCGCGGGCGATCATCAGGGCACGGATGACGTCGCCGCCGATGCCGGTGGGCAGGAACTGGCTGAAGAACGTGCCGACGAGGAACAGCTCGGACGTGCGGCGGGCCGAGATGGGGTGCCCGAGGGCAGCGATGAGCACCTGCCAGCGGTAGCCCCGCACCAGGGTGCCGAGGATGCAGTAGAGGCCCGCGGCCGCGGCGATCAAGCCGGGCTGCCGGGCGGCCACCCGGAGCTGGGTCAGCACCTCGCGCGGGTCGACGACGAAGCCGAACAGCACGCCGAGGAGCCCGGCGCTGATGACCAGGCGGACGGCGGCGGAGCGGGCGGTGGTCTTCACGGGACGCTCCGGGTGAACACGGTGAGCTCGACGGCGCCCGCGCCGGACCCGACGACGAACGGGGGGTCGCGGCGCGCGATCCGATCGATCGCCGTCAGGATCGCCTCGGGATCGTGGGCGGGGTAGCGGACCACGACGCCGCGGTGCCAGTCGGCGGGCAGTTCGGCGGTCAACGCGGCCGCGGCGTCGTCGGCGCTCCAGTGGCCCCAATAGCGGATGAGCGGGCCCGCGCCGGTGTGGTGGCGTGCCAGGACGGTCTCGCCGCCGGCCACCAGCACCGTGCCGGGCGTGAGCTGCTGCGCGAGCGCGAGGCGCAGCGGGCTGCCGGCGGCGGTGGTGGCGTTGGGCAGGATGCGCACGACCTCGATGCCGGCGATGGTCCCGACGTGCACGGGCGCGAGGTCGGCGCGGTCGTAGTAGTCGGCCAGGCGGTCGGCGTCCTGCCGGCGCTGGACCTGGTTGATGTACAGGACGACGTAGTCGGTGCGGCCGGGCCGATAGCCCTCGGCAGACCGGGTGCGGCCGTGGAACAGCGGCGCGAAGTTCGACACGCCGCGCACGGCGACCTCGAGCCCCTCGGCGTCGGGCATGCGGTTGAGGTAGTCGGCCGCCAGATCGTAGCCCTCGCCCCAGCCGACGAGGATGGCGCGTTGGGCCGTCCGGGCTCCGCCGAGGAGGGGGTTGTAGTACATCAAGGGGTAGGGCCCGGTCCGCGCGGCCGCCCATGCCTGTCCCGCGATGAGCACGAGGCCGGCCAGCCGACCGACTGAGAGGCGCGCGGCGCGGCCGGCGAGCCGCCGGCGGTCGGCGAGCACCGCGATGGCGATGCCGCCCGCGAGCTGCAGCGGCGCGAGGGCCGGCAGGAGGTAGCGGTCGAACTTCTTGGGGCCGATGGTCATGAACAGCGTGAAGACGAGCGCCCACGCCAGGAGGAGGTGCACGAGGCCGGTGACGCCGGGATGCGCGGGCACGGCGGCGAGGCGGTCCAGCGAGGTGCGCACGATGGGTGTGTCTGGGGCGCCGGGCGTGGGTGGCGGGACCGGCGCGCCGGACCGCGATGGCGCCGAAGGTGCCCTGATCCGCCCTGGCCGGGGAATGGGTGTCGCCGGGGACCCGGTCTTTCTCCGGCTCGCGCGCCAGGTCAGGCCGACGAGCGCGAGGGCGGCCAGCACGGCCAGGCTCCCGAAGGGCGTGACGCGGAACGCGGCGGCCACCGGGTAGAAGAGCGGGCCGGGATCCTCCACGGGGCGGCCGAGGAAGAAGTTGCCGCTGGCGTGCGGCTCGCCGCCCTCGGCCTGGGCCTTGCCGAGGACGCCGGCGATGGTCTGCACCGGCGCCACCCACATCGCCGGCCACAGCGCCGCGTAGGCCACGGCCGCGGCGAGGGTCCACGCCGCCACGCGCCGGGCCGCCGGGCGCCACGCGGGGTCGCGCCGGGCGGTCCACGCCAGCCACGCCACGACAGCCGGGCCGAGCACGAGCGCGGAGGCCTTGTTGAGCATCGCGAGCCCGGCCAGCGCGCCGGACAGCACGAGCCAGCGGGTGCGCCAGGCGCCCGGCGCGGCATCCGGCGGCGGCGTGGCGGGCGCGGGCGGCAGGGGCGGGACGCGCGGGCTCGCCGCGGCCAGCGCGACCACGGCCAGGAGCGCGAGCAGGCTGGTCACGGCGTCGAGGTGGATGACCCGGGAGTGGGCGAGCAGGAACGGGTCGAACGCGACCAGCGCCAGGCCGGCCACGGCCGGCGCGGCGCCAAGGCCGCCGGCGCGCAGCAGGAGGTAGAGCACGGCCAGCAGCACGGTCGTGGCCGCCGCGACGCCGCGCCGGGCCTGGAAGAGGAGCGGCGCGACGGAGCGGAAGACAGCCTCGTTGCCCTCGTTGTCGAGGGTGTCGAGATCGGTGCAGCCTGCGGTGGTGCGCGCCAGGTCGCGCCACGCCCCGACCGCCTCGAGCGGCAGGGCGGCCGTGCCGAGCCACATCGTCACGACGCCGGGGTGCCCGACCTGAAAGGTGTCGCCCCAGCGGCGCTCGACCAGCGCGGTGTGGAAGTTGATGGACCGACACGTCCAGCGCAGCTCGTCGGACGCGATGAAGCGGTCGAGGTGGCTGAAGCGCAGCGCGCCGGCGCCGAGCAGCAGGGCGGCGACGAGCGCGACCTCGGCGGCGAGGGCAAGGCGGGCGCGGGGCGGGTTCGGCGGTGTCATGGTTTGTCTCCCGCCGTGAGCTCGAACGCCCACAGCGTTGCGGCGTCGGTGTGGTCGGCCGTGCCCTCGCGGGCGGGGAGGCGCTCGCCGGTGGCGGGGTCGTAGAGCCCGGCGCGGACGGTGTAGCGGCCGGGGGGCAGCGGCTCGGGCAGGTCGACGACGCGCGGGTCAACGTGGACGGCGCCAACCGCCCAGGCGTGGGTCGCCTCGGCGCCGCACCCCGGCCAGCCGTCGGATTGCGCCACGGTCTGGCCGGCCGCGTCGACGACGTGCACGAACACCGAGTAGTCCCGGTCGACGGGGGCATACGCCTCCCACAGCAGCGTGACGCCGAGATCGCCGGGCAGCGGCCCGCGGACGCGGGCGAAGGGCGGCGCGATCGCTCCCGGGGCCGCGCCCGCCGCCGCCGCCGGATCGTCGGCCGGATCTTCGGCCAGCGCGCCGGCGGCCTCGGAGGCGAGCGGGAAGTCGGCGCCGCGCAGGCGGATGCGGTGGCCGAACCGGACGTCGCGCGGCGATTCGGGCACGGGCAGCTCCAGCGCTTGGGCCACCGGGATCGAGCGGTCGCGGCGGATCGGGATGGGGGCTGCCGTGCCGCCCCGGGCCTGCCGCCACGCGGCGGCCGCGGCGGGGCCGTCCTCGATGGTCACGGGCCCCCCGGGCACGGGCTCGCGGTCCCACACCCACAGCTTGGGCTGGCCGTTCACGCGGATGATGGTGTGGGGGTGGTAGTCGCGCTCGATGGCCGCCAGCGGCAGGTCGACGGCGTCTTGCGGGTTCCAGGCGACGAGGTGGTAGCGCGGCCGGCCGGCGCAGCGCGGGGCGCCGGCGGTGTACCAGCCGGTGATCAGGGGCTCCTCGTTCGAGTCGTAGTCGCCCGACAGCACGCCGGCCTCGAACAGCGCCCGCACGCTGTTCCATCCGGCGCGGTACGGGAAGCCGAAGTACCCGCCGCGCGGCGGCGTGTCGCCGAACGGCTGCCAGTAGCCTGCCAGCCGCGCGCGGGGGAACACGCGCTTGTACTCCGGGGTATGGTTGACGAAGACCCACCACTGGTGCAGCGCGAAGACCGCGACGAGCGCCGCGCCGGCGAGCGTGGCCGCCGGCCGCGTCACGTCGGCGCGCGGCAGCGCCGCCAGCCGGCGCAGCCCGCGATCCACGCCCCACCCGACGAGCAGCGCCCACGCCGGCAGCAGCGTGTAGAAGTGGGTGTGCGGCTTCTGGACCAGGAAGCCGGCCGCGAAGAACGGCCCCAGCAGCCAGAGCCAGACCGCCCGCCAGCGCGCGTCGACGCGGGGCGCGGCGAAGACGGCCACGGCCACCGGCAGGAAGACCAGGATGGCCAGCGAGCGGCGCGGATCGGCGTCCGCCGGTCCGAAGGCGAACCACGCCGGGCGCGCGACGAGCACGCCGAAGGCGGCCGCCCAGGCCAGCCCGAGCGCCGCGCCCGCCCACCCCCACGCCGAGCGCAGCCGGGCGATCACGGTCGCGACGAGCGCGGCGCCCATCAGGGCCACGTAGTAGCTGGCGTTGTAGAACGAGGCGCGCTGGAAGAAGTCGCCCAGCATGTTGTAGGGCGGGCTGCCGACGCGGCGCTCGAGGATGTAGGCGCGGGTCTCGGCGAAGTGCGGGTGGCGCGCGAACGGGACGTAGAACGCGGCCGCCACGGCCAGCGCCAGGAGCGCCGGGGGCGCCAGGCGGCGGACCCACGTGCGGGCGGGCCAGCGCTCGGCGCGGCCGCGCGCCAGCGCCAGCCACGCCACGGGCGGCGCCGCGAAGACCATCTCGTAGTGCGCCCAGCTCCCGAACCCGAGGCACAGGCCCGCCACGAGCAGCATCCGGTCGCCGTCGGGGGCGCGCTGGTGGAAGCGCCAGGCGCACCACACGGCGAGCGCCGAGAACAGGAACACCAGGCTCTGGTACTGCACGATGCGCGCGAAGGCGATGAGGTAGCCGTCGACGGCCAGGAGCATGGCCGCCACGAAGCCGGCGCGGAACCCCCACAGCCGTGCGCCCAGCGCCAGCACCGCCAGCACGCCGAGGAAGCCGGCGATGGCGAAGGGCAGCCGGGCGGTGCCCTCGCGCCCGTCACCGAGCCGCAGCGTGCCGGCCGGCAGCACGACCTCGAGCGGGCCTTTCTTGTGCAGGAGCAGGATCTCGGGGCTGCGGCTGCGCCCGAGCTCGTGCGCCATCAGCACGGCGCGGGCCTCGTCGCCCTGCAGCTCGCTGTAGCCGAGGTTTACGAAGCGGAAGCTCGCGGCGACGGCGGCGACGAGGAGGATGGCGGGCCAGACGGAGGCGGCCGGGCGCCGGGCGCCGCGCTCGGGGTCGCCGGGCGGCGTCTCCGGGTGCGCGGCGCGATCCCCGTCGCCGCGCGCCGCCGCGGGCCCGGCGTCGGTGGGGCCGGCGTCGGTCGAGCGGGGATCGGCGTGTCCGGGATCGGCGCGGCCGGGAACGGCGGCGGCGGCGGGGGGATGCGGGACGGCACCGATCCCGCGCCCTTCGCGCAGGGCGCGATCGAGCACGCCGCGGTAAAACCGGTAGAGGTACGCCGGGATGCCGACGGCCAGGGCGATGGCCACGGCGGCGATGACGGGCCGCGGCATGACGCCGAGGAGGGAGGCGCCGGCCAGGATGACGAGGCCGAGGGCGCCGGCGAGCGTGGCGACCTCGAGCCGCGTGGCCGAGCGGGTGTCGGCGAGGTGGATGGCGGCGACGTAGCCCGAGCCCAGCCACACCAGCGTGGCGGTGGCGGCCAGCAGGGTGTTCACGGGGTCGGGGGCGCGGCGCGCGGCGCGCCGTCCGCGTCGCCGGCGGGAGCCGGGGCGGTGGTCTCGCGGATGGCGGTGGCTGCGGCGGGTCCGGAGCCTCCGGCCGTGGCGGCGTCTTCGGCCAGGGGCGCGACGGTGATCCGCCGCAGCAGCACGTAGTCCTGCGTGCGCCCGTTCTGCCGCACGATCGGCCGGGGCCCGCTGGACGCCGGGTCGTACAGCGCGGCGATGAGGAGGTAGGGACCGGGCGCGACGTCGGCGGGCAGGACGAGGCGGTGGGGATCGGAGACGACCTCGCCGGCGCGCCAACCGGCGGTCGGCCGGGTGCTCTCGGCGGGGATGCCGTCGTGCTGGGCCACCGGCGGGCCGGCGGGCTCGTCGGCGTCGGCGGCGGGGACGAGCTGCACGGTCGCCCGGTAGTCGGCGTCCACGGGCGCGGTGGCGCGCCAGTGCAGCGTCAGCGGCACGTCGCCGCCGGGCCGGGGCTGGGTCACGCCGAGATCATACCCCATCAGCTCGACGGCGTCACCCACCGGCACGCCCAGCACCGTGCCCATCGGCGGGGGCAGATCGGAAGAGCACCCGTCTGAACTCCAGTCACTAG
>CAYQBA010000209.1:0-7494 GCA_964415605.1 uncultured Anaerolineales bacterium | reverse complement strand
CGTCGCCCGCGGGGCGCGCGCGACGGTGGGGCTCGTCGTGGTGGTCGGGCTCGGCATCGCCGCCGTCTGGCCGTGGCTCTTCACCACGTTCCACGAGGTGCTCTTCCCGCCGGGGACGTGGCAGTTTGCCGCCGACAGCGGTTTGATCACCTTGTTTCCCGGCGTGTTCTGGTATGATTCGGCCATCGTGCTGGCGGCCCTGACCGCGGTCGAGGCCCTGGGCCTGGCGGCGGTCGCGGGGTGGCTGCGACGGCGGGCGGCGCCGCGGGCCTGAGCCCGGGCCAGACCGGCCCCGCCGCGGCCCACGGGGCGCCGGCACCGCTCGGTCGAAGGGGAGAAAGCCGCAGCATGAGCCAAGCCGAACGCGCCGGCGTGCGGCCGATCGATCCACGCGCCTACGCCTGCGTCATGGCCGTGCTCCGGCGGGTGTTCGACGGCTACTTCCACACCCATGTGTCCGGGCGCGAGCACCTGCCCGCGCCGGGGACGGCGACGATCGTCGTCAGCAACCATGTCAGCAACCTCGACGTGTTCGCCATGGGCCATGCCGTCGCGCAGCCCGGCTACTTCGTCAGCAAGGTCGAGGCGACGCGCCTCCCGCTCTTCGGCCGCGTGCTGCTCTCGGTCGGCGCCATCCCGGCCAACCGCGACAAGCGCGACACCACGGTGCTGCGCCAGATGACGGCGGTGCTCGCCGCGGGCCACCTGATCGGCCTGGCGCCGGAAGGCACGCGCAGCCCCGACGGCACGCTGCGGGCGTACGACCCGGGCTTCATCTGGCTGGCGCTGCGCACCGGGGCGGTGGTGGTCCCGGCCGCCATCCACGGCACGCACGCCCTCATGCCCAAGGGCGCGCGCCTGCCACGCCGCGGCGACATCTGGGTCCGCTTCGGGTCGCCGATGCGCTTCGAGAACGAGTCACGGCCGTCGCGCGAGCAGATCGCGGCGCTCGCGGAAGCGGTACGCCGGCGGACCCTGAACCTCCTGGCCGAGCTCGAGGCGGAGTCCGGGCTGCCCAACCCGGCCCTGGTGGCGCCGGCATGAGCCCCGGTCTCCTGGCCGGCGTTCGGGTCCTGGACCTCTCGCCGCTCCTGCCGGGGCCGTACGCCACACTGCTCCTGGCGGACCTCGGCGCCGAGGTCATCAAGGTCGAGCCGCGGATCGGCGACCTGGCCCGGCAGGTGCCGCCGCTGGCGGGTCACCGCAGCCCGTTCTTCCTCAGCCTTAACCGCAACAAGCGCAGCCTGGGCGTGAACCTGCGCCAGCCGCGCGGCCGGGCGCTGTTTCTGGACCTGGCGCGGCATGCGGATGTGGTGGTCGAGAGCTTTCGGCCGGGGCGCGCGGCGCAGATGGGCATCGGGCCGGACGACCTGCGGGCGGTCAACCCGCGGCTGGTGTACTGCTCGATCTCGGGGTTCGGCCAGACCGGGCCGGACGCGCGCCGGGCGGGCCACGACCTGACCTACGCGGCGCGTGGGGGGCTCCTGGACATCAGCGGCGCGGCGGGCGGCCCGCCTTCGATCCCGGCGCTGCCGGTGGCGGATCTCGCGGCGGCGACGCACGCGGCGTTCGGCATCTGCGCGGCGCTGGTGGCGCGGGACCGGACGGGCGAGGGGCAGGTGCTGGACGTCAGCATGCTCGAGAGCCTGCTGGGCTGGATGCGCCCGATTCTGGCGGCGCACCAGGTGGGCTTCGCGGCAGAGCGGGGCCGGTTGCCGCTGGCGGGGCGCTACCCGTTTTACGCGGTCTACCCGGCGGCCGACGGGGGCTACATCGCGCTCGGCATCATCGAGCCGGTCTTCTGGCGCGCGTTCTGCCTGGCGACGGGGCGGCCGGACTGGGCACGCATGCAGTTCGCGGAGGGCGAGGCGCGCGAACGGCTGGCGGCCGAGCTGGCGGCGCTCTTCGCGGGCCGTTCGCGCGCGGAGTGGGCGGCGTTCTTCCGGGCCCACGACCTGCCGGCGGAGGTGGTGGTCGGGGTCGACGGGGTGCTGGCGGACCCGCAGCTGGCGGCGCGCGGGGCCTGGCTGGTGGTGGAGCACGCGCCGGGCGAGGGCCGGCGCGAGCCGTGCGGGCCGGTGCGGCTCGGGCACGCGGGCAGCGCGGCGGGGGACACGGGGGACACGGAGGCCGCGACGACGGGGAGCGCGGGGGTCGGCGTCGAGGGGACGGGGGTCGTGCCCGAGCCCGCGCCCCGGCCGGCGCCGGAGCTCGGCGCGGACTCGCGGGCGATCCTGCGCGACGTCCTGGCCCTGGCGGCGGACGAGATCGACGCCTTGGTGGACGCCGGCGTAGTGTTCCACATCCCCGACGCGTCGCTGCACCGGCTGGCGCCGGACGACATCGGCTGAGCCGGGGACGATCCCGTGCTGGCGGCCGGGGGGCGGGGAATTCCCCGCGGTGCCCGGCGGACCCTGGGGAATCCTCCGCGCACGCCGACGCCTCGCCGTTCGGGCGGCTGGCAGCTGGCGGCGAGGTCCACGGCGCGCCGGCGGATCCCCAGCCACGGCCCGGCTCACGGCGGCGACAGAGGCGGCGGGCACGGCGCGGGCGCCATCGACGGCGGATTGGGTGGATGTGGACGCGCGAGAAGCTCCCGTGGCACGCCTCTTGCCTGAGGGTTCGCAGCGCCGCACAAGATACCCCTGCCCTGTTCGAACGCGGTGCGCTGATCGACGGGGCGTTGGTCCTCGGATCGGGCGGGCTTCGCCGTTCGTCCTGCCTGCTATGTCGCTGCAGGCGAAGCCCGGCCGCCCGGGGACCATCGCTCCGTCGTGACGATCCCAACGACTCTCCCTCCCCCCTGTCCCGCGGCCGGGGCGGCCAGCGCGCCGCCCTGGCCGCGGGACTCCCCGCGCCCGCAATCCGCGGCCTGGACGGTGGCTGGGGGTTGGCGACGCCTGCCCGGCCTCGGCCGCACGACGCCGACCGTCGAAATCGGCTCCGTACCGCTGTGGTATACTGCCGATATGCGTTCGTCGGGGGGATCGCCCCCCTAACCCCACCCGCCCACCACCATGACCACGCCTCCAACCCCTTGACGTGTCAGCGCTGAGGCCAGGTGGGCGTCTCCCTCCCGCTGAACGCATTCGATTGCCACCGCGCCGATCACGCGAGGGAGAGGGCACATGGCGGGACCACGGACGGTGCGCGCGCCGCGCGGGGCGCAGCTCAGCTGCAAGGGCTGGCTGCAGGAGGCGGCGCTGCGAATGCTGATGAACAACCTGGACCCCGACGTCGCGGAGATCCCGGACGAGCTGGTGGTCTACGGGGGGCGCGGCCAGGCGGCGCGGTCGTGGGACGCGTTCGACGCGATCGTGCGCGAGCTGCGCGGGCTGGCGGACGACGAGACGCTCCTGGTGCAGTCGGGCAAGCCGGTGGGGGTCCTGCGCACGCACGCCGACGCGCCGCGGGTGGTGATCGCCAACAGCAACCTCGTGCCGCACTGGGCGACGCAGGCGCACTTCGACGACCTGGCGGCGCGGGGCCTCATGATGTACGGCCAGATGACGGCGGGCTCGTGGATCTACATCGGCACCCAGGGCATCCTGCAGGGGACCTACGAGACGCTGGCGGAGGCGGCGCGCGCGCACTTCGGCGGGAGCCTGCGCGGGACGATCACGCTGACGGCGGGGCTGGGCGGCATGGGCGGCGCGCAGCCGCTGGCGGTGACGATGAACGAGGGGGTGGCGATCTGCGTGGAGGTCGACCAGCACCGCATCGAGCGGCGGATCGAGACGCGCTACCTCGACGTGTGGACGGCGGATGTCGAGGACGCGATCGAGCGGGCGTTGGCGGCGAAGGCGCGCGGCGAGGCGCTGTCGATCGGGCTGCTCGGGAACGCGTCGGAGGTGTTCTGGACGATCGCCAACGCGGGGCTGGTGCCGGAGATCGTGACGGACCAGACGCCGGCGCACGACGTGCTGAGCTACGTGCCGCACCACCTCGCCGTCGAGGCGGCGGCGCGGCTGCGGGCGACGGACCCCGACGGGTACGCGCGCGAGGCGATGGCGAGCATGGCAGAGCACGTGCGGGCGATGCTGGCGTTCCAGGACCGCGGGAGCGTGGTGTTCGATTACGGCAACAACCTGCGGCAGCGGGCGCTGGACGCGGGGGTGGCGAACGCGTTCGACTTCCCGGGCTTCGTGCCGGCGTTCATCCGGCCGCTCTTCTGCCAGGGGAAGGGGCCGTTCCGGTGGGTGGCGCTGTCGGGGGACCCGGAGGACATCTACACGACGGACCGGATCGTGGCAGACTTGTTCCCCGAGGACGCGGCGCTGCACCGCTGGCTGCGGATGGCGCGGGAGCGGGTGGCCTTCCAGGGGCTCCCGGCGCGGATCTGCTGGCTGGGGCAGGGCGCGCGGGCGCGGGCGGGGCTGGCGTTCAACGCGGCGGTGGCGCGGGGGGAGATCTCGGCGCCGATCGTGATCGGGCGCGACCACCTGGACACGGGCTCGGTGGCGAGCCCGCGGCGGGAAACGGAGGGGATGCTGGACGGCACGGACGCGGTGAGCGACTGGCCGCTCTTGAACCTGATGGTCAACGTGGCGAGCGGGGCGACGTGGGTGAGCTTCCACCACGGGGGCGGGGTGGGGATCGGGTTCTCGCAGCATGCCGGGCAGGTGGTGGTGGCGGACGGCACGGACGCGGCGGCGCGGCGGCTGGAGCGGGTGCTGACGAACGACCCGGCGCTGGGGGTGCTGCGGCACGCGGACGCGGGGTACGCGCTGGCGATCGAGACAGCGCGGGAGGCGGGGCTGCGGATCCCGATGGGGGACGCGGCGGGATCAACGTAGAGAAGGAGGCATCATGTCACGCCGCGTGCGCTATCAGGTGGCCGTCAGCCTCGACGGCTACATCGCCGGGCCCAACGGCGAGTTCGACTGGATCGTCGGGGATCCGGACATCGACTTCGCCGCCCTGTTCGCGGAGTTCGACACGGCGGTGATGGGCCGCAAGACGTACGAGGTCGTCAAGCGCGACGGCAACCTGGACTCGCTGTCGGGCATCGACTGCGTGGTGTTCTCGCGGACGCTGCCGCCGTCGGGGGGACCGGGCCTGCGCATCGTGCGCGACGACCCGACGGTGCTGGTGCGGAACCTCAAGGCCCAGGCCGGCAAGGACATCTGGCTGTTCGGCGGCGGCAAGCTGTTCCGGGCGCTGCTCGACGCGGGGCTCGTCGACACGGTGGAGCTGGCGGTCATTCCGGTGCTGCTCGGGGGCGGGGTGCCGGTGCTGCCGGCGGGTGAGCCGACGTCGCTCGTGCTCTCGGACTTGCGGACGCTCCCGGCCAGCGGCATCGTCATGGCGGCCTATCAGGTGCGAGGGGCGGCCGGGCCGGCGCCGACGATCGGGTACGTGCGGGAGGGGAATCGTTCCGAACTCGCTTAGCGCATTCCCACCGTCGTCCGACCGCAGACGGCCGGCGGATGGATGCGCGTGTTCGGTTGCGACATCCACCTCGCTGATGTGCGCCCGTACCAGCAGCCGCATCCGCCCCCCGTTGGCGACGCCATCAGGCCCCCGGCCGTTCACGCGCGCCGCAGGGGAAGAAGGCGGGCAACACTCCTGCCTTCGTCGACGACGACGAGTGCGCCTGAGGCCAGCATCGACTCGAACTGACGGATTGCCGCGACCACGATCGCCCCAAGGTAGTCGGGCAGGACGTTCTGGGCTCTGACCTGGATGACACTGGGACCAGCCGCCTGGGTGAGGGCGAGCAATGTGCCGAAGCCCAGGTCATGCGTGAACACCACATACCCCTTCGACAACGCCCACTGCATGATGGCCTGGTCGGGCGATCGCGGGTCGCCCACGGCACTCCAATGGACCGCATGCCAGCCGGCGCCCGCGAGGACAGGCACCCAAGCGGGCGACAGGTTCATATCGATCACAATCTGGAGGGTCATGGGCGGCTCAAAGGGATCTCGACCTCTTCCGTCCGCCAGGCTGCGTAGGCCAGCGCGTCATAGATATCCTGCTCTTCGAGGTACGGATAGGCGTCGAGTATCTCGGCCTGTGTCCGCCCGGCGGCCAGCAGACCCACGACGGTACCTACGGTCACCCGCAATCCACGGATGCATGGCTTGCCGCCCATGACTTCGGGATTGCGTGTGATGCGTGTCATGCTCTCCACAGGTGTTCTCCGATCCAACAAGCACGCGCGAAGTCCATTTGAGCTGGGCGTAACGCAGTTGACCTATGGGATCGCCGGCGTGTCGCGCGATGGGCCTCTGTAACTGCACCCCAACTGCGTAGCTTTTTTGAGTATAGGACCGAAAGTATAGGGCCGACGGTCACAGGTCCAGGCGTCCCTGCTCGGGCCGCAGTGGCGGATCGACGTCTGCCGGCACGTTGAGGTCCTCGAAGAAGGCGACGCGCAGGGCGTCCAGGGTAGCCGCCTCCGGTCGGGCGAACTTGCCCTTGCTCCGGGCGCGCGGGATGGCGTTGATCATTGCCTGCACGGCCGCCCGGAACTGGGCGTCCTCGCCCAGGCCGGTGCGCTTGAGAAAGGCGGCGCAGGCCGGCGCGCCGTCCTCGTCGTGGATGAGCATGTTCGACTGACATTGAAGGCTTCGAGCCAACCTCTGTCTCGATCATCCGGGTGGATGCGCCCTCCCCAACCCAACCCCCAACCCCGCCGCCTCCCCAATCGCAACCCGCCCGCGCACGACCGCCTCGGCCGGCCCCACATCCTCGGCGAGCAAGCCCCCCGTGGCCAAGCCGCACGGCAGGTCGGGCCCCGGCAACGCCGCCGCCAGATGCAGCGCGCCCGCGCGCCCGACCGCGCTGTCGAGCGCCGTGGTGACCACGATCGCCGGCGGCCGCGGCAGCGCCGCCGCACGCGCCGCGAGGTCCCACACCGCCGCCAGCCCGCCCATCAGCGCCGGCTTGACCACGAGCACGTCGGCGGCGCCGACGGTCAGCACGCGGTCGACCGCGCCTGGCACCGTCAGGATCTCATCCGCCGCGATGGGGATCGGGCTGGCGGCCCGCACGTAGGCCAGAGCCTCGACATCCGCGCCCGCGTCGCGGCCTGGCACCGGCTGCTCGATGTACGCGATCGCGAACGGCGCGAAGAGCCGCAGCATCGAGACCGCGCGATCGGGAGCCCACGCCCCGTTCGCGTCCAGCCGGATGGCCACCCCCGGCCCCGCCGCCTGCCGCACCGCCGCGACCCGCAGGACGTCGGCCGCGGCGATGGCGTCGCCGTCATCGCCGCCGTCGCCCGCGCCGCTGCTCCGAGTTGTGGCACCGCCGTCCCCGCTGGCCGCGCTGTCGTCCCGTACCGCGCCGCCGTCAACCGCGCCACCCATGCGATCCGTTCCACCCGCCTCGCCGTCCCCCACCGCCGCGCCGATCTTCACCTTGATGGCCGTGAACCCCGCCGCCACCGCCGCCCGCGCCGGCGCCGCCGCCGCGGCCGGCGCGACCGCGCCGATCACCGCGTTGACCGCCACCGCGTCCCGCGCCCGCGGGCTCAGCCAGCGCGCC
>CAYQBA010000208.1:0-7554 GCA_964415605.1 uncultured Anaerolineales bacterium | reverse complement strand
GCGAGCCAGCGGACCGGCGGCCAGCGCGGCGCGCCCGGCGGCGGCAGCACCAGCACGCGGGCGGCGGGCGACGGGGCGTGGCGGCGGACGATCTCGAGCTTCAGGCTCTCCTCGCCCTTGCGCATGGCCCAGCGGTGGTTGGCGGCGAACAGCGGGCGCAGGACGGGCGAGCCGAAGCGGAGCAGCGGCTTGTCGGCGCGGATGTCCCATTCGTAGGTGACATCGACCCAGTCCCCGTCCTGCGCGAACGCCCACCGGCCGTGCCCCACGAAGTCGCCCCAGGCATCCAGGCTGAAGCCGTGCGGGAAGCGCGACTCGGTCACGCGGAACTGCCAGCGCAGCGTGTAGGGCAGCCAGCCGCGCGTGTGGAGGTCGACGATGCGCCCGACATGGTCGGGGCCGCCGGGCCGGATCTCGCGCACCCGCAGGTAGACGGCCGGCCACCACCTGGCGAGGTCGGGGGCATCGGCCAGGATCGCCGCCACCTCCTCGATCGTCCCCGGCACGCGCCAACGCGTGACGAAGTGGTATTCGCTGCTGCCCAAGGACACCTCCGTGGCGCGGCGGGGAGTCGCGGCGCGCCCGGCGATTCTACCGCCAAGATCGCGTGGGGCGAAGCGATGGCTGGCGCGGCCGTGCATGGAGGACGGGTCAATCAGCAAGCGGCGGGCGACTCACGTCGCCCGCCGCCTGCCTTGGATGCGCCGGTCGTAAGGTGTCCGGGACCGGCCCCGGATGATGGCTGCCCCGCGCCGCCAGAACCCCGTGGGCACCGCGACCGTCACGCGGTCGCTGAAGTTGTAAATAAAGTATAACCTACATATGCGTCGCGTGCATGACCGTCACATGCCAGGGGGCTGTCGGGTGGGCCTCGGGTCGGCGGCGAGCCGCTGACCGAGCTCTGACGGGCCGCTGCCGGCGTCGGGCGCAGCGGCCGCCCGAGCCCGCGCGCCCTTAAGCCCGCGCACCGGAGGAACGGGACCGGGTCGCACGGCGCGGGATCGATCGATGGGCACGGCCGGCACGCCACGTTCGGGAACCTCCCGCCGCCGGCGTGTCTCAAAGAGGGTGGATGTCGACATCGCGGCGGGTGTGAAGACCTCCGGGCGGTGCGACCGATACAAGAAGCCATCCTCGAAGGAGATCAACCGTGTTCATTGAACGATTCGAAGACAAGGGTCTGGCCCAGTACGCGTACGCCATCGGCTGCCCCGGCGCCGGGAAGATGGCGGTGATCGACCCCCGCCGCGACGTCGACGTGTTCATCGACTACGCCAAGGCGCAGGGCCTGGAGATCGCCTACGTGCTCGAGACGCACATCCACGCCGACTTCGCGTCCGGCGCCCGCGAGCTCGCCGAGCGCACCGGCGCCGAGCTGTGGCTGTCGGACTACGACACCGGCGAGACGTTCGAGGTGCGGTTCCCGCACCACCCGATGCGCGACGGCGACGCGGTGGCGTTCGGGGGCGTGAGGATCGAGGCGCTGCACACGCCGGGGCACACCCCGGAGCATCTCAGCTTCCTGGTTTATGACATCAACCGGTCGGCCGACGTCCCGATGCTGTTCCTGAGCGGTGACTTTCTCTTCGTCGGCTCGCTCGGCCGGCCCGACCTGCTCGGCGAGGACGCCAAGCGCGAGCTGGCGCACCGCCAATACCAGAGCGTCCAGCGGCTGCGCGGCCTGCCCGACGGCCTCGAGATCCACCCGGCGCACGGCGCCGGCTCGATGTGCGGCGCCGGCATCGGCGGTCGCCCGATGTCGACGCTCGGCTTCGAGCGGATCGCAAACCCGTTCCTCGACCCCGGTCTGAGCGAGGCGCAGTTCGTCGAGAAGCTGTTGTCGACGGTGCCGCCGTTCCCGGAGTACTACAAGCGCATGAAGCGCGTCAACGCCGAAGGGCCGCGCATCCTTGGCGGCCTGCCGGGGCAGGCCGCGATCCCGGTGGACCGCTTCAAGCAGGCTCTGGATGCGGGCGCGGTGGTCATCGACCTGCGCGACCAGCTCGGCTTCGGCGCCGGCCACATCCCGGGCGCCTTCGGCATCGGCGCCGGCGAGAAGGTGTCGATGTGGGCGTCCTGGGTGGTGCCGTACGACACGCCGATCCTGTTGGTCGGCGGCGGCCCGGCCGACGTCGAGCTTGCGGTGCGCAACCTCGTGCGGGTCGGCCTCGACGACGTCCAGGGCTACCTCGACGGCGGCATGACCGCCTGGATCGAGGCCGGCCTGCCGCTGCACGAGACGCCGCAGATCACGCCCGCCGACCTCAACCGGCACTTGGCGGAGGGCACCATCCAGCTGCTCGACGTCCGCGAGGACGGCGAGTGGGCCGAGGGCCACGCCGCGGGCGCGACCCACATCATCGCGGGCCATGTGGCCGCCAAGCTGTCACAAGTTCCCAACGGCACCCGCCCGCTGGCCGTGATGTGCGGCAGCGGCTATCGTTCGACAGTGGCGGCCAGCGTGCTTGAACGCGCCGGACGGGCCGACATCGTCAACGTCACGGGCGGCATGACGGCCTGGCGGATGGCGGGGCTGCCGTTGGTGAAGGGAGGTCCGTCATGATCAACGCAAGCCAGTTCCGACTGCGCGAGATCGATGCCCCGACGCTGCGGCGCTGGATCGAGCTCGACAAGACCATCCTGATCGATGTCCGCGAGAGCGGCGAGTACGCCAGCGAGCACATCCCCGGCGCCAGGCTCATCCCGCTCAGCGCGCTGAGCCCGGCCGCGCTCGCGGACATCGGCGACAAGACCCCGGTGTTGTACTGCCGGTCGAGCAACCGCTCAGGGCGGGCGGCGCAGGCGCTGCTGGACGCCGGCTACCCGGAGATCACCCACCTCACGGGCGGCCTGCAGCACTGGAAGGACAGCGGCTTCGACACCGCCCGCGTGCACGGGGCGCCGATCGACATCATCCGCCAGGTCCAGTTGGCGGCGGGGTCGCTGGTGCTCGCCGGCACGCTGCTCGGCACGTTTGTGCACCCATGGTTCCTGGCGCTGAGCGGCTTCGTCGGGGCCGGGCTGGTGTTCGCGGGCGCGACCGGCACCTGCGGCATGGCCATGCTGTTGTCGCGCCTGCCTTACAACCGCCGGTTCGCGGCGCGGCCCGTCGTCTGCACCAACCCGGCCGAGCCGGCCGGTATCGCCGCCGCGCCGCCGGTCGGCTAGCCGGGGACCGGCGCCGCGGCCCACGCAGGAGGAAACCGCCATGTCGAATCACAGCCACCACCAGGTCGTCATCGTCGGTGGCGGCACGGCCGGCATCACCGTCGCCGCCCGGCTGCGCCGGGCGCGGCGGGGGCTGGACGTCGCCGTCATCGAGCCGTCGGACCGGCACTACTACCAGCCGCTGTGGACGCTCGTCGGGGCCGGCGACGTCGACATGGCGTCCACCGTGCGCCCGATGGCCGCCGTCATCCCGCCGGGCGTCACGTGGATCCGCGACGCCGTCGCCGCGTTCGAGCCGGACCAAAACGCCGTGCTGACCCGCGACGGCCAACGCCTCACGTACGACCACCTGGTGGTCGCGCCGGGCATCCAGATGGACTGGGACAAGATCAAGGGCCTGAAGGAGAACCTCGGCCGCCACGACATCTGCAGCAACTACACGTTCGCCACCGCGCGCTACACGTGGGACTGCTTGCGGCGGTTCCAGGGCGGCAACGCCATCTTCACGCATCCGGGCACGCCCGTGAAGTGCGGCGGCGCGCCGCAGAAGATCATGTACCTGGCGGAGGACTACTTCCGTCGCTCGGGCGTCCGCGACAAGACCGACGTGATCTTCGCGGCGGCCGGCACGGCGATCTTCGGGATCGAGCGCTACGCCCGGACGCTGCGCCGGATCGTCGCGGAGCGCGGCATCGCGACGCGCTTCCGGCACGAGCTGGTCGAGGTCCGCCCGGAGACCCGCGAGGCGGTGTTCCAGCACCTCGACACCGGAGAGACGGAGGCCGTCCCGTACGCGATGCTCCACGTGACGCCGCCGATGAGCGCGCCGGACTTCGTCAAGGCCAGCCCGCTGGCCGACGGGGCGGGCTGGGTCGACGTCGACAAGCACTCGCTGCGGCACGTGCGGTTCCCGAACGTCTTCGCGCTCGGCGACGCCAGCAACCTTCCGACGGGCAAGACGGGCGCGGCGGTCCGCAAACAAGCGCCCGTCCTCGTGAAACACCTGTTGGCGCACCTGGATGGCACGACGAGCGATGCCCGCTACAACGGCTACTCGTCGTGCCCGCTGATCACCGGCTACGGCAAGCTGATCCTGGCCGAGTTCGACTACGACGGCCAGCCGGACGAGACGTTCCCGTTCGACCAGTCCAAGGAGCGCCGCAGCATGTATCTGATGAAGAAGTACGTCCTGCCGCAGATGTACTGGCACGGCATGCTGAAGGGTCTGGCGTAGCGATCGCCCCGGCTCCCCCGCTCGACCTCGCGGCCGATTTGGGAGCCGGGGCGACGGCCGCGCGCCGCGCGGGCCTCCGAGGAGCACGGTGGAGAGGACCCGGCGGCGCCGGTGTGATCACGGCTCGTACGGGATCGCCTCCGTCGCCGCCGCTCGGAACGCCGCGACGAGCCGCTCGCGCTCCGCGTCGTCCGCGATGCGCACGTCGCCGTAGCGCGGCACCAGCGTGTGCCACGCCCCGCCGCCGCCGGCCCGCGTGGCGAAGAGGTACTCCGCGCCGACGACGAGCATGGCGTCGCCCTCCACCAGCACCGGCGCGTCCGCGCCAGGGGCGATGCCACCCTGTTGGTTGACGGTCACGCCGCCGTCGAGGTGTCCCTTGATGTTCTCGATCACGGTCACGCCGTAGCGGGTCTCGGGCATGCCCGACGGCGTGTGAACGCCCTGCACGCCGTCGACCCGGCCGACGAAGACGTTGTCGACCACACCGACCAGTCGGCGCGGGTCGGCGACGTCGGTGACGAAGCTCACCGATGACCACCCCCCGCCCGCGCCCGGCCAGGCGCGGGCCGCCAGCACCCCGCCGCCGACCGCGACCGCGGTGAGCCCGATGCGCGCGAGTGCGCGGGCGGCGCGTGGTCGCCGCCTGGCACCCATCTCAGCCATGTCCATCCCCGTTGCTCCTTTCCCGGCCGTGGGCCGGACGTGTCTCTCGCGATGGCGAAGTCCGGTGGGCAGGTCGGCGGGCCGCCGCGCCCGCGCGGAACCGCCGATGGCCCGATGGCCGCCCGCCGCGTCACGGCCACAGCTTGAAGTAGTCCTCGCGGTCGTGCGATTGTGGGGTGGTGAAGCCTCCGCACGACGCACACCTGTACATGATTTGAGGCGAGTAGCTGTGCCCGAGGCCCAGCCCGTGCCCGAGCTCGTGCGTCGCGACAGCCCGCTTCTTGCGCCAGCCGTACGTCTCGAAGAAGGCATCGTTCAGATAGGCTGACTGCGGCCCGATGGGCCCGCACAAGAACTGGCCGTCCCACGTCACATCGGTCCGGTAGGTGTCGTACCACGCGAGATCGGCAACCGTCCACCACGCCCTCGGCAAGATGTCGACGTTGCCCAGCACGTGCCACGCGGCGACAGCATGCGCCAGCGCATCGTCGTGTTGCGTGAAGTCCTGGTAGCGGATCTCGCCGTCGTCGACGGCATCGCAGCCGAACTCGTGCGCGGTGGCAAGCGGTGCAAGCACCAGCGCCGCCACTCCGGCCAGCCCGATCAACCCGAGTCGCACCGCCAGCCGCCCCCGGCGCCCAAGCATCACGCGGCCCGCGCCGCGCCGCCCCGTCGTCGTCGTTGGTCCCATCGTTCAATCCTCCCCGCAATAGCGCGTGCACGACCAATAAGGCGTGCGGTCGTCGATGGTGATGCCCGTCAAGGCCGTGCAGGCCTCGAGCAGGCCCGTCTTGCCCCACACCGGCACGGGGTTGTGCGCCGACCCGTCCTTGGTCACGTGGAAGTGCAGGTGGCACTTGCCGCCGCTGGGCAGGCCCGTCTTGTCCACCCGGCCGACGACCGTGCCGCGGCATGTGTGCCGACCGGCCGGGCCGCGCTGGCTGCCCTTCCGCAGGTGGGCGTACACCGACACGCGGCCGCCGCCGTGGCCGACCTTGACGTAGCACCCGTAGCCCAGCCGGGCGTACTCGTCGTCGCACGAGAGCGCCGTCACCGTGCCGGTCTCCGTGCTGACCGCGGCGTCGCCGCAGTCCTCGTCGCCGGCGCCGCGGTTGATGTCCCACGCGTACGCCGCCTCGCCGCCGTGCTGCGCGCTGCCGCCGGTGAAGCGGCGCGCGTGCGAGTCCCTCGGCCACGGGAAGTGGAACGATGGACTCTGGGCCCGTGCCGGCGACGGGACGGCGATTGCCGTCCCCACCAGCGCGATGGCCGCGACCAAGCCGAGCCGCCTGACCGGTCGACGCAACCTCGCCACCCGGCGCGTATCCATCACCATGGCTCACCGCCCAGCCGATCCGGCCGTGGCCGGCATGCTGGCCGCGCCCGGATCGGCCCACGCCAGGGCCGTGTGGCGATAGGCGGCGTCGTCGGGCAGCACGGCGACGGGCGCGCCGGTGGCGATGTCGACCGCCCGCGCGCGCGACACGCCCGGCGCCGGCTGCTCGAGCCAGACGGCGATGTCGCCGGTGGGCGCGACGACGACGTCCCGGCGGGGGACGACGTCGCCCGCCAGGGCAACGGTCTCGCCCGTGGTGAGATCGTGGCGCATGACGCGCGCCGGCTCGAAGAGGTCGGCGCCCTGCCCGGCGCGGTCAGCCCGCAGAAAGACGATCGCGCCGCCGTCGCGCGTCCATGCCGGCGCCAGATCGCGCGCCGGCACGGCGCCGGCGCCGTCCTGGTCGACGACCACCAGCCGCGCGCCGCTGGCGGCGTCGTGGATGGCGATCACGCTGGGCCACGGCAGGCCGTCGAAACCGGCGGCGTCGACGTCGACCGCCAGGCGGCGCGCCGCGGCGACCCGGGCGCCGTCGGGGCTGAACGCCAGCCACGGCGTGCGGTCGGCCGAGCCGGGACCGGCCAGGGCGACCACGGCGCCCGTCGCCAGATCGGCGACGTGCTCCCCCGTGCCGGTCGAGTAGGCGATGCGGCCGCCATCCCGGGCCAGGCCAGCGCCGAAGCCGACCGTGTAGTCGGCGCCCGCCCCGCCCACCGGCGCCGTCAGCCCGGTCGCGGGGTCGAAGACGGCCGCGCCGCCCGAGACGGCGTCGACGAGCAGCCGCCCGTCGGGCAGCCAGCCCACCGGCACGTTCTCGTCGCCCGGTGCGGCCAGCTGTCCCGTGCCACGGTCGTAGACGTAGCCGCGCGGGTAGCAGTCCGCGGCCTCGGACGCGTCCGCCGCGCAGTAGAGGACGGTCAGCGCTGCCCGGTCCAGCCCGGGCGCGACCGCCACGAACGCGACTTCCGCCTGCCGCGGTCGATCGCCCACCGGCGGCGGCAAGGCCGCGGCCGGGACGATCGTCCGCCACGCCCCGTCCACCGCCGCCACCACGTCGACGGCGCCGCCCCGTGCTCGGGCCACGACGAGCCCGTCGGGCGGCGTCGCGGCCGCGCCGGCCCGCGGCACGGCCTCCGGCGGGTCGGCGGCG
>CAYQBA010000207.1:0-7643 GCA_964415605.1 uncultured Anaerolineales bacterium | reverse complement strand
CCGGCCGCCACGCCGCCCGGGCCGGCGGGCGCGGCGGCGGTCTGCTGCGCCAACGTCACCTGGAACTGCGCGCGGAAGGCCGGCGACGGCCGCGGGCGATGGCGGCGCACCAGCCGCGCGGCGGTCAGGAGCGGGCGGAGCTCGGCCTCGAGCTCGGGATGTTGCCCGAGCGCCCGCTCGAACGGGACGCCGGACTCGATGGCCTCCAGGCAATCCTGCAGGGCGTTGGCCAGCGGCGCGTTCATACCGGCGACTCCTCGACCGCGAGCCGCCGGCGCAGGGCCGCCAGCGCGTTGTGCTGGAGGTTCTTGACCGCGTTCTGCGAGCGATCCATGAGGTCGGCGGTCTCGCCGAGGCTCAGCCCGGCGCCGAACCGCAAGGCGATGACCTGTTGCTGCAGGTCGGTCAGGGCCATCATGGCGGCGTCCACCTGTTCGGCGCCGAGGCGGAGGCTGATGTGCTCGAACGGGTCGTCGTCGCCGGCCAGCTCGGGCGTCGGGCTCTCGGTGTCGTCCTCGCCCGGCAGGGCGACCTGGTCCGGTCGCCGCCCCTGGGTCCGCCAGTGGTTGGCCACGCGGTTGTGGGCGCAGCGCAGGAGCCACGGAGCGAAGCTGCCGTGCCACTGGAAGGTCGAGAGTGCTCGGAATGCGTTCATGAAGATGTCCTGCGTCAGATCTTCCGCCACGGCCACGTTACGGACGCGCATCTGGACGTAGGCGAACACATCGTCGACATAACGCTGGTAGAGCTGCGTGAACGCGAGGTTGTCCCCGCCCTGGGCGCGTTCGACCAGCCGGCGCTCGAGCTGAGCGCCGGTGTCCCAGGCTCCGTTGGCGTGGTTCACCGCGGCTGTTTCCAACATTCAGAGTGGGCCCCCGCGAGATCCCTGGCGGTCCGGCGGCGATGGCGTTCCACGCCGGCACCAGGGATAACACCGGAGATCCGGATGGCGTTAGCGACCGGCATCGATTCACCTCGACCGGCAAGCGGCGGGGCGCATGGCCGAATGATACACCGGCCGTGCGCCCCTGGCGCGGGGATGCGGCCCGGCGCCCGCCGCCGGGCCCGATCTCATGGACAGGCCGACCGGACGACCGGCAGCCCGGCGTAGACGCGCGCGAGGTCGCCGGCCTGCGGCGCCTCGAAGTAGCGCCCGGGGTCGCCGGCCACCCGCGCCAGCAGCGCGCGATCGACGTCGTCGCCGAGCCCCACGGCGTACACCACCGTGCCGGCCTGGCGGGCCGCGTCGGCGGCCCGCGCCGCGGCGCCGACCTCCGGACCGGTGGCGCGGCCGTCGGTCAGGAGGACCATCGCCGCGGCGGCGTCGGGCCGCCGGGCCGCCAGCGCCGCGCTGCCGGCTGCTAGCCCGCGGTCGATGCGCGAGCCGGACCCGGTCGCCAGGCCGGCGATGGCGCTCCGGGCGGCGGCGCGGTCGCCCGACAGCGGCAGCGCGACGGCCGCGGCCTCGTCGAACGCGATCACGGCCACGCGGTCCAGCGGCTGGAGGGCGTCGACGAACCCGTCCGCGGCGGCCTTGGCCGCGGCCAGCTTGGCCGGGCCGCCCGCACGAGTGGCGGCGCCCATGCTGCTGCTGACGTCGAACACCAGCGCGATGTCGTACGGCGCCGTCCGCTCGACGCACCGGTCGAGGAACGCGATTGGCAGGTAGGCCGGGGCCGGCACGGGCGTGGCGGTCGGCACCGGGGTTTCGGTCGGCACCGGCGTGTCGGTCGCGGCGGGCGTGGCCGTCGGCACGGGGGTGTCGGTCGGGACCGGCGTCGGCACGGGCGTCTCGGTGGGCGGTGCCACGACCTCGACCTCGGGCACCGGGAACGTCACACGCCCGGCGCCGTCCCAGCCGTCGACGAAGTCGGCGGTGGCCTCGACGTTGGTCGCCCAGCGCCCGGCCGCGTTCGGCTTCAGCCGGTAGCGCAGCAGGGTGCCGGTGTAGGGCCCGTCCGCCACCGCCCACGCCAGCGTCCGCGTGGCGGGATCCCACGTGCCGGCCGGCCGGAGGCTGCCGGGGACGACGTCGAACTGCGGCGGGATGACGTCGGCCACCGTGGCCGACTTGAGCAGGCTGGCCGGCCGCAGGAACGAGGCGACCCGCTGGTACACCGGCACCGCGCTGCCGAGGCTGCCGCCGAACAAGCTGACGACGTCGAGATCGTTGGACGCCAGGATCGCGCTGTCGCCGCTGCCGTTGACCACCACCACGCGGGCCCCGGCCGCCCGCAGCTCGGCCGCGGCCGGCTCGGCGTCGGTCTGCTCGGCGCAGCTGTTCTGGTCGGTCTTGACGCAGTACTGCGCGCCGATCAGGACCACGACGCCCCGGCCGGGCTCGAGGGCCAGCTCGCGGGCGGCCTCCTTCAGCGCATTGGCCTCGTTGGACTCGGCGCCGCCGCCGGCGTTGACGGTCTCGAGGCCGCTGACCACGCGCGTGGGGTCGTGCGTCCAGCGCACCTTGAAGAGCGTGTTGACGTAGTAGCCCATGAGGCCGACCTGGTTGCGCTTGAAGTCGGCCAGCGCCACCACCTGCCGGGCGGCGTCGAGCGCCGCCGAGCTCTTGGTGTTGACGAGGAGCAGGATGTTGGACGCCTGCTCGATGGCGCCGCACGTCCCCCGCAGCGTCAGCGTCATGTCGATCTCGTCGGCAAGCGCGACACGGGCGGGGGTCGCCGTCTTGTCGCCGCGCACCAGGCACGTCTGGCCGGCGAGCACCTCGGAGGCCGGGCGGCCGGTGGGCGCGAAGATCATCATCAGGCTTGCCCGCGCGTCGGCCACGAACACCCGGCCGTCGGCCGACACGCTGAGGTCGCTCAAGCTGCGCGCCTGCGCGTTCTCGTTGGCCCTGGCGCTGAAGCGCGCGACCTCGGCGCCGGCCTGGTCGAGCACGGCCACCTCGCCGAAGGCCGTCAGCACCAGCACGGTGCCGCCCGGGCCGCCGGCCACGCGCCATGCGTCGCTGGGCGACGGCAGCGTCCGGGTGAGGTCGCCGCGGGCGTCGCGGACCTGGATCTGGTCGCGCAGCACGTCGAGCACGTAGATGCGGCCGTCGGGGCCCGACCCGACGTCGGCGAAGATCGCCGTGCGATCGGAGCCGCCCAGCGGCCAGGTGTCCTTGCGGCCGCGCGCCAGGCGCTTGTAGGCCAGGATCTCCTGGTCGGCGTTGTTGAGCACGAGGATCAGGTCGTTGACGGGATCGTAGTGCAGCTCGGTGATCGCAGCTTCCGGCGACACCGTCGTCGTCCACAGCGGCTCGAGGTAGTCGAGGGGCGTGCCGCGGTGGTCGCGCGTCCGCTTCTCGAACTGGCCGAGGCACGGCATCGGGTTGGGCTGCGGCGAGCCGGCGTTGAGGCACGTGCCGTAGCCCACCACGCCGTCGGGCGTGCCGTCGCCGGTGAGCAGGCGCAGCGTGATCGAGATCGGCTCGGTCGGGAACGTGCGGGACGGCAGCGGGTTCTGGCGCACGCCCTCCTGGGAGTAGCGCTGCACCTGGCGGAAGTCGGTGACGTAGAGCGTGCCGTTGGGGTGGACGTCCACGCGCGTCGGGCTGCGCAGCTGCGTGTTGTCGAACGGGGCCAGCGTCCACACGCCGGACGTCGTCGAGAAGGTCTTGTCGACGTAGCGCACGATGGCCGGGAAGGTGGGGTTGCGGGGGTCGTCGCGGTTGTCGTCGTAGGTCGACATCGAGTAGAACAGCCCGGCGCGCGCGTTGACGTACGGGCGGAAGAACCCGAACACGTTGAGCGACGCCTGCGGGCCGCGCAGGAACTCGACGGCGCTGTCGGTGATCAGGCACGGGAACGCCAGGAAGCTGTCGTCGTCGATGACGTCGATGTCGGCGCCGGAGCAGCGGCGCATCCACCCGCCTCCGCCCGGCCCCCCACCGCCCGGGCCGCCGCCGGGCGGCCGGCCGCCGCCCGGCCCCCCGCCGCCGGTGGTCTGGCGGTAGCGGGCGTCGTTGAGGTCGTAGGTCTTGACCAGCCGCGGCGCCGGCGCCTGCTCGGCGCGCGCCGTGAAGTCGGCCGTGCCGGGCGGCGCCAGGAGGGCGCCGTCGGGCCGGAACACCTGGATGCGCGAGCCGCGCCGGTCGCCGACGTAGATGTCGCCGCCGGGCGCGACCGACACGTCGGCGAGCTGGCGGAACGTGCTGGGGGCGCTGCCGCGCTGGCCGAACGCGACGACCTCGTGGCCGCCAGGGTCGAACGCGCGCACGCGGTCGGTGAACACGTCGGCCACCCACAGGAGGCCGTTGGGGCCGAGCGAGAGACCGGCGGCGTAGATGCCGGGCCAGGCGTCGACGAAGCGGCCCGCGCGGTCGTACACGACGACGCGGTAGCTGTCGACGTCGGCGACGTACAGCCGGTCGTTGGCGTCGTCGATCTCGATCCGGCTCGGGTCACCGAGGAGCTCGGGCCCGGTGCCGCGGTTGCCGAACTCGCCCGACCAGGTGCCGTCCGGCGCCATGACGGTGACCCGGTTGACCACGCGGTCGGCCAGGAAGACC
The DNA here is from genome assembly GCA_964415605.1 of uncultured Anaerolineales bacterium. Lineage (GTDB taxonomy): Bacteria > Chloroflexota > Anaerolineae > Epilineales > Epilineaceae > UCB3. Next base: position 3,133 of record CAYQBA010000207.1, on the reverse strand, counting down.
CGGCCGTCGGCGGAGGCGGCCAGCCCGGCCGGCTGGCCGAGCGCGTCGAGCGGCCAGTCCGGCGAGGGCCACTGATCGACAAGGGTGTACTCGAGGGGGGACGATGCCTGGGCGTGCGCCGGCGGCGTGAGCGGGGGAGTGACGGTGAGGGCCAGGCCCGCCAGCGCGGCGAGGGCCGCGAGGCGCGGGGCATGGCGGCGCAAGGTCGACCGGGCGGCGGCCGACCGGGATCGAGATCCCATTCGGTTCATCTCCAGGGGGCGGTGAAGACGAGATCGTCGTGCGACGATACAATACCTTTAACGCCGGCCAAAGCACGAATGATGGCAGTGCCACGCGGTGAAGCAGTGCCACGCGGTGATGGGGCGGGCAGCGAGCGGGGTGCCGCGAGCGTGGCCGGGGGGCTGCCGCCAGGCGGCCAACAGGCTGTGAATCGGATGTTGTGGAAATGTAAATCGGCCGCCCGCCCGCCCTGCCCGGGGCCGCATTGGGTTCGAATGGCGGCGTGGCCAGTCTGTCGGAGCGCTGGCGCGCCGCCTCCCCGGCACCTGCGGGCGGTTCCAAGGGTGCCGTATCAGGGCGAGTGGACGGCGGCCGGACGGGCCGTGCCAGTATCTTTTGATCTCATCCCGCGTTAATCAGGCAGATTTCGACTCTGCCCAGTATGCGCTCCGCCATGCCCGGTATCCGCGCGAGGCCGCCCCTTGCGCGGTCAACGCTCCGGCTTGGGGGGAGGGCTAGCCAAACCAAAGGGAGGATGCGACAGCAATGAGTAGCATTCACGCGAGAGCCCGGTGGATCGTCACCGGTGGCGTGGTCTTGGCGGGGCTGGCCCTCGCCATGTTCGGGGCATCGGCTCCGACCAACGCACAAGCCCAGGCGGGTACGCCGAGCCTGTCGGACCTGTTCAAGCATGTCACCGACGGCGTGTTCCTGCCCAACGAAGGCCAGTGGCCAGAGGAGCCGCGTTTCCGCAGTGGCGGGAACGGCTCCGAGGTCTGGTTCGCGCCCAGCCGCATCATGTACGCTCTGGTCGAGTCACAGGGCGTGGCGCTGGGCAAGGATCCGGATGCGGCGCCGCCGCCCCCGGACCCGCAGGCCGAGACGCAGCAGCGCTACCACAACGTGGAGCTCAGCTTCGTGGACGCCAACCCCGAGGTGGACCTCGTCGGCGACGGCGTTCTCGACGTCGAGTACAACTGGCTCGTCGGCGACGCCGATGTCACGGGCGTCCATCCCTTCGCCCGGATCTCCTACAAGGAGCTGTGGGACGGGATCGACCTGCAGTTCCACGGCGACGCCGAGGGTGCGGTCAAGTCCGTCTTCGTGGTTGCTCCGGGCGCGGACACCCGCCAGATCCAGCTCAAGTACACGGGTCAGGACGGGATTCGCGTCGATCCGGATGGCAATCTCGTGCTCGCGACCTCGCTCGGCGAGATCATCGAGAAGGCGCCGGTGGCCCTCACCGCCGACGGCGAGCCCGTCAGCGTGGCGTTCCTGCTCGACGGCACGACCGTGACCATCAAGGTCGACACGTATGACACCCGCAAGGTGCTCTACATCGACCCGACGCTGGTCTTCGCGCGCCAGATCGGCGGATCGAGCGGCGAGTACTACAACCCGGGCATGGTGGAGGACGCCACCAGCCGCTACATGCTCGGCTGGACGTTGAGCAGCACGTGGACGGGCGTGCCGGGCGGCGGCTACCAGAGCTCCTTCCAGGGCGGCCAGGACTGGTTCATCACCAAGTTCAACCTGGCCAACGACACGATGACGGCCTTCACGTTCATCGGGACCACCAGCACCGAGTACACGCCGGGCGAGCTCGTGCGGGCACCCAACGGCGATCTGCTGTTCGCCGGATCCACCACCACGACCGCCAGCTTCGGCGCGAGCCCGCAGTACGTGCCGGTGAACGCGTCGACGATCACGACCCCGCGCGTGGCCGTGGTGCGGATCAACAACGCCCTCAACGCCATCTCGAACAGCCGCGTGCCGGTGCTCGGGGGCAACTCGACCACCTACGGCAACGCCGTCTGGATCAACCCGAGCTCGGGCGAGATCTACGTCGGCGGCACCACCTGCGCCACGACGGGCTTCGGCCCGGCCCTTAGCGGGATCCAGAACACCAACGCCAGCTCGGGCTGCTACGAGGGCTGGGTGACGCGGCTGGACTCGACGATGACGACGGCCCTCAACGCGACGTTCCTGGGCGGCAGCTACTACGACACCGTGTCCGCCATCCGGACCGACGCCGCCGGCAGCGTGTACATCATGGGCGGGACGTGGTCCGGCACCTCCTACACGTGGCCCCTGGCGACGACGACCATCGGCCCACTGTCGACGGGCGGCACGACGGACTTCATGCTCTCGAAGCTGAACAGCTCGCTCAACGGCATCGGCAGCAGCTGGTCGACCTACGTGACACGCGTCGGCGGCACGAGCTACGACGGCTGTCTGTACCCCTACATCTACACCAGCTTCACCTACCCGGTGTCGGCCTACTATGCCAGCAGCTGGCATCCGTTCGAGATCGATTCGAGCGGCCGGATGTACTTCGGCGGCCTCTCGGCGAGCACCGACTACCCGACCGCCGGCAACCCCTTCCAGAGCTCGACGGCGGGCTCGTACGACAACATCGTGAGCATCCTGGGCGCGAACGGCGCGGGGCCGCTGGTGGAGTCGACCTACATCGGCAGCAACACCACGGACTACGGCTTCGGCGACCTTACGCTGGCGTCCAACGGCAGCGTGGTGGCGACGGGGCAGAGCTACGGCGCCTACCCGCTGATGAACGTGCCCGCCGCGCCGGGCGCGGTCTGCAACACGAGCTACGGCAGCGCGGTCCTGACCCAGTTCAACGGCGCGGCCGACCTGTCGTCGCTCATCGGTAGCCTGTGCTACTCCGGCACGTACTACTCGTGGGGCATGGCCGTGGTCTCCGGCCCCAGCGCCTACCAGCACCGCTTCAGCGGTGGCGTGTACAGCCTGTCGACCGGCGACTGGCCTTCGGTGCCCAACGGCTCCCCGACCTTCGGCGGCGGCGGCGGCACCTTCGACAACACCGTGGTGAGCGTCAACTTCGGCGGCGCCACGTTGAGCGTGAACACCGGCCTGTCGACGGTCGAGGGCA
>CAYQBA010000206.1:0-7643 GCA_964415605.1 uncultured Anaerolineales bacterium | reverse complement strand
CCGTGCCGGTCCGCGGCCGGCGCACGCTGTCGCCGTTCGGCCCGGAGCGCCTGGACGACCGGTAGGGGCGCCGCCCGGCGCCGGCGCGGGCGGCGGCGCCACGGGGTGGGCCACGGCCCTGAACCTTGTCTCGGATCGTTCGAATGTGCGACCCTCGATGACCGTGCCTGCGACCTCTTGCATGCGGGACCGTCGACGTCCGCCGCCTTGCCGTGCCGCCAGGGGCCGCGCCCGGGCCGTATTCCGTGCGGGTGGGACTGTACAACCGCGCCTCCGGCAGCCGATTCCCGGCGCGGTCGCCGGCGGGCGCGGCGTTCCCCGCCGGCGAGGTGCCGGTGCCGACGTGGGCGGGGCCGTAGGGCCGGCCCAGCCGGCCCAAGTCTCCCGGGGAGCCGCTTGCGCGGCGGGCCTGGAGTCGGTATGCTGGAAGCAGATGCGTATCCCCAGATCCTCACGTGCCCACACTCCCCAGGAGGAACCATGGACCAGCTTGGCACCTTCGAGAAGTACCTCGTCGAGGAGTTTTACGACGACTACCGCGAGGGCCTGATCAACCGCCGCACCTTCATCCGGCGCGTGGCGTTCATCACGGGCAGCATCGGCGCGACCATCACCGCCCTCACCGCGGTCGGGTGCTCCCCGGGCGAGCTGCCGGCGCCCACCGAACCCATGCCGTCCGCCGCGCCGCCGACCACGGCGCCCACCGCGGCCCCCACCGTGCAGGCCACGTCGGCGCCGACGACGGAGGCCCGCAGCCCGCTGACGGTGGCCGAGGACGACCCGGCCGTCCAGGGCAGCATGGTCACCTTCCCGAGCGGGGATGTCGAGATCTTGGGGTATCTGGCGCGGCCCGCGGCCGACGGCACCTATCCCGTCGTCATGATCTGCCACGAGAACCGCGGCCTCACGCCGCACATCCAGGACGTGGCGCGCCGCTTCGCCAAGGCGGGCTACGTCGCGCTGGCCCTCGACCTGCTCTCGCGCGAGGGCGGCACGGCGTCGCGCGACCGCGACGAGGTCCCGGGGCTCTTGACGAATGCCGGGCCGGAGCGGCATGTCGGCGACTTCAAGGCCGCCTATGTCTACCTGTCGAGCCTGCCGTACGTCGACAGCGCCCGCGTGGCGATGACGGGCTTCTGCTTCGGCGGCGGCATCACGTGGCGGGTGGCGACGGCGATGCCGGAGCTCAAGGCGGCGGCGCCGTTCTACGGGCCCGCGCCCGACCTCGACCAGGTGCCGAACATCAAGGCCGCCGTGCTGGGCGTGTACGCCGAGCTCGACGAGCGGATCAACGCCGGCAAGCCCGACCTCGAGAAGGCGCTCGAGGCCGCCGGCACGACGTATCGGCTCACGGTGTACCCCGGCGTCAACCACGCCTTCCACAACGACACCGGCGAGCGCTACGACGAGACGCAAGCCACGCAGGCGTGGAACGACATGCTGGCGTGGTTCGAGGCGCACGTGTAGGCTGTCGAGGCCGGGCGGGGCGGCCGGGTGTGGCGTGCGCCTCGCCACCACCCGCATCCCCGCCCCTGACGGCACCCCGCTGGCGTGTCATTCGGCGCTGCCGGGCGATCCGGAGCCCGGCGGCGCCGGCGCCGCCGGCCGCGCGGCGACCGTCGACACGGCCGTCGTGGTCCTCCACGGCATCGCGTGGCATGGCCGGCCGTACCGCGACGTCTTCGGGACGCACCTGGTGCCCTACGGGATCGCCGTGCATGCCCTGGACCTGCGGGGCCACGGGGAGTCGGGCGGCGAACGCGGCGTCCTGGCGCCGCGTGCCGTGATCCTGGCCGACATCGAGGCCGTGGTCGCGCACGTCCGGGCCAGCCACCCCGGGGCCCGCCTGGTGCTCGCCGCCGAGAGCATGGGGGCGATCTACGCCCTGTCGTTCCTCGGCCAGGACCCCGGCGCCACCGCCGCCCTGGTCCTCGTGGCGCCGGGCGTGTGCCTCAGCCCCGCCCAGATCCTCGACCCGCACGGGGTCCTCGACCTCGCGCGGGCCATCCGCCGCCCGTCGGCGCCCACCATCGACATCGTCGGCCTGCGGATGGCCCGCGCCGTCCGGGGGAAGGCGTTCCTGGAGCTCCGGCGCGGCGATCCCCTCGCGTTCGCGCGCCTCAGCCTGTGCTACCTGCTGCGCCTGGCCGCCGCCAACGCGGCGATGCTGGCGCGCGATGCCCGGCGCGTCGACACGCCCACGTTGATCGTGCAGGGCACGGCCGATCGGGCGGTGAGCCCGCGCGGGGCCAGCTTCCTCGCCCGGATCATGCCCGCCCACCCGCGGATCGCGTGGCTGCCGGGCGTGGCGCACGACGTGCTGTGGGATCCCGCGGCGCCCGCCATGTTCGCGGCGATGCGGGCGTGGCTGACGTAGGGGGCGGGCGCCGCGGGTATAATCTCCCGCATGCCGCGCCGCCGGACCGTCGCCACGCTCCTCGTGGCCCTCGCCGCGATCTACGCCGTCACGCGCCTCCTGGGCGGTCGCGACCGCCCGCACGTGCCGACCTACGGCGTGATGGCCAGCCCGTTCGGGGCGCCGGTGGCCTACCAGACCTGCGGCTTCCATACCGGCCAGGACTGGTTCGCGCCGACGGGCATGCCGATCTTCGCCACGGCGCCGGGCACCGTGGTGTACGTCGGGCCGCTGTGGATGGACGGGCCGGGCGTCGGGCGTGGCCCGCACGCCATCGTCATCGACCATGGCGGGTACTTCACGTCGTACAGCCACAACTCGGCCGCCGACGTCCGGCCGGGCGACGCCGTGCGCCGCGGCCAGCGCATCGGCGCCGTCGGCGACGAAGGGTACTCGGGCCTGCCGCACCTGCACTTCGAGAAGGTCGCCTCGCCCTGGACGGGCAACTGGCGCGAGCCCTTCGCGGGCTGCCAGGGCTACACCGACCCCGGGGACGAGTGGGGGTGGCTCTGACCGCCGCCGCCGGGCGTGCTACCATGTAGGCATTCCGGCACGGTCGACCGCGTCCCGGCATCCGCGGGGCCGTCGACAACCCATCCCGCCGCCGACGCCGATTCCGGTGGCATCACCAAGGAGCACACCCATGTCCATCGCGAAGGTCATCGAGGTCATCAGCGAGTCCAACACGAGCTGGGAAGACGCCGCCCACAACGCAGTCGCCGAGGCGGGGCGCACGGTCAAGCACATCAAGAGCCTCTACGTCAAGGACATGCAGGCGATGATCGAAGACGGCAAGATCGTCAAGTACCGCATGAACTGCAACATCACGTTCGTCATCGATCACGACATGTGACGGTGCCCGCGCCCCCGCCGCGCCGGCGGCGCGGCGGGGGCGCGGTGCTCGCCGGGGCATGTCCGCGGCGCGCGCCATGCGCCACCTCTACCTCTCCCCGCATCTCGACGACGCCGTGCTGTCGTGCGGCGGCCTGATCCACCGTCAGGCCAACGCGGGCGAAGCCGTGACGATTGCCACCGTGTGCGCCGGGGACCCGCCGGCCGGGCCGATCTCGGCGTACGCCGCGGCGTTGCACGCCCGATGGGGGCTGCCGCCGGACGGCGGCGCGGCGGCCGCCGAGATGGTCGCCCGACGGCGGGCCGAGGACCGCGCCGCCTGTGCCCGTCTCGGTGCCCGCATCATCCACCTCGGCGTGCCCGACGTCATCTATCGCCGCACGGAGGCCGGGGGAACCTGGACGGTCGAGGACGACGCCGGGTTGTTCTCCGGCGCGGCGCGGGTGGACCCCGCCCTCGCCGCCGATCTGGCGCGGGACATCGACGGCCGCGTGCGCGACGCGCGCGGCGCGGGAGCTCCGGCGCCGTTGAAGGTGTACGTGCCGCTCGCGATCGGCGACCACGTCGACCACCACCTCGTGCGGCGCGCGGCGGAGCGGTGGTGGTCGCTCCGTGACTCGGATCCCGGCGGCGCCATCCACCTCACGTACTACGAGGACTACCCCTACGCGGAGGACGACGCCGCCGTCGCACGCGCCGTGGGGCGCGCCGCTGCCTCGACGCGCGCCGCCGCATCGCGGCCGGCGGTAGACGCGTCGCGACGACCCGCTGCCCTGTCGGCCTCGTGGCCAGAGCCCGTGCCATCCGTGAGCATGCCGGCGCCCGGGCCAGCCCCCGCAGCGGCCTGGCGATCCTGGCTCGCGGAGCTGGGCGAGGCGGACCTGGCCGCCAAGGTCGACGCCGTGGCCGCCTACGAGTCGCAGATCTCGAGCTTCTGGGCTGATGTCGCGGGCATGGCGGTGGCCGTGCGCGCCTTCGCGGTGCGTCGCGCCGATCGCGCCGGGTTCGCCGAGCGGCTGTGGGAGCAGGCGTGATGCATCATCCGCCGGTCGCGACCGGGCGCGTCAGGACCTCTACGCCTTGGCACGTGGGGTCGACGCCGGCGCTGCCGCCGCCGGTTTCGGCTCGGCCCGCAGGCGCTGGTAAGCACCCCGCCACAGCTCGTCCGAGCGTGTCAGCTTGCTGACGTTGACGTCCGCGAAGCGCGGCGCCAGGTCCGCCAGGACCACCGGCAGCCGCACCCAGTCGTCGACCCGGATCAAGTTAGTCATGCGCTGGGCGGCGCGCCCCGCCCACTCCCACTCCATGCGCAGCTGGTCGGCCTTGATGTAGTAGTGGCGCTTGTCCCAGACGCTGGCGGACTGCTCGACGCCCGCGCTGATCTCGCGCAGCGCGAAGACGATCAGCGCGGCGAGGTCCTTGGCGTCGTCGTCGAGATGCTGCTTGGCCATCAGGCGGTTCAGGGCTTCGGCGATGGTCCGGCGCCAGCGTTGCCGCTGCGCCCCGGTGCTGTCGACGTTGATGAGGCGCGACATCGGTGCGATTCCTTCTCGGGTCATGGGATCCGGCGTGATGGACGAACAGACGTTCGAGAGTGTACCCCCGGTCCGGCCGGCCGTCAAGGCTCGCCGACCGCGTTGACACCTCACGACCGGCCGCATATACTCGCGCCACCACCACCGCGTCCGGGCGATCGCGCCCGGGGGCGCCGCCCCATCGCCACGAGGAGACGCCCCATGGGCGACCTGCCGCAGCAGCTCAGCCTGTTGACCTACATCTTCGGCCTCACCGCCGTGTTCTGGGGGTTGTGCGCGCTGTCCGCCTTCGCCAACTATCGGGCTTTCCTGCAGCGCCTCGACCTCGCGTGGGTGGCCACGTTCGTCGCCATGGCGCTGGTCCGGCTGGGGTACGCGTGGGAGGCCCGCACGTGGGCGGGCAGCCTCGACCTCGTCGGCCGCAGCGTCGACAACCTAATCGCCAGCACCACGTACCTGCGCATGCGCTTCGCCGCCTGCGAGCTCGTGGCCGTGATCGCCCTGTTCCTGCTCTTCCGGGCCCGGCGTTCCATCGTGTGACGCCCGGTGTTCGAGATGCCGGCCGCCGTGCCGCGTGCACCGGGCGTTGACATGCCCCGGTGCGGTCGATATAATCTCGAACAAGTGTTCCGGGACTCCTGAGGAGCGGCGAAGGGGCGGCGCGTGCCCGATTTTCTCGACAAGCTGACCGAGGCGGTCCGACAAAACGAGCGCGAGCTCGCGCATCACCTCCGGTCCGGCGCGGCGGTGAGCGACCTCGACCTCGAGGCGTTCGTGCAGTCGCATTGGAGCCCGCTCCCCCCGCTGCGCCGTGAGGGCGGGTGGCCGGCTTATGCCATCGACGGCAGCGTCGGGCAGGTCGACCTCGACAACGGGTGCTACGTCGTCGTCGCGCAGGCGCTGTGCCTGGGCGACGGCGGGTTCGAGGAGACCAGCGTCGACGCCAAGGTGCTCCCGCCCGCCACCCCGCGCGCCACGGCGGCCCGCTTCACCGACATGTTCCTGCGCCAGCGCGAGCTGTTCCTGGCCAGCGAGGTCGTGATGCGCGTGCCGCCGGGCAGCGTGGTTTACCTCGACGGAGCGCTCTACGGCCTGCTCCCCCAGCTCTACTCGACCCCGATCGAGGACTCCATCGCCCTGCAGGAGCTGCCGGTCCATGTGCGCGACAACTACCTGTTCCTGCTGCGGACGGCCGCCGAGCGCGGCATCCACCTCATCGCCGTGTCCAAGACCAGCCGCGAGGCCACCCACTGCAAGCTGTGGCTGCGCGCCCAGCCGGATCACCACGAGCGCGAGGTGCCCGACGACCTCTCCGACTCGAGCATGATCCACCGCTGGACCGACGGCCGGCCGGGTGTGTCCGAGCCGGTGGTGCTCGGCACGTGGAGCTTCAACGGCGGCTCGGCCGCGCTGCTCGAGGAGGAAGGCGTCCTCACCAGCCCGGCCATCGCCAGCTTCTTCGTCCGGCTGGCGGACTTCGACGACGCCCTGCGCATCGACATCCCGGCGCACCAGGCCGGCGCGCCGCTGGAGCTCGGACAGGTGCGCGGGGAGGTGCTGGAGGGCGGCGTCGCGTCCCTCCAGCCCACGTTGGAGCGCCTGGCGGTGGACTACGGCGGGCTCGAGGTCTACAACGCCCTGCTCTACAGCGTCGACCGCGAGGTGCGCCTCAAGCGCAGCATGTTCGCCGACGTGTACGTCCCGCTGATCGGCGAGGTGCTCGGGTGCGCGCTGCGCCCCAACCGCAGCGAGCGCCGGTTCGTCTGACGCCGCCCCGGGCAAGGAGACATCCGTGAACGACTTCCAGGCCGTGGGCTATGTGGTGGGCGAGGTGCGCACCGACGGGTTCACGTTCGTCACCAACCCGGAGCTCGCGCCGCCGCGCCTCGAGTACATCGTGCTGCGCGGCGTGCGCGAGCAGATGGGCGACGCGGTGCGGTCGGTCGACGTGCTGGCGCAGGTGACTGGCCTCAGCGTCAGCAGCCGGCTGCTCAGCCAGAGCATGAACTACAGCGAGGTCGAGGCCATCCTGCGGCGGCTCGGCGCCTCGCCGCCGGTGGTCGTGGGCCAGGCGAAGGTCCTCGGCTTCCTCGACGCCGAGACGCGGTCGGTGCGCGTGCCGCGCGGCGCCGCCATGCCGGGCGCGGTGGTCGAGAAGGCCTCCGACGCGCTCCTGACGCAGTTCTTCAGCCGCGGCGTGACCGACGGGCTGGACATCGGGTCGCTGATCAATCGTCCCAACGTCGACGTGCTCCTGGACCCCAACGGCCTGCGCCGGCACCTGGCGGTGATCGCCCAGACGGGGGCCGGCAAGAGCTACACTGTGGGCGTGGTGCTCGAGCAGCTCCTGGCGCTCGGCGGGACCATCGTGGTGTTCGACCCCAACAGCGACTACGTCCTGATGGGCCAGACGCCGCGCCGCACGCCGACCGACTTTGCCGAACGGGTGCAGGTGTACCGCGTGCCGAGCGACCAGGCCAGCCGCATCCCCGACGCCGACATCGGCGCCGTGCGCCGGCTCACGGTCCAGTTCTCGACCCTCGACCCCGACGAGGTGTGCGACGTGGCCGGCATCTCCGAGAAGGCGACCAACATCCGCCTGGCGGTCCGGACGGCCGCCGCCGGCCTGGCGGGCGACTACACCCCCAAGGACCTGCTGGCGGCGCTCGAAGCCCTGGGCGAGATGGACCGCGGGGAGGGCGACGGCGGCGCCTGGCCGGGCGGTGACTGGGCCGGGCTCGCGGGCGGCCCCGACGACGGCGGCGATGCTCCCGACGGCCCCGATGCCGCCGGAACGCCGCTGGAACGTCTCTTTCAGCACTTATTTCTCGAAGCTCCCA
>CAYQBA010000205.1:0-7644 GCA_964415605.1 uncultured Anaerolineales bacterium | reverse complement strand
CGGGACTACGGGAAGGCAGTAACCTGGAGCCATGAAAGCAACCCTTGAAATCCCAGACGACATCTATCGCCGCGTCAAAGCCAAGTCCGCCCTGCAAGGCCGGGCCATTCGGGACGTGACGATCGACCTATACCAGCGTTGGCTGGCCGACGAGCCGCTCTCTGCCGGGCCGGAGTCGTCGGAAGACTGGCTCGATGCGTGGGTCCGGCTCGGCCAGGAGACGCTGAGAGACGCGCCGAGCGGGACCACCGCCACGGAAGTCCTGGCCGCCGACCGCGATCGCAACCTGCGCGGCGGCGAGCGCGTCGCCGTGCCGGATGCCGACGCGCCGGGCTTGCTCGTGGCGCCCGCTGTCGCCCTGCGGCAGATCGAGGCCGAGCGGGCGGCGGCGCTGGCGGCGGGGGATAGGGCGGCGGGTACCGGGACGAGGGCGGACGAGGCAGCGGGCGCGGACGGGACCGCCGCATCCGACGACCGGCAGTCGGCCACCGGCGATCGCGTCACGCCGCCAGTGCCGCCGGCACCGCCCGCCCCCAGGCGCACGCGCTACTTCGGCGCGGTGCGGTTGGACGCGACGCGCGTCGGCCGCGACGCCAGCCGAATCGCCGAGGAGGTCATCGGCCACTTGGCCGGGCTGGATGGGGCGCGGGTGACGGTGACGCTGGAGATCGAGGCCGCCATCCCCGACGGCGCGCCCGACCACGTGGTCCGGATCGTCACGGAGAACGGCCGCGCGCTGAAGTTCGAGGAGCAGGGGTTCGAGGATGGGTGATTTGGACAGGATGTGTTAACATCCGAAACCAACGGCCGGACTGGATACCCGTCATGCCACTCGATGCATGATCCCACAGCCGCTGACTGCCTGACACATCGCCCCATCGGCAGAGGTAGCCGAGCGCTTCGCGGCCGAGTCCGACAGAGACGGCGCGACAATGTGTCAGGCAGTCAGCCCACAGCCGTGCAGCACCGCCCGACATGAGGCCATCGCAGATCTTGTTGGCTGAATGGTCAACACCGCGGTATCCGCCCAGGAGCGCTCACCATGTTCGCCCCGCCCAGAACACCGCCCCGTCGTCCGGTGGTTGCGCTTTTCATTGCCGGCATCGTGACGATCCCACTGCCCGCTTGCACGTCGAGCGCCGCCACAGAGCCTGACGGCGGATCACCGTCGATTGAAGTCAACCCGAAGATTGAGCTAAGCTACAAGCCGACCGGTTTGCCGATCCATATCATCGTCGACAGCAACGGTAACATCGAGGTCACGAGTGACCCGTTCGTAACGGTCCCCATTCCCTTCCTTGGGACTGTGTCCGCAGGGATCGCACTTGAGCCCAACACAAACACGAACAACACGGAGAACGGGTTGCTGACCATTCGGCTAAATGGCCAGGATCATCTGTACGACATCGGCAAGGAGGACGTCAACATCCTGTTTGAAGAAGGATACTTTTCGCAGACCCGAGTCATCACCCGCGGACAGGATGTGCTCATCGTTCTGGAGCGCAGCGTCACCCCCCGCAGCCCAGCCGACGACGTACACTACTACTGGAACTCCGTTGGCGCCCAACGCTTCCAAGCCGCTTGGCCGTACCTCTCACAGAGCTTCCGCAACGCCCAAAACCCCGACGGCTACGGCGATTACGAGAACGCGTGGCGGCACGTCGATGCCCAGATCCTCGACATCGCAACGTTGTCACAGACCGGGGATTACGCGAGCGTTCAGGCCACCGTGCGGTTCTTCATGCCTGGAGGCCGAATCGTGGACGACCGCATGATTCATGACCTTGTTCTGGACAGTGATTCCGGCCATTGGCTAATTGACCATGTCGACGTCACTACGGTATCCGATACTGCCGCGTCCCAACCTTCGCCAGAAGGGATGGTTGAGCCGACATCCGATGATGTGAACTTCACACCCATTGTCGAGCTTACCGCCGACACCAACAGTCTCATCGCCGGCGACTGTACCTTCCTTCGCTGGCGGATCGAACACATTGATCGCGCTTACCTCCAAGATGAAGCCATCACTGGCCCCACTGGGTCACTTGAGGTTTGCCCGGTCGAGTCCACCCAGTTCGTGCTCGAAGCCGTCTTACCGGATGGCAGTGAAGTGTTGCGCGATGTGCGCCTTCTCGTCGATGAACCACCCGTGCCTCAAATCGACTTCTGGGCGGATGCTACCGAGATCGACCCCGAATCGTGCACCACGATTCGGTGGAGCGTCACGGATATTGACAGCGTCTACTTCGACGGTGAAGGCGTCGCTGGCGATGGCGCGCGCGACGTGTGCCCCGACCATAGCGCTGCCTACACGCTCCAGGTCCGGATGCGCGACGGGTCGGAGACGACCCAGACCGTCACCATCATGGTACGCCAACCACAAGTTGTTGAGCCAAGTCCCACCGACATACCGCAAAGCGGCATCGACCCGTATCCGTAGAAGTGCGCACGTATGTGCGCTGGAGTGGGGTCGGGAGACCGTTCGACACCAAGCCAACTAAGTGTCTTTCATCAGCATTGCGGGTTGCGGCTTTCTCATTCAGCCGGGTCGCCATCCAGATCCAACCCTCGGAGGACATCGTGACAACGGGTGAAGCGCTCTTCAAGCAGGTGTCGTATTCCCTTGACTTCCTGGTCGACTCCATCGAAATGGGTCAGATCGGGCTGCCGGACATCCAGCGCCCATTTGTTTGGAGGAATGCCAAGATCCGAGACCTGTTCGACTCGATGTATCGCGGCTACCCGGTTGGGTACCTGCTCTTCTGGGAGAATGCCTTCACAGAGGACTCACGCGCGATCGGCACCGGCGTCAAGCAGAAATCACCCAACCTCCTCATCGTCGATGGCCAGCAGCGGCTCACGTCGCTGTTCGCCGTGGTCAAGGGTATCCCGGTCATCCGCGACAACTACGAGCCTGAAATCGTCGAAATCGCCTTCAACCCTGTCACCGAGCAGTTCGAAGTCGCAGATGCCGCCATCCGACGTGACAAGGCATTCATCGCGAACATCTCGAACATCTGGAATCACAACACCAGCCTCTTCGAAGTGGCAAGCGACTATCTGGCCGAGCTGACTGCCACACGCGACGTCCCACAAGAAGAGCGTAAGGCCATCCAAGTTGCCATCCAGCGGCTGTACAACTTGGTGAAGTACCCCTTCACTGCCCTTGAGTTGTCGCGCACCATCGACGAAGAGCAAGTGGCCGAAGTCTTCGTTCGCATCAACAGCAAGGGAAAGCCGCTCAATCAGGCCGACTTCATCCTCACGCTTATGTCCGTCTTCTGGGACGAAGGCCGCGCCCAGCTCGAAGACTTCTGCCGGCACGCTCGCACGCCCTCGACGGGCACGGCATCGCCATTCAACCATTTCATTCAGCCCGACCCGGACCAGCTACTGCGCGTCGCCGTCGGCCTGGGCTTCAAGCGTGCCAGACTGCAGTACGTGTACTCCATCTTGCGAGGCAAGGATCTCGAAACCGGCGAGGTCAGCATCGAGCGGCGCGACGCGCAGTTTGCGGTATTGCAGAACGCACAAGCCCGAGTTCTCGACCTGAAGCACTGGCACGACTTCTTCAAGGCCATCGCCACAGCGGGGTTTCTGGGCGGCCGGCTCATCAGTTCGAACAACAACCTCATCTTCGCCTATGTCCTCTACCTCATCGGCCGCACCGAGTATGAGGTCGAGGAACGGGCGTTGAGGCGCGTCATCGCGCGTTGGTTCTTCATGTCCAGCTTGACCGGCCGTTACACCGGATCGCCCGAGTCTGCCCTCGAGTCCGACCTGGCGCGTCTCCGCGATGTCACCAGCGCCGATGCGTTCGTGAGAATCCTCGACCGCTTGTGCGACGCCAACCTCACGAGCGACTTCTGGGCGATCACGCTTCCCAACGAGTTGGCCACGTCCTCGCCCATGAGCCCATCTCTCTTCGCCTACTACGCCGCCCTCGTCCTCTTGGACGCTCGCCCGCTCTTCTCGAACCAGAAGATCCACGTCATGCTCGATCCATCCGTACACAGCACGCGCAAGGCCGTTGAACGTCACCACCTGTTCCCGAAGGGCTACCTGACCAAGCTTGGCATAACCGAAATCCGCGACACCAACCAGATCGCCAACTACGCGCTGGTTGAGTGGGGCGACAACACGGCCATTGCCGATACCCCGCCGGCCGAATACGTTCCCATCATGCACGCACAGTTCACACCTGCCACCCTACGCGTCATGTACGACGTCCATGGCCTGCCGGATGGATGGGAGTCGATGGAGTATCGCGTCTTCCTCGAGGAGCGCCGTGAACGTATCGCCAAGATTATTGAACGCGGCTATGCGACGCTCAAGGAGAAGGGCGCGCCGCTCGACCAGTCCCCCGACTTGGGGGATCTCGTGGTTGCCGGGGAGGGGCCGACAACGGAGTTCAAGTCCTCGCTGCGCCTCAATCGCCACACCGGACAGACCGATGCGCGCATGGAACACGCCGTGATCAAGACGATCGCCGGCTTCCTCAACACCCATGGGGGTCAACTCGTCATCGGCATCATGGACGACGGCATGCCGGTCGGGATCGCCGACGACGGGTTCGCCAGCGAGGACAAGATGAGCTTGCACCTCGTCAACCTGCTCAGGAGTCGACTCGGTCCTCAGACCATGATGTATATCCATCCGCGCTTCGAGGACTACCATGGCGTCCGCGTCCTGGTCGTCGAGTGTGCCCCGGCCAAGTCGCCGGTCTACTTGCGCGATGGACACACCGAGCAGTTCTTCATCCGCGCAGGCCCGTCCAGCGCCGAGCTCAAGCCCAGTGAGATCCAGGCGTACATCAAGCAGCGATTTGGGTAGCGACCGGTGAATGCATCAGACAATCGGCGCATGGCGGGTTCGGGTCCGTCGGGGCAATGCGGGCGGGTCGTCGGCGAATCGGACTTGTCCTTGTCGAAAGGACAAAGGTGCGGCAAATTGTCCTTGACACGATGACAAACTCGCACGACCTCCTGACATGGGCGCCGCGGCGCGCTGACTGCTGAAGGAGACGTGCGCGTAAGTGCTGGCATCAAACACACACCGCCGGAGCCCCAACGAGACCCCGGCGGTGTCGATTGCCTCTATAATACCCTGAGCCACCCGTCGGAATTGAACCGACGACCTGCTCATTACGAGTGAGCTGCTCTACCGCTGAGCTAGGGTGGCGGGTGGACCCGGCGGCGTGCCGGTCACCATGAAACCAGACGCCGAAGCGCGAGCTTCGGCGTCCGAGGAGCGGGCGATGAGGTTCGAACTCACGGCCTTCTCCTTGGCAAGGAGACGCTCTACCACTGAGCTACGCCCGCAATCGGACAGCAAGAATACCATCCGCCGCGCGCGGCGTCAAGTCCCGCCCGCCGCACGGCCGCGTCCCGCGCATCCCGGCGTGGCCGCACCCCGTGCCCACCAGCGATTCCCTGCCCAACCCCCATTGCCCATGCGCCCCATGCCCACTCCCATCCCCAACCCGACCCCCCTCTCCCTCCCCGGCGACGAAGCCCACCTGTGGATCGCCCGCCCGGACGCCCTGCGCGATCCGGATCTCCTCGCTGCCTACACCCGCCTCCTCAGCGACGACGAGGCCCGCGCCGGCGACCAGTGCCGCCTGCCGGAGCGGCGCCACGAGCACCTCGTCACCCGCGCCCTGGTGCGCACCGTGCTGTCGCGCTACGCCGGCGACGTCCCGCCGCGAGCCTGGCGCTTCACCGCCAACCCCTACGGCCGCCCCGAGATCGACGCTCCGGCGGCGGCGACATCCCTGCGCTTCAACCTCTCCAACACGCACGGGCTCGTCGTGTGCCTCGTCGCCCGCGACCGCGAGGTCGGCGTCGACGTCGAAGCCGTCGACCGCCCCGTCCGATGCCTCGACGTCGCCGACCACTACTTCGCGCCGCCCGAGGTCGCCGCGCTGCGCGCCTTGCCCGCCGCCGCGCAGCCCGAGCGGTTCCTGACCTACTGGACGCTCAAGGAGTCGTACATCAAGGCCCGCGGGATGGGCCTGTCGCTCCCGCTCGAGCAGTTCGCCTTCGTGTTGGACCCCGCTCGCCCCGGCGCCATCGCCATCGAGATCGACCCCGCGCTGGGCGACCGCCCCGAGCGCTGGCAGTTCCAGACCTTGCGCCATCGCGACACGCACGCCATCGCCACCGCCGTCGAGCGGCGGCCAGGGGACCTGATGCCCGTGCGCATCGTCGTGCGCGAGACGGTCCCGCTCCTCGACTAGGCCGTCGCCCCCGGCCCGGGCAACCCGCCGCCCGTCCTCGCATGCGCCGGACCCGCCGATCCCGCACGCCAGTGCGTCACGCGCAATGCCGCCCTACCCCGCCGACAGGTTCAGCCGCTTCATCACGCCCTCCGGCACCAGCGCGATCGCCAGCATGATCCAGCGCCAGTAGCCCGGGATGTACGCCACGTCGCGCCGCGCGCCGATCGCACCGTGGATCAGCGCCCCCGCCCGCTCGGCGTCGATGAAGAGCGGCCCCTTGCGCAAGTGGGCCGTCATCGGCGTGTCCACCGGGCCCGGCCGCAGGTCCACCACCGCCACCCCCGCGCCGTGCAGCCGCGCGCGCAGGCCCTGCAGGAAGGCGATCACCCCCGCCTTGGCCGCGCCGTAGGTGTAGTTGTTGCGCCGCCCGCGGACCCCCGCCACCGACGTGATCACCGCCAGGCAGCCGCCGCGCTGCGCCTCCAGAACGTTCGCCGCCTGCGCCAGGAACGCCACGACGCTTGTCCCGTTCGCCGCCCACGCCGCGAGCGCCGCCGCCACGTCCCGCTCGCACTCCCCCTGGTCCGGCAGCGTGCCCCACGCCGCCAGCACCACGTCGATCCGGCCCAGCGCCGCCTGCGCCGCCGCCAGCAGCTCCGCCTGCCGGGCGACATCCGTCATGTCCAGGGCGAACGTCTCCACCCGGCCCGTGCCGCGCACCCGCAGGTCGTCCGCCACCGCCGCCAGCTTGCCCGCATCGCGCGCCGCCAGCACGAGGTCGGCGCCGCCCTCGGCGTACCGACGCGCCACCACTGCCGCGATCGCCGACGTCGCACCCGCGACCAGGACTCGCTCCCCGCTCACGCCCGGGCCTCCGGCGCCCGCTCACCTGAAGCCCCGCGCTCCGAAGCGGGCCTCGCTGCTCCCGCCTCGTCCCGCGCGCCCGCCGCGATCGCCTCGCTGCGTGCCTCGGCCGCGATCTCCGAGCTCCCGGCGCCCAGCCTCGCTCCCGCCTCGGCACGCCGCGCCCCCGCCGCCGCGCCCAGCCCCGCCGTCACCCGCCGCCAGAAGCCCGACGAGAACGCCGGGTCGACGTGGCGCGCGAAGTCCCGCCACTGGGGGAAGAACGCCTCGAACGCCCCCGGCGACATCCGCGCGTCCTTGGCCGGGTAGACCGCGCCGTGCGCCTGGATCACCAGCGCGTCGATGGCGTCGAGGAGCGCGAAGATCTCCGGCCCACGGTTCGGGATGTCCACCGCCAGCGTCACCCCGCGCCGCGGGAAGCTGAGCATCCCCGGCGAGCGGACGTCGCCGAACACCTTGCCGACCACGAAGTAGGCGCTGCGGCTGGCCGCGATCCGGTCGAGGATCTCGCGCACCACCGCCAGGCCGTCGTCGAACGGCACCACGCACTGGTACTGCAG
>CAYQBA010000204.1:0-7658 GCA_964415605.1 uncultured Anaerolineales bacterium | reverse complement strand
GTCACAATAACGGCCCCGATTGAGAGGGGATTGAAACCCAGGGCCGACAGTGCCCCGGTCAGCCCGCCGCCCCCGGTCACAATAACGGCCCCGATTGAGAGGGGATTGAAACCAATGGACCCGGGGCGGGTTCCGTAGAACACGCCCCACGTCACAATAACGGCCCCGATTGAGAGGGGATTGAAACATGACGACAGTTGGGCTGCTCGTCGTGGTTGGCGTGTGTCACAATAACGGCCCCGATTGAGAGGGGATTGAAACTCGGCGTGGCCGTCCGCGTCGGCGTCGGCCTCGTGTCACAATAACGGCCCCGATTGAGAGGGGATTGAAACACAGGCGTGTTCGTCGCCAACGGGGTTTCTGTCGCCAGGTCACAATAACGGCCCCGATTGAGAGGGGATTGAAACGAAAAACTCCCTCTGACCGAGATCGGGACGGCCGCAAGTCACAATAACGGCCCCGATTGAGAGGGGATTGAAACGAGCACCGCGGGGTCGAGCTCGAGCATCGCATCGAGGTCACAATGACGGCCCCGATTCAGAGGGAATTGAAACGAAGTAGAAGTCCCGTAGCAGCAGATACCAGGTAACGGGTCACATTGACGACCCCGATTAAGAGGGAATTGGAATCTGCTGATCTGGCCGGGTTGAATGGACAGACGTCGCTCATCGGTCGCAATTGCAGCCGGTGAGTGGCGTCCCGCAGGTGGATTGGGCAAACGGGCTCAAGCACGGCAGGCAGGCGGCGGAGGACATATCCGTGCAGCCGGCGCCGACAGGCAAGACCCCGCCGCAGGATCTGTGCATTACGCAGGTTATTGGGCTCGCGGCAAGCGTTGGCGCCGTCTGCTGTTTTCGCCCTGAAGGGGCAGCGTCAATTTCAGCCCAGGGCGACGCCCTGGGTCACGGGCATTTGCCGAGGAGTCAGCCCTAAAAGGGCGATTCAAGCCTTGAATCGCCCTTTCAGGGCTACCCCAACGTCGACCATCGTTCCCGGGGCGTTGCCCCGGGCTAGCATGAAACTGCCCCTTCGGGGCGCAAACCGCAAACCAGGGTAAGGGCGATGGCGGCCCGCACCAGAAGAACCTGCGCAATACCCCACCGCAGGATGGGGCGCAAGAACCAGTTGGCAATCGCGCGACGTCAGCGCGAGCCGGGCTTGACGCGGGGGCGCCGAAGGATGTATGCTGCGCGACGTGAAGTTGAAGTTCTCAATCCCCCGCTCACGTCCGGGGCACGGTTGCCCCGCCACGGTTCGCCGCCGAGATCAAGAAGGCCAGCCTCGGCCGCAAGAGCCCCGATCGCCCCGCCCGTCTCACGGCCCTTCAGGCCAATTCGAGCCGGTGTGGGTGACCGTAGGATGACGAGGTGAGAGGCTTGACGCTGAACCCGCGTTTTCAAGGTCTTGCACCCGCCGCGGCATCTGTAGCTGTGGTGACCGCTCTGTTCGCGTCAGCGTGCAGTGGAGCGTCCGCGGTTCTGACGCGGCTGGTCGAGACACGCCGGCTTGCGTCGGACATCCACGTGTCGTTCATACGAGCCTCGGACGCCTCAAACCGCGCGGTGATGTCCGACACGGACGAAGCAGCGGCCGCAGCGGTCGACGAGGCCCGGCAGGCCAGACAAGCCGCGGAGCGGGATGTCGCAGCCCTCGAATCGCTGTTGCAAGAGCTCGGCTACAGCGAGGACGCGACACTCCTCGAGGGATTCAAGACACGCTTCAACGACTACAAGCGGTTGGACGACGAGATCCTGGCGCTGGCCGCCGAAAACACCAACCTGCAGGCGCAGCGTTTGTCCTTCGGCGCCGCCCAGGACGCTCGTGACGCCTTCGCGCGTGCGCTCGACGCAGCTGTGCAATCAGACGCGGCCACGCAAGCCTGCTGCCCCGAGGCGCTTGCGGCAAAGGCGGTCGCCGCCGTGCTCGAGATCCAGGTGCTGCACGCCCCCCACATCGCCGAAGCCGACGATGCAGAGATGACGCGGCTGGAGCAGCGGATGACGGCGGCCGAAGCCGTTGCGAGAACGACGCTGGCGGATCTGAAGACCTCCCTCCCGGCGGCGTCGGCCCCTCAGCTTGTCACGGCGGCTGAAGCACTCGACCGGTTCGCCGCGATCAACCAAGAGATCATCACCCTGTCGCGCCGCAACAGCCACGTGCGGTCGTTGGCGTTGACGCTCGGGCGGAAGCGGATGCTCGCGGCCGCGTGCGACGACCAGCTCACCGCGTTGGAACAGGGGCTCGCGAAGCACGGGTTCACGGCCACCCGATAACGGGATCCGCGGCTCACGCCGTCGGGCTGACGAATCGATGGCCGACTCAGGGCTCGCCGACGAGGAACCTCGGATTCGCGAGATCCGGCTCGATCTCCTTCCGCGGCTGCGTCACCAGCGACCAGAGCGCTCCGGTTGCTCAACGCCATTCAGTCCACACGCGGCCTTCAAGGATGCCCGGATCGCGACCTGCTGCCCGCCCGACGCTGGCCAGCAAGTCGGACACGCACCGGCCCGCGATCCCCGATCAGGACAAGCGAGAGCCCCTTGCAGGAGGACACGATGAGCGACAGCAAGGCTGGCGGATTTGCGGATGCCGAGCAGGCGCGCCGCGGCGGCGCTGCGCTACAATGGAACTCGGCGCAAGGGCGGCTTCCGCCGCGCCTTCGCCGCGAGCCGCCATCGATAGGGTCGCCTCGCCATGCCCACCCAACCCGCCGAAACGCCGATCACGGCCACAACACCGGTCACAACCTCCGCGACGGCGCCCGCCGCATCCGCCGCCGTCGCCGCGGAACGTCGCGCCGCGCTCGCCGCGCACTGCGAGCGCTATGACGTCGACGCGGTGTACGCCTTCGGCAGCCGGGCACGCGAAGCGCTGGCGTGGCTGCGGGGCGAGGTCGAGTGCTTGGCGTACGGGGGTTCGGACATCGACATCGCGGTCAAGGGGCCCGGCTCAGGATCGGGCCGGGATCTGTCGCTCGACGACAAGGTCGGCCTCACCATCGCGCTCGAGGACTTCTTCCAGGTGGCGCGCGTCGATCTGGTGACGTTCGCCGAGGCCGGGGCTTTCCTCGCGGTGGACATCATTCGCGGCGAGCGCCTGTACGCCGCCGATGCCCGCCGGGCCGACGAGTTGGACCTCTACATACTGCGCCGCGCCGGCGATCTCGCCCCCTTCGAGCGCCAGCGCCGCGCCCTCGTGCTCGGCATTCGGGACCCCCGATGACCCACGGCAAGGTCTCCGGCGCGGTGCTTGCCGATCGGCTGGCGCGGATCGAGCGCATGCTCGCCGCCATTCGTCGACTGCCGCTCGCCGATCACGAGGCGTTCTTCGCCGACGAACGCAACATCTGGACCGCCGAGTCCTGCTTGCGTAGAGCGCTCGAAGCGCTGCTCGACATCGGCCGGCACGTTCTGGCCAAGCGTTTCGCCCTGGCCGTTACGGAGTACAAGCACATCGCGCGCGAGCTGGGGCGCCACGGTGTCTTGAGTCATGACGATGCGGCGCGGCTCGAAACCCTCGCCGGGTACCGCAACCGAATGGTCCACTTCTACCACGACGTCACGCCTGAGGAACTGTTCACGATCTGCGACCAACATCTGGGCGACGTGGAGACGATCGCCGCCGCCTGTCGCCGTTGGGCCCAAGACGATGCGGATCGCATCGACGACGGGGGCATCGAGCTTCCCGCCGATTCCTGAACAGGAGGCCACGTCAGGACCTGCCGCGCGCCAGGAGAGGATTCCTCGTCGACCTCACCCCCCAACCGCCGGATCCAACCCCACATCCGCCGCCAGCCCCTTCAGCGCCAGCACCACGTTCGCCACCCCGTTGGCCAGCGCCGGCAGGTCGTAGCCCCCCTCGAGGGCGAAGACCAGCCGGCCGCCCGCCACCGCGTCCGCCACGTCGGCCAGCCGCCGCCCGATCGCGTGGAAGCCCGCGCCCGTGACCCGCAGCTCCGCCAGCGGGTCACGGAAGCTCGCGTCGAAGCCCGCCGACGCCAGCACGATGTCCGGCCGAAAAGCGCGGATCGCCGGCTCGATCACCCCCTCCCACGCCCCCGCCATCGCGTCGTCGCCGGCCCCGGCCGGCAAGGGCACGTTCAACGTGCAGCCCGCCCCGTCGCCCGCGCCGCGCTCGTGCGCGTACCCCGTGCCCGGGTAGATGCCCGCCTGGTGCGTCGACACGTACAGCACGCTGCCGTCTGCGTAGAAGATGGCCTGCGTGCCGTTGCCGTGGTGGACGTCGAAGTCGTAGATCGCCACCCGAGCCAACCCCCGCGCCTGCGCGTGGCGCGCCGCCACCGCGACGTTGTTCAAGAGGCAAAAGCCCATCGCCCGGTCCGCAAGCGCGTGATGCCCCGGCGGCCGCGCCAGCGACAGCGCGACATCCGCGCGCCCGTCGACCACGGCGTCGACCGCGGCAATGGCCGCGCCCGCCGCCATGCACGCCGCCGACCACGAGCCCGGCGTCACATATGTGTCGGGGTCGAGATGCTGCGGGGTCGCGCCCGCGGTCGCGGCGAGACCGGCCAGGTACGTCGGCGTGTGGGCGAGCGCCAGCGACGCCGCGGGGGCCGCCGCCACGTCCAGGGCGGCCAACCCATCCAGGAGGCCGGCCTCGGCCAGATAGCCGAGAATGGCGTCCACCCGGCCGGCATGCTCGGGGTGGCCCGGGTAATCGTGATCGTGCGAGGGAACGGCGGCGTACGCGATGCGGCGCATGGGGCGGATCCTGTGAGACGCTGGACGGGGGTCGCACGACAACTATAGCCGCCGGGGCAACATCACCCTTGGGCAGCCGCGCCATTCCTTGTCGGGACTCCACCGCACCACCCCAGACATCTGGCGCCCACATCGCATGGGATCTTGGCGCCGTCGTCCGGTCGGCGGTATCAGATCACCGGAGCCGCCGCCGATCCTCGAAGCGAGCCCGTCGCGCACGATCGCTCGCTGTCACCGAAATGGCTGTCCCCGACGACCGTCGTCCGCGCCCGGGAGCGGCATCCGGCGGCCCCATTCGCGCGTCGCCCCCAATCCAGCCCATCCCGGCTCACGCCGACGTCCGTGCCCGCTGCCCACGCCGGATCCAGACACGCGGGCGCGGCGGGTGCAATGCCCCCGCCGCGCCCGGGATTCCGCCGGCCGGCTCGTTCGATCGCCGCCGGCGAGCATGACCTACGGCAGGATCTGGATGGACGACGTCGCCATTCCCGACGGCGTCAGGTTCGTCGCCGCGGTGATGACGTGGTTGCCGACGACCAGCTGGTTCGTGTTGACCTCACCCGTGCCGATGAAGCCCTGGAGGTTGCTGTACCACTTGATGGTCGCCGGATCCACCCAGCCCGTCTCCGGGTCGTACGCGCTGGCGATGAAGGCCACGTTCTCGCCCGACCGCGCGGTGTCCGTCGGGCTCGGCGCGAGGATCGTGACCCGCGGCGTCCGGTCCGGCAGCGAGCTCAGGTTGCCGACGTCGACCGTGGTCGTGTTCAGCCCATCGGTGACCTGCACCCGGATCTTGATCGCCGAACCGCTCGGAAGGCCGGACAGGTCCGCCGTGAACTGCGTGCCCGTCGTGCGACCACTCAGCGGGATCCACTCCGTGCCGTTGTCCGGCGAGTAGAGCACCATCGACGTCAGCGGATCGTTGTCGAGATCGGTCGCCGTCCAGGCCACCGTCGTCGTCGTCCCGAGCGCGGCGCCATTCGTCGGGCTCGTCACCGTGACCTGCGGCGCGTTCGCCGACCGCGCCCGCACCGCCTGCACGACCCCCGCGCGCTTGAGCACCACCCGGTCCAGGCCGGCCACTTGCGGCACCGGGGCGAGGAACGGCTCCCCGCCGCCCGGCTGCGCCGACAGCGCAAACCGCGTGCTGTACAGCACCGCGCCGCTAGCGTCCTGGAGCTCGATCAGACCGTCGCCCTGCGTGCCCGGCGTCGTGTCGAAGTCGCCGTCGGGCTGGCCGAAGATCGGCTCGAGGGTGCCCGGCACGTTCGGGTCGCCGGGCATGACGCCCAGGACGAGCATCTGCTCGGCGCTCGGCGTCGCCTGGCTGCAGATGCCGGTGACCCGGAAGCGCTTGTACGCGTCGGTGGGGTTCCGCAGCAGCACGTTCTCGTAGCCGCCCCCCTGGCTCGGATTGCCGCGCACGTTGACCCAGCGGTTGCTATTGTTGGCCCCGTTGCCGTTGTCCATCAGCTTGAGGAGGTTCGGCATCCGCGCGCCGATCATCCCCATGAGGCTCGTCGCGCTCCACCCCACCTCGACGATCGGCCCGGGTGCGTCGCTGAAGCCGAAGTTGTGCCCCAGCTCGTGCGCGTACGTCGTCTGGTAGGCGCCGAAGATGGTCTGGCCGAAGGCCTGATGGGCCGGGAACGGCGGGGCTCCGCCCGCGATGTCCACGAGGTCGGCGTCCTGGTGGAGCCAGCCGAACATGTAGTCGGGCTGCCCGTTGCGCATCCGGCACTGATGCTCCGTCAAGAGCCCGAGGAGGCGGTTGCCGTTGATGGTGTCGTCGATCGGCCCAAACGACCAGGTGAACCCCGGGCCGACGCGATACCCGCCGCCTTGCCGCCCGGTCGGGAACGGCCACTCGGCCCACAGGGCGCGATCCGCCGCGCCGGGCGCGATGACGGCCGGATCCGGCGTCACGGAGCTTCCGCCCGGGAGCTTGAACGTGACCGGCACCGCCATGAACTCGGGCTGCCGCCGGTGCAGCATCGTCACCTGCTGCGACACGCACTGCCACGACGACTGCGAGATATCGGCACGCACGCAGACCTGGACGACCAGCGGGCGATCCTGGGCGCCCGGATCGCGCGCGTTGAACGTCCAGTTCATCGTCGACTCGGTGATCCGCCGATCCCACGGGGGCACCAGGTCCATCACCGAACGGCGGTTCTGGCCCTGCGCGATCAGCGTGTTTCCGTTGGACGAGACCGACAGGTTGCCGAGGATGTCGGGGCGCCCATCGCCGTTGTTGTCAGGACAGCCCGAACCGCCCGTGGCTTCCTTGACGTAGGCGCGCAGGCCGACGAATCGGCCGTCGACCAGCGGGACCTTCGGCGGTGGCATCACCGCGTTGGCCGGCGGCGGCCCGTTGAACACCGCCGGCTCTATGGGGGGATTGCTCGGGTTGAGCCCCTCCTGAATGGCCTGCGTGAACTCGAGGTGGTCCACGACCGGCGTGCAGGTCGGCTGGGCACCGACCGGCGTCGTCCGGCCCGACCCGAGCACCCCGATGGTCAGGGTGCTGATGGCGGCGAGGCCGCCCCGGATCATCCGTCTCCGCATCGCGAGCATGGTCTTGTCTCCTGATCCTGGTTTCGATGGGTTCATGGACAACACGGTGACTCCGCCCGCCGGGCGCCCAGCCTGCGCATGGTCCACCGCATCGGCGGGTCACTTGCCGGGATCCCCGATCTCGATCGAGACATCCCCGTCCAGGGAACAGTATCGCCATCGGCCGTTGCGCGGCCGTCACACGTCGGGGGCGGGGTGGCGTCCAGACGCCGCACAATCGCGGGGAAATGGAAGGGGCGCGGGGCTGGTTGCCCTGTCGGGGCGCGTTGCACAACCGTCACACGGCGCGGCGCGCGCCCGTGAGCCCGCCGGGCAACGCAACAGGCCCCCCGCGTTTCGGCGGGGGGCCTGGATGGAGCG
>CAYQBA010000203.1:0-7664 GCA_964415605.1 uncultured Anaerolineales bacterium | reverse complement strand
GCCGTCTTGCCCGTGAACGCCGCGTGGAACACCCGGTGGTCCTCCGCCATCATCAGGAGCGCCTGCGCCTCCGCCTCGCTCTCGATGGCCGCGATGAGGTCCATGTGCAGCTCCGTCTGGATGCGGCGCTTCGTCATGCGGATCGCCTGCGTCGGCCCCTCGGCCAGCCGGCGCGCCCACGCCTGGGCCGTCGGCAGCACGTCGGCGGGCGGCACCACGCGGTTGACCAGCCCCCAGCGCTCGGCCGTCGCCGCGTCGACCTTGTCGCCGAACATCAGGATCTCGGTGGCGCGGCCAAGGCCGACGAGCTTCGGCAACAGGTACGCCGCCCCCATGTCCGCGCCCGTCAGGCCGACCTTGGTGAACAGGAAGGCGAAGCTCGCCTGCTCGCTGGCGATCCGCAGGTCGCTGGCCAGCGCGATCACCGCCCCCGCCCCCGCCGCGATGCCGTTGACCGCCGCGATGATCGGCTTGTCCAGCAGCCGCATGTTGCGCACCGTGATGCCCGTCATCCGCGTGAAGTCCAGGTGGTCCTTGACGTCGGCGTCGAGCAGCTGCCCGATGATCTCGTGCACGTCGCCGCCCGAGCAGAACGCGCGGCCTTCGCCCGTCAGCACGATCGCCTTGACGGCGTCGTCGTAGCGCAGGGCCTCCATCAGGTCGCGGAACTGGGCGTAGATGCCGAGCGTGATCGCGTTGAGCACGTCGGGCCGGTTGAACGTGATCGTGGCCACGCCGGCGTCGTCCACGCGGTAGTCGAAGTCGAAGGCCATCGTCGATTGCTCCACGGGTCGGGGGTCGGTGGGCGAGCCGACGGTCGGTGGACCCGGCGGCCCGCGCCGCTATTGTGGACCGCTCAGCCCGTTCCCGCAAGCGCCGTCGCGCCGGCGTCTACCGGGATCGCGGCGCCGGTGATCGACCCCGCGTCCTCGCGCACGAGCATGCGCACGACGACCGCCACCTCTTCGGGGCGCACGAGCCGGCGCTGCGGGCTCATGGCCGTGATCGCGGCGCGCGCCGCGTCCTCGTCGCGGCCCGTGCGGCTGACGATGTTGGCCACCGAGGCATCGGTCATCGCGGTGTCGACGTAGCCCGGCGCCACCAGGTTGACCGTGATGCCGGCCCGCGCCCACTCCGCCGCCAGCGCCCGCGTCAGGCCGAGCACGCCGTGCTTGGCCGCCGTGTACGCCGCGATGTAGCGGGCGCCCGTCAGGCTGGCCACCGACCCGACGTTGACCACCCGCCCCCAGCCCGCCGCCAGCATGGCCGGCGCGCACGCCTTGGTGACGAGGTAGGTCCCCGTCAGGTTGACCGCCAGCATCCGGTGCCACAGGTCGTCGGGGTGCCCGTCGAACTTGTGGCTGGCCGCGGCGCCGGCGTTGTTGACGACGACGAGCGGCACGCCGAGGTCGGCCGTCACGGCCGCGACGAGCCGCGCCACGTCGGCCGCGTCGGTGACGTCGGCCGCGTGCGCGACCGCCCGCCCGCCGGCCGCGCGGACCTCGGCGGCCACGGCGTCGATCTCGGCTTGCGAACGGGCCGACAGTGCCACCGCCAGCGCGTCGGCGGCCAGCGCCAGCGCGATCGCCCGGCCGATGCCGCGGCCGCCGCCGGTGACGAGGGCGGTGGGGGGGGTGGGGATCATGTCGGCCATTGGCCTGTCTTCATGAGCTCAACGCGAAGCTCGACAGGTCGTGGCTGATTCAATCGAAGCAAGCGTGCCGTGGCACGCCCAACCGCGGTGATACCAAGAATGCGGCCCCCATCGACGTGGAAGTGAGTATCCCATGCCTGTGCGCGTGGATTGAACACCGGCACGAGCTGGCCAGTGATGCCATCGTAGGCTGTGATGTCGCTTCCCTTCGCCACGTTGCATTGAAAACACGCCCAAGCCAGATTGTCGAGGATCGTCAAGCCGCCATGCTTAAGCGCCAGAATGTGCTCGATGTGATGAGCATGTGCCGTCATGCCTTCCGGCTTGTGACAGTACTCGCATCGCAGCCGGGCTCGCTGCCGCACCTGCTCGCGAAGGCTGGCTGACACGTACATCCGTCTAAGCAGACTGTAGTGCCGAAAGTGCCCGGGCTTTCAAGAGCGATATCATCGGATCGAAGTGACGCATCTGCTCCAACTCTTCGACCTCCGCCGGGGTGAGCGTGCCCGCATCCTGGCGTTCGAGAAGCTCTCGGGCGCGCCGCTCGGCGGCCGGCGAAACCCGGAAGTCCAACACGCCTTCGGGGCTGGCTCGCTGGACGACGAACTCCAGGAAGTCGTCGTAGACATCGGTTGACTTGGGTGATTCCATGCCCACCTCCCCGACCATTTTACACCCGTTCCCCGCTCTCGGCAGACTCCCCCACCGCCAACGCCAGATCCACGCCATCTCCCAGCGCGTACTCCGCCGGCACCGCCACCTCGACCGCCCGCGACGGCGCCGAGCGCAGCCCGGCGAAGTCATACGCCCGCACGTGGTAGGCGTAGCGGTTGCCCGCCAGCGCGAACGCGTCGACGTGCCGCGGCGTCGTGACGCTCGTCAGGTGCGCGAACGGCCCGTCGTTGACGCGCCGGAAGACCTGGTAGCCGTACACCCCGAACGGATCCTCCGCCCGCTCCCACGCCAGCGCCACCTGCCCCCCCGGCCGCAGCTCGGCGCCGAGCGCCCCGTCCGTCGGCCACATCGGCGGGTCGACGTCGTCCGGGTGCGCCCGCGGCGCGTGCGCCACGTCCTTCGGCCACAGGACGCACCTGACCTGCCGGAAGTTCTCGTCCAGCGCCTTGCACACGTTGCCGTAGACACACCGGACGATCCGATCCTCATGACCCAGCCGCGCCTTCCGCGGCCAGTCCGGGTCCGCCAGGAGCGCCCGCGCCAGGCCGATCATGTCGGCCTCGCCCGCCTCGAGGATCCGCTCGGCCAGCGCCGGCGTCGGGATCTTGCCCGCCGCCACCACCGGCGTCGCGAAGCCGTGCGCCCGGATGAAGGCCCGGATGCCCGCCGCCAGGTACACGTTGGCGCCGTCGGGGTACTGCGCCGCCGGCATCGTCCGGTCCCCGCTGTAGCCCGTGTAGGGGTAGGGCGGCTCGCCCGGTTTGTGAACCGC
This sequence comes from uncultured Anaerolineales bacterium, assembly GCA_964415605.1. Taxonomy (GTDB): domain Bacteria; phylum Chloroflexota; class Anaerolineae; order Epilineales; family Epilineaceae; genus UCB3. The sequence goes on along the minus strand of CAYQBA010000203.1, from coordinate 4,563 downwards.
GTCCTCGAACTTGCCGCCGGCCGAGATCGAGAGGTAGTCGACGCCGAGCTGCGCCATCCGCAGCGCGATCGACGTCGACTCCGCCAGCCCGTAGCCGCCCTTGACGCACTCCTCGCCGTCGAACCGGACGCCGACCGGGTAGTCGTCGCCCACCGCCCGGCGCACCGCGAGGATCACCTCGGTCATCAGGCGCATGCGGCCCTCGAGGCTGCGGCCGCCGTAGGCGTCGTGCCGCCGGTTGAGCCGCGAGAGGAAGCTCGAGAGCGTGTAGGCGTGCGCCATGTGCAGCTCGACCGCGTCGTACCCGGCCGCGCGCGTCCGCGCCGCCGCCGCCGCGTAGGCGTCGACGATGCCGCGCAGCTCGGCCGCGCTCAGCATGTCGACCGTCTGGCGCCAGCCGCTGCGGGCGACCTTGAGGAAGTGGATGATCTGCAGCGCCACCTTCGACGGCCCGGCCGCATGCACGGCATCGACCAGCGCCCGATGCCCCGGCACGAACCGGTCGTCGCCCAGCCGCAGGAGCGGGCCGCTGCGCGCGTCGTGCACCGCCGTCGCCTCGACGACGATCAGCCCCGCCTCGCCGGCCGCGAAGCGCGCGTAGCGCTCGACGATCGGCGCGTTGACGAAGCCGTCCTCGCCCGAAAGGCGCGTCACCATGGCCGTGAGGACGACGCGGTTGGGGACGACGAGCCCGCGCAGGTCGATCGGCTCGAACAGGCGCCCGGGCGGCGCGGCCGGCGCTGGCGTTGGCGATGCGGTCACCCGGGCGAGTATAGGGAGGCGCCGAGGCGGCGTCAACGGCGGGGCAGGCGCATCCGCGTGGGGGGAGGCGGCGGCCCCTGGGACCGCGGGCATCCTGCCCGCACGGCGACTCGGCGGGCTGGAAGCCCGCGGTCCCAGGGTCTGGCCGCCGGGGTCCCAGGCCAGGGTCAGGCCGCCGGCGTCCCAGGGCGCGGACGCCGCCATGTGGTATCATCGGGCGCGCCGCCGCCGGCGCCGATCCGCCACGTCATCGGGGAGGAAGCACCACGTGACGCCGATACCGACCCCTACCACCGCCGACGCCCCGCCGGCGGCCCCGCTCGACGCGTGGCGAGCCCTCAGCCTGGACCTGCCGCGGCTGCACGCCGACCTGGCCGCCGGCCGCCCCGATGCCTTCGCGGCGCGCGCGGCCGCGCTGCCCGACCTCCCCGGCGCCGACCTCGACGCCCTCGCCGAGCCCGCGGCGCGGCTTGCGGCGCTGGACGTCCTCATGATCGAGGCCGTCGCGCGCTGCCGCCAGGTCGACCTGCCGCCCGGCGCCACCGAGACCCTCGCCCGCGCCGTGGCCGGCGTCGCGCGGCGCTGCGGCATCCCGCCGATCCTCTCCTACCCGCTCTACATCCGCGTCAACCCCACCGACATGGCCGAGATCCGGCGCTTCACACCGCTGGCCGCCGAGTTCCGGTTCATCCGCATGCACCGGCTGATCGAGGACGTCTTCGACCGGATGATCGCGGGCCTGGGCGCCGTCCTGGGCGCGCCCGACCGCGCCGCCGCCCTCGCCGCCGCCATGCCCGCGCTGCGGGCCGACTTCCGGCTGGTCAACCGGACCATGGCCGCCTTCCGCAGCCCCGCCCGCATCGACCGCCATGCGTTCGTCGACGGCTTCCGGCCGTACTTCGAGCCCGTGCTCGACCCCGCCACCGGCCAGACCGTCCTCGAGGGCCCCAGCGGCCTGCAGTCGCCGACGTACCGCATCATCGCGATGCAGATCGGCTACCGCGACCGCGTCATGGACGGCTGGACCACGCGCATCGCCGCCTGCCACGACGCCGCGACGCGCGCGCAGCTCGCCGATGCGATGGCGGCGCGCGACGCCGGCCGCTCGCTCACGGCGCTGTGCGACGCCGTGCTCGGCCCGGCGCCCGAGCTGCCGCACCTGCACCCCGCCTACGCCGCGGACATTCCCGATCTCCTCCGGGCCGCGCTGGCCGGCGGCTACGTGTCGCGCGACATCATGGCGACCTTCGCGCACTTCGCGCTGCCGCTCGGCGAGTGGCCGGCCGAGGCGCCGGCCGACGGGCCGCCGCCCCCGCGGATGGCCGCGCCGCCCGTCGATCCCGCCGGCCGCGCGACGCTGGCCCACCTGGCCGAGATCGAGGCCATGCTGTTCGGCATGCACCTCGAGCACGCCGCCGTGGCCGCCGTGCAGATCGGGGCCGTGCGCGGCACGGGCGGCACGTCGGGCGTGGAGTTCCTGCTGGTCGCGACGTTCCGGCGCGCGTTCCCGCGGTTGTGGTTGAGCGGGGCGGGGGCGGGGGAGGCCCCCCTAACCCCCCGATAACAGGGGGAACTCCCCGGCGGCTGGCATGCGTGCCCTTGGGTGCTGTGGATCGGCCCGGGGATGGTCATCGGAACGCCATCGGCCAAATGACGTGTCCCGACATCTTGCATGAGACGGCTAAGAGAGTTCCCCCCGTTATCGGGGGGTTAGGGGGGCCCTACCCCCCCCCCCCCCGCGATTTCGCCCCGCTTGCATCGAGTCCGCCTACATCCCGTCCGTCTTCGCCGGCCAGCGGACGAAGAACCCGTCCGTCCAGACGATGTCCTCGTCGTAGTCGGTCGGCGGGAAGCTGCTGACGGCATAGCTCATCCCGGAATACGCCGCGTCCCGGCCTGGGCTTCGAATCGCCATGACCTGTTGTGATAACGGATTGGCGACGTCGAGCTGGTACGCGTAGAGGTTGCCCCAGCCGTCCTCTTCGGGAAGTTCCTGGAGGTACGTTGGGACCAGGAGCTTCTCCAGCTCTGTTTGGGAGATCTCAGGGATCGTGGTGAGATCGACCGACTTGCCGGGGTCGCTGGACTGAATCGGCACCGCCAGCACGGATGCGCCAAGATCGAAGCGCCGGAGCGCGAACGCGTGGCCCGCGCGCACGGCCGCGACGGCGCGCGGCGATCCGGCATCCGGCGGCGCGGCACCCACCTGATCGGTGAGCCACGAGAACATGGCCGTGCCGGTCATCCGAATATCCGATACAGTCTGCTGCTGTGCGCTGGCATCCGCCAAGGCGGCGTCGGCGGTGCCATCCGAAAGGACCGGGGTCGCTTCGAACGCGTCGTCCGCCGCGCCGTCGGTGCTGGCCTCGGCGGTGGCCTCGACGGTGGCCTCGGCGATTGGCGCAGCGTCGCTGTTCGCCTCCTCGCCGGCGGGCGGCTCCGCCGCCGGCGCCTCGCCGGGCAGCGTGAGATTCCCGCCCTGGCAGGCGGCGAGCACGAAGACGAGCGGAAGTAGCGACCATCGGGGGGTCAAACGCATGTGGACCTCGCGTGATGCACGGTATGGTTGGCCTCGTCCGGATCGACTCAGCCTGCGGGATTGCCGGCGATTGTATCGATCGAACGGCCCCGGTCAACCAGGCGTCGCGGCGTTTGAACGGGTGGCGCCGCCGGGCCGCAAGCGTCGCGGCGTGCGCACAGCGGCGTTGCCCATGCCCCTCTGCATCAACGCCAGTACCCCACCACGTAGCTCGTGACCGGCCCGCCCGCCACGTCCGGGAGCTCGCTGGCGTCGGAGCGGGCCCGCAGCGTGAAGCGCGCGGCGTCCAGCCGGTCGAGCGCCCCGAGCACCACCGCGAGCGCACCGCGGCCGTCGAGGTGCGCCGCGTCGAACGCCCGGATCCGGCCCAGGTCGAGCGCCCGCAGCGCGTCGAGCGTCACGCGGTCGTTCGCCCGGGCCACGGCCGACGACGCGACGTGCGCGAAGTCCGCCGACAGCACCAGCACCGTGTCGCCGCCGGCCGCGGGGCCGCCCGCGATCCCCGCCAGCGCCGCGCCCAGGGCCGCCAGCTCACGCGGGGGCGGGTCGTTGCGCACGGCCAGTGGGACCAGCACGGCTTCCGGGAAGTAGAACCGCACCGCCGGCGCGAGGCCGGCGATCGCGTGCTCCTGGCCGATCAGCCGCGCGTCGCGCCGCGCCAGGCCCGTCGCCACCAGCCGGTCGACCGCCGCCGCATCGCCCGCCAGCGTCCCGAACGGCGTGCGCCACCCCCCGGCGGCCGTCGTGGCCGGCGCCACCCCGGCGTGGGCGTGGTCCGGGCCGACCAGGACCACGCGCCCCACCCGCCGCGTCGCCGCCAGGTCGCGCAGCCCGGCCGCGATGAGCGCGCCGGCCGGCCAGTGGTGCGGGATCACGATGGCGCGCGCGCCCGGCATCGGATTGGGCGCGCCCACCAGCCGCGCCCGGCCCCGTTCGAAGGCGTGCGCGTCGAAGACATCGGGCGCGGCCGGCACGAGCGGGGCGTTCTCGGCGTCGAGATGCGTCGCGGTGGAGACGGACGGGGGTCGAGCGGTCGTCGCGCCGGGCCTCGGCGACGCCGGCCGGGCCGTCACCGGCGCTCGCACCGGGGCCGATGCCGGCGTCGGCGCCGAGCCCTTCGCCAGCACCGCTGTGGGCGCGACGACCGGCGCGGCCGGCGCCCTCACTCCCGCCGTCCCGGCCGCGTCGCCTGCCCCGGCCACCAGCGCCCAGGCCGGCGCGGGGGCGGCCCCCCCGAGGGGCGCCCCCGCGCCACGCCGCCC
>CAYQBA010000202.1:0-7700 GCA_964415605.1 uncultured Anaerolineales bacterium | reverse complement strand
GGCGCGCCCGCCCACCCGGCGGGCCAAGCCGCGGCCGGCGGCCCAACCGGTGCCGCACGCGGCAAGGCCGGCCACGGCCCAGGCGGTTGCCCCCCGGAACGCCGCGAGGAGCCCGGCAAGCTCGCCGTTGCCGGCGCCGTGGACCAGCGGTGCGAGCGCCGGGAGCGCCGCGAGCCCCACGAGCCCCACGAGCGTGAGCCGCGCGAGGTCACGCGCCGCGCCGCCCCATGTCGAGGCGCCCAGCCCGATGCCGAACGCGACCATGGCCAGCACCGCGCCGGCGCGCCACGCCTGCTCGGGCGGAAACGCGCCCACCGCGAACAGGCGCAGGTTGGCCGACACGGCCGACCACTCCGCCGTGTCGAGCGCCCACCGCACGGCCGCCGAGGCGACCATCCACACGCACACCGCGCCGGCGGCGGTGAGTCCCGCCTGCCACAGCACCCAGGCCCGGCCCCGCCGAGCCACGGCGAGTCGCAGCGCGGCCAGGGCGGCCACGCCGCCGCGTGGCCGGACCAGCCGGGGCGCGGCCGTCATCGCGCGACGACCTGCACGCGGCGATTGTAGACGTTCATGACCAGCGAGGTGATCAGGCTGAGGCCGAGGTACACCGCCATGATCAGCGCCGTCACGACGACGAACTGGCCGGTGTTGTTGCCGATGGTGAGGCTCACGTTGAACAGGTCCGGAAACCCGACGTAGATCGCCAGCGAGGAGTTCTTGACAAGGTTGAGGTACTGGTTGGTCATCGGGGGCACGATCACCGGCAGCGCCTGGGGCAGCACCACGCGCCGCATGAGCTGCGCCTCGTGCAAGCCGAGGGCGCGCGCCGCCTCACGCTGGCCGTCCGGCACCGCCAGGATCCCGCCGCGGATCACCTCGGCCACAAAGGCGGCCGTGTAGGCCACGAGCCCGATCAAGAGCGCGGCGAGCTCGGGCGACACGACGGTGCCGCCGGTGTAGCTGAACCGCGACAGCGACGGGAGGACGATCCCATCGGCCGTCAGCGCCGGCAGGGCCAGGCCGCGCTGGCTGAGGAAGACCCACGCGCCGCGCGGCGCGGCGCCGTCGGCCAGCGCCTGGACGCCGCCCGCCGCGGCGGCCGCCCCGATCGCGAGGCTGTCCCCGATCGGCGGCAGCCGGAGCACGACCCCCTGGTACCAGAAGATCAGCTGCACCACGAGCGGCGTGTTGCGGAAGACCTCGACGTACGCGAGGCACAGGCGCTCGACGAGCGGGTTGCCGGACAGCCGGCCCAGGGCGATTGCCAGCCCCAGCCCCGTGGCCAACACCATGCCGGCCACCGCCACGCGCGCCGTGTTGACCAGGCCGACGCCGAAGGCGCGGGCATAGGTGTCGGTGGCACCGTCGAACGCGAGGCCCTCGCCGATGCGGAAGCCGGCGGTGTTGCCGAGGAACCCGAGCCCCGGCGCGAGGCCGCGGGCCTGCAGGTCCGCCACCATCGACCGCACACCGTAGCCGAGCACGGCGAGCACGATGGCGGCCACCGCGAGCTGCGCCAGCCACGCGAGCACCCGCTCGTCGCGCCAGAACGGGGCCGCGCGCGCCGTCACGCCGGCCCGACCCGGGGCCACGGCTCAGCGGAACGGCGGGCTGTACAGCAGGCCACCGGCCTCCCACGACTGGTTGAGCCCACGTTCGAGGTCGATCGACGTCTCGACTCCGAGGTTGCGATCGTAGATCTGGCTGTAGTTGCCCACCGCGCGCAACACGGTCACGAGGTAGTCGTTCGCCAGCCCGAGCCCTTCGCCGAGCTTGTCCTCGGCGCCGAGCATGCGCCGGATCTCGGGGTTGTCGCTGGCCATGAACTCGTCGACGTTCTGGGACGTGATGCCGAGCTCGTCGGCGGCGATGGTGCCGTAGACCACCCAGCGCACGACATCGGCCCACTGGGCGTCGCCTTGCAGCACCGCCGGGCCGAGCGGCTCCTTGGAGAGCGTGGCTTCGAGGATGGCGTGGGCCGCCGGCTCGAGCAGCGTCGGCTGCCGGGCGACCAGCGCCGAGCGGTCGGCCGTCACGGCGTCGCAGCGACCCTGGTCATACGTGTTCATGAGATCGTCGGGGGTCTCGAGGACGACCGGCGTGTAGGTCACCCCCTCGGCGCGCATGGCGTCCTCGAGGTTCTTCTCGGTCGTGGTGCCCGACGTGACGCAGATCGTCGCCCCGTTGAGGTCCGCCAGGGTCTTGGCGCCGGCGTCCTTGCGCACCATGACGCCCTGGCCGTCGTAGAACGTGGTGGGGCCGAAGTCCAGCCCGTTCTGGGTGTCACGCGAGAGCGTCCACGTGGTGTTGCGGATCAGCACGTCGACCTCGCCGGTCTGAAGGGCGGTGAACCGCTGCTGGGCGGTCAGCGGCCGGAACTCCACGGCCGCGGCATCGCCCAGCACCGCGGCGGCGATCGCACGGCAAAAGTCGACGTCGAAGCCGGCATACGTCCCGTCCGGGCTCAGCGAGCCGAAGCCCGGCAGCTGGTCGTTGACGCCGCAGACCAGCTTGCCGCGGTCCTGGACGACCTTGAGGCGCCCGCCCGTCACGGCCGCCGCCCCCGCCGCGGCCGCCGCGGCGTCGGGTGGGGCCGCGGTCGCGGCCGTCATCTGCGCGCCGCCGGCAGCGGCGTCGCCAGCCATGGCGGAGGGGGCGGCATCCGCGGCGGGCTCCGCGGGCGTGTCGGCTGGCGCCTCGGGCTGGCCGGGGCCGCAGGCGGAGGTGGCCAGCAGCCCGGCCAGCAGCATCGTCACCCGGGTCGAACGTCGCACACGCATGGTCTTTCGCCTCCTTGCCTTGCGGTCATCGAATCAGCCGCCAACGTCGCGCGGGCCGGCGCGGGTCAAGCGCCATGCGGAGCACCGACGCCGCGCGGCCGGACACGACCGGCGGAGTATACCGGGGGAAGCGCGGCGGCGTCAACGTGCACGGCGCGTGGTTCGCGCTCCCGGAGTCGCGCCGTCGGCAGGCAAATCGCGATCGATCGACGCGCGTCGGCACCTCGCCGCCGGCAGGCGATCGATCAGCCCTCGCCCGCCGCCCAGGCCGCGGCCGCGGCGTCGCGTTCGGCCTCGAGCCGGATCCGCCCCAGCATGAAGTGCAGGTAGAGCGCGGTGTACGCCACGAACGACAGCAGCAAGGCGTAGACGATCCACTCGGACGACGCGCCTTCGACCGCCGCACCGTCGGGCCGGCCGAAGATCGGCCGCGGGTGATAGCGGTTCCAGAGCGTCACCGCGAAGTGGTTGAGGATCATTACCGGCAGCCCGACGATCGCCAGGACCGCCGAAAGCCGGGCCTGGGGCTCCCCGTGGGTGTACTGGCGCAACACGAGGTAGGCCACGTACAGGAAGCCCATGAACAGCGTGATGACGAGGCGGGGGTCGTCCCAGCGCCACCACCAGCCCTGCGCCACCTTGCCCCACAGCATCCCGGTGCCGAGCGTCACGGCCGTCAGGACGACCCCCAGCTCGGCCGACGCCACCGCGACGCGGTCCCAGCGCCGGTCGCGGCGCCACAGGTAGAGGATGCTGCCGGCGGCGGTGACCGCATAGGCCAGGTAGGCCGTCCACGCGGCGCCCGCGTGGACGTAGAGGATGCGAATCGTCTCACCCAGCACCCGCTCGGCGGGCGCCACGAACACGGCCGTGTAGAGCCCCAGCAAGGTGAAGCACGCGGCCAGGGCGCCGAGCGTGATCTCGGCGCGGCCAGCGCCACCGGTCATGCGCCCTCGCCGTGCGGGCACACTCGCGTCAACGGTCATGATCATCCCTCCACGACGATCGGAAACAAGAGGAAGCCCAGGACGATGAACACCGCGTCGCACGCCGCCATCAGCGCCAGCAGCGGCCACACGGCCGTGCCGCCGTCGTCCAGCCCGAGCAGCGCGGTGGTGGCCTGAACAGCCGGGATCAGGAGCGGCAGCACCGCCGGGAAGAGCACCAGCGGCAGCAACACCTCCCGGGCCCGCGTCCCGGCGGCGACCGCCGCCATCAGCGTGCCGGCCGCCGTCCACCCCGCCAGCCCGAGCGCCACGCACCCCATCAGCGCCGGCACGGCCGCAGGCGCCAGGTTCAACCAGACGACGCACGCCGGCACCAGCATCGCGGCCACGACTAGGCCGAAAGCATAGCCGGCCAGCCACTTGCCGACGAAGATCGCGCCCGGGTCCACCGGTGCCAGGCGCAGGCCCGTCATCCCCCCGCCGTCGACCTCGGCGCCCAGCGCCCGGGTCAAGCCGAGCGAGGAGCCGAACAACAGGGCGATCCAGATCGCCCCGGGCGCGCCCACCAGCATGCCGGACGCCGGATCGCGCGGGAGGCTGAACTGAAAGACCACGATCGCGAGCAGCGCGAAGACCGCGACCGGGAGCACCGCCTCGCGGGCACGCAGCTCGACGCGCACGTCCTTGCGCACGATCTCGCCGACCGCCGCGGCGAACGGTGCGCCACGGGCCGCCGCAGGCGACCGGCCGCGCTCCGGAGGCGTCGCGGGCGCTGCGATGTGGGCCCGCGACGGGGCCGCGGGCATCGACTCGCCCCGCTCGGCCCGCTCGTAGATCGCGCGCAGCCCGGCGCGATCGATGCCGCCGCCCTCGCCGGCCCACGCCACGGTGCCGCGGCGGAGGACGACGAGGGGGCCGGCGAGGGCGGCGGCCCGTTCGAGATCGTGCAGGGTGACCACCACGGCGCGGCCCGCCGCGGCATGCGCCGCGAGGGCACCATCCAACCGGTCGGCGGCCCGCGGGTCCAGCCCGGCATACGGCTCGTCGAGCAGCAGCACCGAGGGGTCGTGCAGCCCCGCGCGGGCGATGGCGGCGCGCTGCGCCATCCCCCGCGACAGCGTGCGCACCGGGCGGTCGCGATGGGCCGTCAGATCAGCGGCGTCCAGCGCCGCGGCCGTCCGCGCCCGAGGGTCGTCCAACCCGTACAGGCGGGCGAAGAAGCCCAGATTCTCGGCCACGGTCAGGTCGGGATACAGCAAGGGCCGGTGCATCACGACGCCGATCCGGGCGCGCACGGCTGCCGGCGCCCGCAGCGCGTCGGCGCCGGCCACCCGGACCGTGCCGGCGGCAGGGCGCACGAGCGTCGCCAGGACCCGCAGCAGGGTGGTCTTGCCGGCGCCGTTGGGGCCGAGGATGACCGTGACTCGCCCCGGCGGGGCGTCGAGGTCGACGCGGTCGAGCGCCGTCAAGGGTCCGAACCGGCAGACGACGCCCGATGCGGACACGGCCGGCGCCCGGTCGGCGGCCGCGGTGGCGTGGTTCATGCGACCAGAGACCCGGCACGCGCGGGCACGAGGTCAAGGGGTCGAGGTGAGCGCAATCTCTGATGCGCGGCGATCGACGACGCGGCCGTTGGCCGCGTCGATCACGGCCAGCTCGAGCAGCCCGGGGCTGGCGATGGGGAGCGTGTAGGTCACGGTGCCAGAGAAGCGACCGTCGGACCCCACATCGAGACGTGTGTTCCCGCGCCAGCGCAGCCCGCCGTCCGGAGATCGGCTGAACACCTGGGCCGCAAGCGCCCGGCCGGGCGCCAGCTGCGCCACCCCGCTGAGCCGAATCGGTGACGTCACGGTGATCCCGGCGGTCGGCTCGACCAGCTGGACGACAGAGGTCGGCTCCGGGGCGGCCACCGCGGCCACCGGGGAAGGCAAGGCCGTGGCCGGCGTCACCCCGGTGGGGAAAGGACGTGCCCGCGTGCACCCGGCAAGGCTGAGCACGAGGCAGATGACCCCCACGGGCGCGTGCCGCCGGGCCGCGCCCGGCCCGCGCCACGCGGGCGGGTCGCGGTCCGTCTCTCCCCCGCGACCCACGCCTCGGACCCGCGGGTTCAACTTGGCGGACGCCGTCACGTCACGACTCGACGCGGACCGCCGCCTGCGCCTTGTGCCGATAGGTGATCCGACCGCGCGTGAGGTCGTACGGCGTCAGCTCCACCCGCACGCGATCACCCAACAGCACCTTGATGTAGTACTTCTTCATCCGACCCGACAAGTAGGCCAGCACTTCGTGGCCGTTGTCGAGGCGTACTTTGAACATGGTGTTGGGCAGGGCCTCGGTCACCACCCCTTCGATCTCGAGCTTGTCCTCCGGGTTCGCCAAACGCGTGCTCCTCTCGCGATTCAGAAGATTGTCCACATCATTATAGCATAGCCATTCGCACATCCGTGCGGCCCCTCGCCGCCCGCCTTCGCCGGTCGCGTGCCTTGACCGCCTTGTTTGGGTTCAACTACACTTCGCGAAGCGCGCGCCGGCGAGCCGTACCCATGCCCATGCCGACCCGCGTCCCAGATCCGAGGCTGACGTGAGCGCACGAACCGACCCCCTGCTGGGCTACGCCAGCGAGCACGGCCGCAACCGGGCGGTCAACCAGGACAAGCTCGGCTTCTACCGGCCGGACGACCTGCGGCTGTCCGACCTCGCCGGCAGCATCTACGTCGTGGCCGATGGTGCCGGCAGCGGCGAACGTGGAACCGCGCTCGCGGATCAGACCATCCGCACGCTCGTGCGATCGTACTATGGCGCCGTGCGGGCCTACGGCCGCGCCGACGCGCTGGCCAGCGCGTTCCTCGTGGCCGACCATGCCCTGCGCGAAGCCCTCACCGACCAGCCGGACCCGGCCGCGGGCGTCACGGCCGTGGCGGTCGTCGTCCGCGGCGACGAGCTGATCGTCGGGCACGTCGGCGACGCGCGGGCCTACCTGGTGCGCGACGGCCGGGCCTTCCGGCTCACCGACGACGCGTCGGACGGCACGGCCCAGCTCGGGAAAGCGGCGGCGCCTCACCCCGTCGTATCCGACGGCATCCCGCTTGGGCCGGCCGACCAGATCGTCCTGTGCACCGACGGCGTCTACGCCCACGTGCCCGACGACCGAATCGCCGAGATCGTCGCGCATGGCGCCCCGGATGCCAGTGCCGGTGAGCTGGTGTCGCGGGCCCGCGCTGCCGGCGCCGCCGACGACATGACCGCGCTGGTCGTGCGGCCGTTCGAGCCGGTGGCGATGCCCGCCCCGGCCATGCCAATGCCCGAGATCTCGTGGCCCACCGTGATGCTCGGCGCCGGGACCCTGGCGCTCCTGGCCGCGCTCGTCTTGTTCCGTGGGGAGATCTTCGGCGTGCTGAACGATGGCGTGGCCCGGTTGCGCCGCGCACCGGCCCCCGAGGCGCCCACGGCCCAGATGGCACACGCCGTGCCGCTCGTGACGCCGGCCCCCGCCACGGCGATCCCGTCGGTCACGGCCCCCGCGCCCGCCGAATCCCCCACGCCCGTCACGCCGACCCCCATCGCCGTGCCGGACGTGGTCGGCCGCACCCAGGACGACGCCGAACAGCTCATCCGCGGCCACTACCTCGGCGTCGACACCATCCGGCAGCACTCCTCGACCGTGGCGCCGGGCTTCGTGATCAGCCAAGATCCGGACGCGGGCGTGACGGTGGCCGCAGACACGACGGTCCAGATCGCCGTCAGCCTCGGCCCGGAGCCGGCCACCGCCACGCAGCCCTACCGGCCGCGCATCACGTGGACGCCCGTGCCGCCGACCGCCGTCGAGACCGCCACGCTCGAGCCCGCCGCAACGGCCAGCCCGGCGCCCGGCGGGGGCGGCCAGGGCCGCCGGGACCGCGACAAGCCGCCCACGGCGGCCCCGCCGCCGACCAACCCGCCGCCGGCGCCGACCGACAAGCCCGAGCCGCCG
>CAYQBA010000201.1:5355-7745 GCA_964415605.1 uncultured Anaerolineales bacterium | reverse complement strand
CGGGCCCGCTCGCCGCGTGGGCCCCGGCGATCGCGCGGCTGCTGGGCGGCGCGGACGGCGCCGGGCGCGAGATCCTGCTCGCCGCCGCCGTGGCCATCGTCGCCATCGCGCTCGTGCGCGGCGTCCTGGGGTTCGCCGAGATGTACCTCGGCGCGTGGCTCAGCCAGCGGGTGGCGTACGACGTGCGCAACCGCTTCTTCGCGCACCTCCAGCACCTCTCGTTCGGCTTCCACGACCGCGCCCAGAGCGGCGACCTGATGAGCCGCGCCATCAGCGACATCAGCAAGGTCCAGACGTTCCTCGGCGAGGGCCTGCTCGAAGCCGTCAACGTGCCCATCCTGTTTGCGTCCGTGGCCGTCGTGCTGTTCCGCGCCGAGCCCGCCCTGGCCGTCGTCGCGCTCTCCCCGCTCGTGCTCCTCGTCTTCGTCACGTTGCGCTTCGGCCAGGTCATCGAGCCGCGCTTCAAGGCCGTGCAGGACCAGGAAGGCGTCATCGGCACGCGCGCCCAGGAGAACTTCACCGGCATGCGCGTGGTCAAGGCGTTCGCCCGCGAGGCCTGGGAGGTCACGCGCTTCACCGAGGCCAACGAGGACTTCTACCGCCGCCGCACGCGCGCCATCGCCGCGTTCGCGGACTTCTTCCCGACCATGAACGCCATCGTCGCGCTGGCGATGCTGACCACCGTGGCCTACGGCGGGCGGCTGGTCGTCGACGGGGCGGTGACGCCCGGGACGCTCGTCAGCTTCACGTTCTGGATCGCCCTCCTCGGCGCCCCGACGCAAAACCTGGGGTTCCTGGTCAACCGCTCGAGCGAGGCCGTGGCCGCGGGGCGGCGGCTGTTCGAGATCCTCGACACCCCGAGCGACATCGTCGAGCGGCCCGGGGCGCTGGCGCTCCCGCCGCTGGCGGGGCGGGTGACGTTCGACCACGTCGACTTCGGGTACGGCGAGCGGCCGGTGCTGCACGACGTGACGTTCGAGGCCGAGCCGAACCAGGTCGTCGCGCTCTTCGGGCCGACGGGATCCGGCAAGTCCAGCGTCGTCAACCTCGTCCCGCGCTTCTACGACGTCGCGGGCGGGGCGGTGCGCGTCGACGGGCACGACGTGCGCGACGTGACGCTCGAGAGCCTGCGCCGGCAGATCGCCATGGTCCTGCAGGACACCTTCCTCTTCTCGGCCACGCTGCGCGACAACATCGCCTACGGCTGCCTCGACGCCGACACGGCGGCGGTCGAGGCCGCGGCGCGCGCCGCCCGGGCGCACGGGTTCATCCAGGCGCTGCCCGACGGCTACGACACCATCGTCGGCGAGCGCGGCGTGACGCTCTCCGGCGGGCAGCGCCAGCGCGTGGCCATCGCGCGGGCGCTCATCATGCAGCCGCGCATCCTCATCCTCGACGACGCCATGAGCGCGGTCGACACCGAGACCGAGCACGAGATCCGCGCCGCCTTGGCGGAGCTGATGCGCGGGCGCACCACGTTCATCATCGCCCAGCGGCTGCTGACGCTCAAGAACGCCGACGTGGTGCTGGTCATGGACCACGGGCGGATCGTCGAGCGCGGCCCGCATGCCGACCTGGTGGCGGCCGGCGGGCTGTACGCACGCATCTACGAGCTGCAGCTGCGCGATCAGGAGCGGCTGGCCGAGGCCGAGCGATGACGCGGCCGACTGGCGATCGCGCGCTGACCCGCCCCACGGAGATCGGCGCATGACGCGGCCGGCGGAGATCCCCCGATGACCCGGCCCGCGCCGGGCCGGGGCGGCGGGGCCGGCGCGCCGCGCGACACGTCGGACGTGGCGCCGGACACCGCGCGCGGCCGGCCGGGTTTGAGTGCGGCCCAGACCGGCGGGGAGGCGCCGGGCCGGCAGCGGCCGACGCTCGACGAGATCTTCGACAGCGAGCAGGCCAGCCAGCGCTTCAAGTCGTTCGACGCGCCGCTGTTCCGCCGGCTGATGGGCTACGTGCGGCCCTACCGCCGGCGGCTCGTGGCCGCCGTCCTCCTCATGAGCCTGACCAGCGCGGCGTCGGTGGCGGTGCCGAACCTCGTGGGGGGGGGGGGGGGCGCCGCCGCGGCCGGGGCGGGCGGCGACGCGGCGGCAAGCGGTCGGCTCGCGCGGCTGGCCGGGCTCATGCTCGGCGTGATGGCCGTCGAGTGGGCGACCAACCGGGCGCGGCTTTACATCCTGGCGGACGTCGGCACGCGCATCGTGGTGGACATCCGCATCGCCCTCTTCGCGCACCTCCAGACGCTCAGCATGCGGTTCTACGACACCTACAAGGTCGGGCGGCTGATGAGCAGGATCACGGGCGACGTCAGCGTGCTGCAGGAGTTCGTCACGTGGTCGATCGTCGGCGCGGCGCGCAGCGTGTTCCTGCTGTCGTTCATCCTC
>CAYQBA010000201.1:0-5255 GCA_964415605.1 uncultured Anaerolineales bacterium | reverse complement strand
CACGTGGTCGATCGTCGGCGCGGCGCGCAGCGTGTTCCTGCTGTCGTTCATCCTCCTGACGATGGCGGCACGCAACCCGCGGCTGACGCTCCTGACGATGATCGTGCTGCCGCCGATGGTGCTCCTCACGCGGGCGTGGAGCGCGCGGGCGCGCGACGCGTGGCGCGAGGTGCGGCGGCGCATCGCGATCATCAACGGCTACCTCAACGAGACGGTCACCGGCATGCGGGTGATCCAGAGCTACACGCGCGAGCCGACGAACCGCGGCATCTTCGACAACCTCAACCGGCGGCACCTGAACGCCAACCTGCGCGCGGCGCGGCTCTCGGCGCTGTTCTTCCCGACCGTGGACGTGCTCGGCGCCGTGGCGGTGGGGCTGGTGCTGGCCTACGGGGCGCTGGCGGGCGACCGCACGCTCTCCGCGGGCGACCTGACGGCGTTCGCGCTCCTGGTCGACCGCTTCTTCGAGCCGATCCGCGAGCTGTCGCGCCGCTACAACCAGCTCCTGGCGACGATGGCGGCCAGCGAGCGGGTGTTCGAGCTGATGGACCTGACTCCCGAGGTCCGCGACAAGCCGGGCGCCTACCCCCTGCCGCCGATCCGGGGCCACGTGGCGTTCGACCACGTGTGGTTCGGCTACGGCGACGCGCCGGTGCTGAAGGACATCGTGCTGGACGTGCCGCCGGGCACGACGGTCGCGTTCGTCGGCGAGACCGGGGCCGGCAAGAGCAGCATGATCAACCTCATCGGCCGCTTCTACGACATCCAGAGGGGCCGCCTGACGATCGACGGGCACCCGCTGGCCGAGGTGACGCAGGCGAGCCTGCGGGCGCAGATGGGGATCGTGCTGCAGGAGACGTTCCTGTTCAGCGGGAGCGTGGCGGACAACATCCGCTACGGGCGGCTGGATGCGACGGACGAGGCCGTCCGCGCGGCCGCGGCGGCGGTCGGCGCGGACGACTTCATCATGCGGCTGCCGGACGGCTACGCCACCGAGGTCGGCGAGCGCGGCGTCAACCTGTCGGTGGGGCAGCGGCAGCTCCTGGCCTTCGCGCGCGCGCTCCTGGCGGACCCGCGCATCTTGATCCTGGACGAGGCGACGTCGAGCATCGACACCGAGACGGAGCAGGTGATCCAGCAGGCGCTTGAGCGGCTCCTGGCGGGGCGGACGGCGTTCATCATCGCGCACCGGCTGAGCACGGTCACGCGCGCGGACCGGATCGTCGTGATCGACCAGGGGCGGATCGTGGAGGAGGGCACGCACGCGGCGCTGATCGAGCGGCGCGGGGTCTACCACCGGCTGTACACGCTGCAGTGGGCGGCGGGGGAGCGCGCGCTCTCATCGTAGGTTAAGCAACGGGCGTTACGATGGCCCCCGCTGCCGCGTTTGTTAACATGAATGTAAGATCGCTTTGCTGCCGCTGTCTATTACAATGGGATGCGACGCGACCGCCGCGCCCATGCGGGCGACGGTCCCAGCGGGGGCCGGGCGGACGCGTGGTCGGGCCGCGATCACGGGGTTCCGCGGGCCAGGTAACGGCAGGGTGAAAACCCCCAGGATGGGCGGCCGAAACCCTTGACAAGGCGTGAATGCGCGTGGTATGCTGTGGGTCTCTTAAAGTCACATGATACGCAGTTCGGTCGACCGTCACCGTTCTTGGCCCCACTGCTCGAACGCAGGTGGGCCTTTTTGTGTGAAGGCCGTCCCGAACCGTTGGCCGGTGTGGGTCGTTGAAGCTGTGCGCGATGTAAGGGGTGAGACGCCATGTGGACAAGGCTTGAAGGTGTGATCGACGACAACGTGTTGGATGCCTTGCTCCAGCGGGCCGAGGAGCAGGGTCACTTGACGACGGCCGACATCCTCGAGATCTGGCCGGAAGCGGCCGAGGATCTCGATACGGCGTACGAGATGATCGAGGAAGAGGGCATCGAGCTCGACTACGAGACGGTGAACATGGCGGACGCCGAGCTGATGCCGTCGCACCGCGTGGACTTCGAGGGCATCGACTCGGACGACTCGATCAGCCTCTACTTCCGCGAGGTCGGGACGATCGACCTGCTCGACGCCGACCAGGAGATCGAGCTGGCCAAGCGCATCGAAAAGGGGCGCGAGGCGGCGCAGGTGCTGGACGACGGCGCGCGGCGCGAGCAGGTGAGCGGCCGGGCGCGGACGGAGCTCGAGCACCTGGTGCAGGACGGCGACCTGGCCAAGCAGGAGCTGACGCAGGCCAACAGCCGGCTGGTGATCAGCATGGCCAAGCGCTACCTGGGGCAGGGGGTGCCGTTCCTGGACCTGATCCAGGAGGGCAACCTGGGCTTGATGCGGGCGGTCGAGAAGTTCGACTGGCGGCGGGGCAACAAGTTCAGCACGTACGCCACGTGGTGGATCCGGCAGTCGCTGACGCGCGGCCTGGCGGACCAGGGCCGCACGATCCGGGTGCCGGTGCACATGAACGACCGGATCCGCAAGGTGTACGCGGTGGCGCACGCGCTGGAGACGGAGCTCGGGCGGCGGCCGACGCCGGAGGAGATCGCCCACGAGCTCGACATGGACATCACCAAGGTCGAGCTGGCGCTCAAGGCGAGCCGGCGCAGCATCAGCCTCGAGAAGCCGGTGGGGCACGAGGGTGAGAGCGAGCTCGGGCAGTTCATCGAGGACGAGGCCAGCGAGGACCCGCTGGAGTCGGCGTCGCTGGACCTGCTGCGGGGCGATGTCGAGGACGTGCTGCAGGGGCTGACGGCCCGCGAGCAGCGCGTGCTCGAGCTGCGCTACGGCTTGCGCGGGCACCGGGCCTACACGCTCAAGGAGGTCGGGAAGATCTTCGGCCTCACGCGCGAGCGGGTCCGTCAGATCGAGAAGGAGGCGCTGCGCAAGCTGCGCCAGCCGACGCGGGCGCGGATGCTGAAGGCCTATCTGAACTAGGCCGGCGTTCGAGAACGCGCGGATCATCGGATCCTCCCACGGGCGGGTCGCTTTCGGGCGACCCGCCCGTGTCGTTTGGGGGGCGATCCTGATGGGGATTGGACGGTGGTTGGCATGGGGGGTTGGCGGGAGTGTCCGGCGGGTGGGGGGGGATTGGCCCCCCCAAACCCCCGATAACGGGGGGAACTATCTCAGCGGTGGTGTGCTAGAAGCCCTTGGAGAGCGTTTGGCCGTGGTCCTCAGGCAATGGGTTCGAGTGGGATGTCCGCGGGCGGGCGGGCAGCCGCCATCGCGAGCATCGCGGTATCGTCAATCGGCCGGGCAGCATCGATGCCGTCGGTGGCCTGGCAGCGGTGCTCGCGAAGACAGCCGCGCCGATGGCCGCTTCACCGACGGCGGAACCACGGACGGCGAGGACATTGGCGGCATCGGGCGCGAACGCGGCGGCGGTGACCTTGACCGTGGCATCGGCGGAGGACTCGGCAAGCGTGACGGCGTCAACGGCGCCGTCGTCATCGACGGGATCGACGTCGCCGGCCGCGACGCCCGCGTCCACCGCGGGGCGATATCCGGCCCCACGACGGGGCGCGGCAGTGGGGAACACGATGCGGGCCTCGACGCCGAAACCCGCCAGCGTCGCGCGGATCCACTGCTCGACGGCGTAGCGGGTCTGGCGGTCGACGTCTTCGATCACCAGGGCGGCCCGGCCGTCGCGGTGGAGCGCCCGGTGGAGGGTGAGCGGGCGGCCGTGGATCCAGACATGCGCGCGCTGATTGTCGTGGCTGTCGTCGACGGTGACCCGCGACAAGAGGGGCGCCATCGCGATCGACCGGTGCCGGAGGCCCTTGAGCTTGGGGGCCACGACGGTCTGTGCCTGGCTCTTGCGCAGCGGGACGCCGAGCACGGTGAGGGCGCGGCCGATGTCGCGGAACGAGAGGCCGAGGAGGTGCAGCGCGGTGGCGAATTGCTTGACGCCGACGGCGATGTGGCCGCGATCGACGCCGGGCGGGTACGCGCGGAAGGTGCGGCGGCAGGTCTGGCAGGTGTAGCGATGGGCGGGGACGGTCCGCGAGGCCACGCCGCGGACGGGCTTGGCTACGGCTTGGTGCAGCCGGAAGCGGCGCCCCGGGCAGCCGGCGCGTGGGCAGGCGGCTGGGGGTGGGACGCGGTAGTCCGGTTGGGTGCACGGCGTGAGCCAGAGCTGCATGATCCGGTTGATCTCCTTTGTTGGATGGATGGTTGACGGGCCGGGTTGCGGGTCTGCGATGGTGCCGACGGTGGCATGATGCCAGGCCGGCGAGTCGCCGGCAGGCAAGGTCTGCGACGCCTGCGCCTGCATGTTGAACGCCGACGGACGGCGAAAAGTTGCAGGCGTTCCCTGGACGAGTTTTTGGGAGGCGAGGGATGGTGGCGCCTGTGAGGCCGGCCGGCGGGTGGGACCGCGGCGCCGAGTGCCTTGCGCGGGCATTGAGGAATGGGTTACACTGCTGCCACGCAACTGCAGGTGGCGGCACGCGGCGGGGCCCGCTTCGAGTGGCGGGACGGCGCTGAGATCGGACCAGAAGGGGGTGGGTCATGCGGGTTAGTGAAATGGACTGTTCAGCCCCGGAGGTTTGAGCCGGGATGCGCGTGGTCTACCACGACAGCAGCGGCCCTCTCCGCCAGCCCGGGTTCCGCGGGAACGCCGTGGCGTGGTGGGTTCGGCCCGATCGCGACCGGCCCGCCGATGAGCGGCACGGCGAGCTCCCGATCCCTGAGTGCCTGTACCACGCCCTGCTCCACCTCGGGCTGGTCGACCGGCTGTCAGCCCTCCCGCACGCCGGCCTGCTCGGGCCGTTCGAGGAGGGGGAGCTGCTGCCGGCCGGACTGCACGCAGCCGGGAGGTTGCTCCGGGAGGCGGCCGACGGCCTGCCGCCAGGGCGACTGGACTGGGTGTGCAGTCATCAGCTCGCCCCCGAGCCGGTCGAGTACCGTCTGTCCGCCGATGCGGAGGTGGTGCGGGGACAGCTGCGGGAGCTGGCGGGGTTCGTCGAGACCGCAGGCCGTCGAGGGTTCGCGGTCCAGTTGTGGCTGTGAGGCCGAACCATCCGGCGCAGCAGACCCGGCCCGCCATGTTGTTCTCTGGGGCCCACGGCCCACTCAGGCGGGCCGGGCTGCTGAACGTGGGCGTTAGGGGCACTCCAAGGAGCCTTCGTTGGTTGCCCCCTTCAATGCCGGCGCGGCAGAAGCATCGACGCATGATTCCAAACATGGAGTGAGACCCAGCGCATGATCACCGGCGACATCAAGAACCAGATCGACCGGATCTGGGACTCCTTTTGGTCCGGCGGCA
>CAYQBA010000200.1:0-7792 GCA_964415605.1 uncultured Anaerolineales bacterium | reverse complement strand
GGCGGTCGGCGCGCCGCGCGCCGGCCGCCGTGGCGGCCACGGCCAGCGCCAGGACCAGCGGCAGCGTTCCCGCCCGGAAGCCCACGCGGCCGAGCAGCACGGGCCATGGCGCGACGGCGACGAGCCACGCCGTGATCACGCCGACCCGCCGGTTGAACAGCGCCCCCGCGCATGCCCCGGCCGCCGCCACGCCGGCCGTGCCGACGAACGCGGCCGCCAGGCGCAGCGCCGCCGGCGTCTGGCCGAGCAGCGCGACGACGCCCGCCACGAGGTAGACGAACAGCGGCTCGCGGCCGTTGTTGGCCGGGAAGTACAGCGCCCAGGTCCCGGCCAGCACGCCCGCCGCATCCAAACCGTAGTGGGCCTCGTCGTGATAGAGCCCAGGCGGGAAGCGCCCGGCGGCGACGACGCGGAGCGCGAAAGCCGCGACGACGGCCAGCGCGAGGCCGCGCCTCATCGCGCGCCCGGGCCCGGCCGGTAGGCGCGCCCGCCGCGCCGCACCGGCCGGATGCACGCGCGACCGCCCCATCGCCCCGCGTGGCGGGCGTCTCCACCGATCATCGCAGGCGACGTGGCCCGGAGCGCCGTGCCGGCGTCACGGCCGCGTCATCCGGCGCCGCCCGGCGGCACCCGGTCCGGCGCGTCGCGCCAGACGACGTACGAGTAGGCCACGAGGGCCAGCGTCCCGACCAGGAGCCCACCGAGCATCACGCCGAAGGCCCACGCCGCCTTGAGCCAGCCCGCCAGGATCATCAGTCCCCCGAGCAGCATGAACACCGGCCGGCCCGCGGCGTGGGTTCTTTGCCAGGCGGTGGGGCTGGAGAGCGTCCACGGCGTGCGGATGCCGACGAACCAGTTCGGCTCGAGCCGCGGCATGATCCAGCCCAGGAGCGCCATGAGCACGCCGACCGCCGTGCCCACGACCAGCCCGACGTCGACGGGCCGCCCGACCACCCACAGCACGATCACGGCGTACACCGCGGCCATCACCGCCAGGATCCCCACCCGCAGCGTGTCGTAGGCGCCCTGGAAGCGAGCGTAGCGGTCGCGGGCGGGGTCGAAGCGCGGCAGGACGCGGAGCAGCACGTAGAGGCCCATCGCCAGGAGCGGCACGAGCAACAGCCCCTCGACCTTGCCGCCGTAGCGGTCGGGCTCGCCGGCGATGTTCCAGTGCACCGGGATGCGGTCCGGCGCCGACGGCCAGACCCAGGCGGCGGCGGCCAGCATGGCCGCCAGGATAACCCACTGAAGCCCTTCGACCCGTCGATTCGGCGTGAGCATGGCGGCCTCCTCGTCTGCCTCTTCGTGCGGCGGCGGGTGGGGCCGATGGCCCGGACTTGCCGTCGACCCGCCGCCCCGCTATTGTACCAGCGAATGACCGCCCGCTTCGTCCCGTTCGATCCCGCCACCGCGCCCGCCGACGAGTGGGCGCGGCTGCACGCCTATCGCCGGGCGCGACACGCTGAGCTCCGGCCCGGCGACCCGCTGATGGACGACGCCACGTTCGAGCAGGCCGCGCGCAACGAGGCCGACAACCCCGAGTTCACGTCGCTGCGCTTCGCCATCCTCGATGCCGCCACCGGCGCGCAGATCGGCAGCATGAGCTACGGCTGCCTCAACCCCGCGTCGCCGTCCTACGCCGAGAACCATGCCCTCGGCCGCGTCCAGCTCGTGGTGCTGGGGCCGTGGCGCCACCAGGGCATCGGCCGGGCCGGGTTGGCGCGGCTGCGCGACCTGATGCGCGCGCACGGTCAGTCGGTGGTCATCGGCGCGACGGCCGAGGCGGACGGCGAGGCCTTCGCCCGGGCCGTGGGCGCCGAGGTCGCGCTGGCCGGGAGCGAGAACCGCCTGGATCTCGCCGACGTCGACTGGGCCATGGTCGACCGCTGGATCGCCGAGGGCCAGGCCCGCGCCCCGGACGCCTGCCTGACCTTCTTCGATCACCTGCCCGACGCCATCGCCGACCCCTTCGCCGAGCTCTACACCGAGACGTTCAACCAGCAGCCGCTCGGCGAGCTGGCCGTCGGCGCGGTCGTCTTCACGCCCGAGATCCTGCGGCGCAACGAGGCCAACCTCGAGCGCCTGGGCGGCCGGCACATCTCGGCCGTCATCCAGGAGACCGACGGCGCGCTCTCGGGCCTGACGGAGCTCGTCTGGATCCCCGGCCGCCCGACCCTCGCCGAGCAGGGTCTGACCGGCGTGCGCGACGCCTTTCGCGGCGGGGGCCGGGGCAAGTGGCTCAAGGCCGCCATGTTGCGCCGCGCCCGCGCCGAGCTCCCGGACGTCGTGACGATCGCCACCGACAACGCCTCGTCCAACGCCCCCATGCTGGCCATCAACGCGCAGCTGGGCTTCCGGCCGCACATGGCGTCGGTCAACGTGCAGCTGACGATCGAGGCGCTGGAGGGGTATCTGAGCCGGGAGGGCGACGGGGAGGCGGGGCGGGGCGCGTAACGTACAGCTTGGCGTCGAGCGCGGCAAGCAGGGCGGGGAACGTCAAGCGCGGCACGCCGGGCCTGGAGCGGCCGTCCGGGGCGAGCGCCGACCTCCGCGAAGGCTAGCGGTGACATGTTAAGGGTCGGTGGAAGCGGTCAACCGTGTCATCCTGGCAGGCGGGTGGGGGTTAGGGGGGCCAGAGTCGCCCGCCGACAGCTTGACTCCGCCGCCAGGCTCATACTTGTCACCGATAAGCGCAGGCTCTACGGGTGCCTCAGGCCTCGCCCGGCGCCCCTCACTCGCGCTCGCCGCGCCGCCGCCGCAGCCCGTCGATGAACCCGCGGGCGCCGTCGGCGGCCTCGCGCACCCGTTCGCTGGCCTCGCGCCCGCGCTCCGCCAGCCGCCGGCGCAGGTCCTCGAGGCTGTCCATCGTCAGCCGCCGGTCGTCGGGCAGCGCCTCGTAGAGCTCGACCAGGACGCCGTGCGAGCTCTTGGGGTGGATGAAGACGATCCGTCGGCCGCCCGTGCCGACGTACGGCGTCTCGTCGATCAACCGCACGCCGTGCCTGTGGAGGTGCGCCAGCGCGGCATCCATGTCGTCGACCTCGAGGCACAGGTGGTGCATCCCGGCGCCCCGGCGCTGCAGGAAGCGCGCCACACCCGAGTCGGTCTGCACCGGCTCGATCAGCTCGATCTCGCTGTCGCCGATCGGCAGGAACGCCACGACCACGCCCTGGCCCTCCTCGACGTCGGTGTGGGTGACCTGCAGCCCGAGCACCTGGGTGAAGAACGGCAGGGCCGTGTCGAGGTTGTCCACGGCGATGGCCATGTGGTCGATGCGCCGGACCTTCAAACCGCCCATGCGCCTCAGTGCCCCAACAGCTTGACCGACTTCTCGCGCGGCTGCCAGGTGTAGGTCACGCGCCCGAACGGCTTGGCCGCGTCGAGCGCGGCCTGGAACAGCGGCTTCAAGTTCTCGGCGCGGACCTTCCACTCGCCGCGCAGGTGGTAGATCACCAGCTGGCTGTCGCCGAACACCTCGACGGCCACCGTCGCCGGGTCGCCCACGTCGGCCGCCAGCGTCGCCAGCGCCGCGATGAGCGAGCGGTACTCCGCCTCGTTGTTCGTGACGTCCTTGCCGAACGTCAGCCGGGTGGGGGCGGACCACGCGCCGCCGGTCTGCCGGAGGCGGTAGCTCCCATAGCCCTGACCCGGGTTGCCGAGGCTGCCGCCGTCGAAGACGATCTCGTGCTGGTTCATGGTCCGATCCTCGCGGCCGGGCACGCCCGGCCCGGTTCATGGCGCATCGGGTAGCGGCTCGACGACGACGAGGAGGTCGCCGAGGTTGACGGTCTTGCCGGCGCTCACGCCCACCGAGCGGACCACGCCCGCCCGCGGGCTGCGGATCTCGTTTTCCATCTTCATCGCCTCGAGGATCACCAGGCCCTGGTCCTCGGCCACGGTGTCGCCGGCCGCGACCATGACCTTGACCACGAGCCCCGGCATGGGGGCGCTCACGACGGCGCTGTCATGCTCCTCGTGGGCCAGGCCGCCCATCGCCTTGAGCTGCTTCAGGCGGGCGTCCTCGACGTCGACGGTAAACAGCTCGCCGGAGATCATCACGTAGTACAGGCCCTCGCGGCGCTCGACGAACACCTCGTAGCTGTGGTTGTCGAGGAGAAGCGAGTAAAGCTGCGTGCCGGCGATGACCCGCAGATCCGCCGCTCGTGCGACGTCGTCGAGCACGACCTCGCCCGGCCGGTCGATGTCGATGCTGAAGTCCTTGTGGTTGACGGTGGCGACGTATTTCATTCGGCTGGCGTCCTGTTGACGGGGGGTGGGCCACGCTGACGGGGACAAAGGTCGCCCCGGCGGGTCAGCCGGGCGCGAGGGCCCGGCCTACGGCATGCGCAAGCCCATGCGGCGGCCGAGCTGCTTCCACTCGCTGGGGCCGCCCGCCGGCGCCAGGCGGTTGATGACCTCGCCGCGCAGCTGGTGGGCCAGGAGCGCGGCCGCGATGGCCGCCACGCCGTCGAGGTCCGTCCGCACCTCGTGCTGGATGCGGAACGTGTCCTCGAGGTAGCCCGTGTCGTACGTCCCGGCGATGAACTGCGTGGTGTCCATGATCTTCTGGTGCAGCGGCAGCGTCGTCTTGACGCCCATGATCCGGTACTCCTCGAGCGCCCGCCGCATGCGCAGGATCGCGTCGGCACGGGTGGGGCCGCCGACGATCAGCTTGGCCAGGAGCGGGTCGTAGAACAGGCCGATCTCGGCGCCCTCGTAGATCGCGCTGTCCACCCGCACGCCCGGCCCGGTGGGCTCGATGACGTGCGTGATGAGGCCGGTGCTCGGCATGAAGTTGTTGTAAGGGTCCTCGGCGTTGACGCGGCACTCGATGGCGTGCCCGTTCCATTCCACGTCTGCCTGGCGCAGGCGCAGCGGCCGGTTGGCGGCGATGCGCAGCATCTGCTTGACCAGGTCGATCCCCGTCACGATCTCGGTGATCGGGTGCTCGACCTGCAGCCGCGTGTTCATCTCGAGGAAGTAGAACCGCCCGTCGCGGTCCACCAGGAACTCGACCGTGCCGACGCTGTGGTACCCGACGGCGCGCGCCGCGGCCACGGCGGCGGCGCCCATGCGCTCGCGCAGCTCCGGCGTCATGGCGGGCGACGGGCACTCTTCGACCACCTTCTGGTGCCGGCGCTGCAGCGAGCACTCGCGCTCGCCCAGGTGGATGACGTTGCCGTGCTGATCGGCCATGACCTGGATCTCGATGTGGCGTGCGCCCTCGACCAGCCGCTCGAGGTACACCGTGTCGTCGCCGAACGCCTTGAGCGCCTCGCGCCGGGCCGCCTGGAGCGTGTCGGGCAGGGCGGCCGGGCCGTCGACCCGCCGCATGCCCTTGCCGCCGCCGCCCGCCGAGGCCTTCACCAGCAGCGGGAACCCGACCTCCGGCGCCACGCGGATCGCCTCGGCGTCGGTCAGCCCGACCTCGGTGCCCGGCACCACCGGGACGCCGGCCGCGATCATCGCCTGCCGGCTGCGCACCTTGTCGCCCATCGCCCGGATGGCCGCCGGGGGTGGCCCGATGAACGTCAGGCCCGCGTCCGCCACGGCCTCGGCGAACTCGGCGCGCTCCGAGAGGAAGCCGTAGCCGGGATGGATGCCGTCGGCGCCGCTGCGCCGGGCGACCTCGATCAGCTTGTCGGCGCGCAGGTAGCTCTCGGACGCCGGCGCCGGCCCGATCGGGTGGGCCTCGGTGGCGCGGCGGACGTGCAGCGCCGTCCGATCGACGTCGGAGTACACCGCCACGGTGTCCAGCCCGAGCTCGTGGCAGGCGCGGATGATCCGGACGGCGATCTCCCCGCGATTGGCGATCAAGACCTTCTTCAGCATGCCTCCCCCTGCCGGCGCACGCGCACCCCGCGCGTGCCCGATCTCGAATTGTAACACACGGCGGCGGCGCGGCGGCGGGCGCCCTACGCCTGCTCGGCCGCCTGGCGGCGGACGTCGCGGGCGCGGGCGCGGCTCAGGCGGAGCTGGTGGACCCAGATGATGGCGCCGACCGCTGCCATGGCCAGCACCAGCCGCATCTCGTGGCGGCGGAGGTCGTCCACGAACCGCTCGAAGGCGCGCCCGAACGTGAAGCCCAGGCCGGTGATGATCAGCACCCAGAAGAGGCCGCCGAGCGTGTTGAGGATCATGAAGCGCCGCACCGGGAAGCCGCTCATGCCGATGACGAAGGGCGTCACGCTGCGCAGGCCGTAGAGGAAGCGGAACCCGATGGCCAGGAGCAGGCCGTGGCGGTGCCCGATGTTCCGCACCCGCTCGGCCGCGGGCTGCCAGGTGGGTCGGCGCTCCAGCCAGGCGGCGCCGCGCGTCCGGCCCAGCCAGAAAAAGAACATGTCGCCGACGAAGGTGCCGACCAGCGCCACCACGACCACGCCGGGGAAGCTGAGGTAGCCGCGGTAGGCCAGGTAGGCCGCCACCAGGACGAACATCTCGCCCTCGAGCATGGCGCCGAGGAACAGGATGGGGTAGCCGTAATGGATGATGAGGTGTTCGAAGCTCATGCGTCGGGCTCCCCAGCCATGACCGGAGCGGTCGAGTGGTCCGGGACCGCAGCGCGAAGAGGGTAGCACCCCGCGCGGTGCGGCACAAGCCGGGCGGGGCGGCGCGGCCGAGGGGCGCCACCGCCCGGCCTCCCCCGGCGCCCGCGCGGCCCCGCTCGACCTACAGCGGGATGTTGCCGTGCTTCTTCGGGGGGTTCGTGTCGCGCTTGTTCTGCAGCATCTCGAGCGCGCTGATCAGCCGCGGCCGCGTGTCGCGCGGCTCGATGACGTCGTCGATGTAGCCCCAGCTCGCCGCGACGTACGGGTTGGCGAAGCGCTCGCGGTACTCCGCCACGAGCTCGGCCTTGCGGGCCACCGGGTCCTCGGCCTCGGCCAGCTCGCGCCGGAAGACGATGTTGACGGCGCCGTCGGGGCCCATCACCGCGATCTCGGCCGTGGGCCACGCGTAGTTGATGTCGCCGCGGATGTGCTTGGAGCTCATGACGTCGTAGGCGCCGCCGTAGGCCTTGCGGGTGATGACCGTGATCTTGGGCACGGTGGCCTCGCAGTAGGCGTAGAGCAGCTTGGCGCCGTTGCGGATGATGCCGCCGTGCTCCTGGTTGAGGCCCGGCATGAACCCCGGCACGTCTTCGAACGTGATGATGGGGATGTTGAAGCAGTCGCAGAAGCGCACGAAGCGCGCCGCCTTGATCGAGGCGTCGTTGTCGAGCACCCCGGCCAGGACCATCGGCTGCTGGGCGACGATCCCGACCGACCGCCCGTTGAGCCGGCCGAACCCGACCAGGATATTCTGCGCGAAGTGCTCGTGCACCTCGAAGAACGCGCCGTCGTCGGCCACGCGGCGGATGACGTCGCGCATGTCGTACGGCCGGTTCGGCTCCTCGGGGATGATGGCGTCGAGGTCGCGGTCGGTGCGCAGCGGGTCGTCGGCGCACGGCACTGTCGGCGGGTCCTCCATGTTGTTCTGCGGCAGGTACGACAGCAGCGTGCGCAGGACGGCGAGCGCCTCGCCCTCGCTGGCGGCGGCGAAGTGGGCGACGCCGCTCTTGCGGCTGTGGGTGCCGGCCCCGCCGAGCTCGTCGAACGTGACGTCCTCGTGCGTGACGGTCTTGACGACGTCCGGACCGGTGACGAACATGTGGCTGGTGTCCTTGACCATCACGATGAAGTCGGTGATGGCCGGCGAGTACACCGCCCCGCCGGCGCACGGGCCCAGGACGGCCGAGAGCTGCGGCACGACGCCGCTGGCCAGGGTGTTGCGCAGGAAGATGTCGGCGTAGCCG
>CAYQBA010000199.1:2938-7807 GCA_964415605.1 uncultured Anaerolineales bacterium | reverse complement strand
CCCCCGGCACCGCCCCCAGCTCAACGGATGACAGCCATGAACAGCCGCCGCACCCCGCTCCGCCTCGCCGGCATCGCCGTGCTCTCCGCCGCCCTCGCCGCCCTCGCCGCCGGCCCCACGATCCCGCCGGACCCGCGCGCCGCGCCGGCCGCGCCCGCGGCCCACGCCCAGGGCGCCGGGCGGGCCTGGGTCCGCACCGCCGTGTGGCCCGCCAGCTACGATGCCGGCGCGCTCCTCCAGCCCGGCGGGGTCGATGCCGGGCCCGGCGGCACGTTCTTCGTGGCTGACCGGGGGCACGACCGCGTCGCGGTGGTCGACGCAGCGGGGACCATCGTGCGCGCGTTCGGCCAGCGCGGCGTCGGCGCCGGCCAGCTCATCGGGCCGTCCGACGTGGCCGCCGACCTGGCGCGCGACCGGGTCTACGTCGTCGACCGCGGCAACAAGCGCATCGCCGTGTTCACGCTGGCCGGCGCGCCGGTGCGCACGTGGCAGCACGCCGGGCCGGACCACGGCCTGGTGCCGCAGGCCGTGGCCGTCGCGCCGAGCGGCGACGTCTACGTGCTCAACGCCACCTGGGGGCGGGTGGAGCACTTCACGCCCGACGGCGCGTGGCGGGCGGGCTGGGGCGATACCGGCAGCGGGCGTGGACGGCTGCAGGGGCCGGAGGACCTGGCGGTCGACGCCGGCGGTCGGGTGCTGGTGGCCGACACCAACAACGACCGCATCCAGGTGTTCGGGGCGCTCGACACCGGCACCGTCGAGTCGATCATCCCGCTGCGCGACGTCGCCGGCGTGGCGGTGGACCGCGCCTCCGGGCGCGTCTACGGGCTGCATTACGGCGCGTCGCCGCGGGCGATGGTGACGGTGTTCGGGCCGTCGGGCGCGGTCGAGACCACGCTGCCCAGCGGCGCGCCCGACCCGTTCGCACCGGGTGTGGGCATCGCCGTCGGCAACGGGCGGCTGGCACTCACCACCGCCGAAGGCGCGGCGGACGGGCGGCAGGGGCTCCGGCAGTACACGCTGCCGGGGCTAGCGCCGGCGGCCACGACCCTGGCCAACCCCACGGGGCACGCCGGCTTCCTGCGCCCGCTGGCGCTCGACGTCGGCCCCGACCACAGCGTCTACCTCGTCGACGGCGGCTTGCGGCTGGCACGGCGCTACGCCCCGGACGGCGCCTTCCGGGAGCGGCTGGACAACGGCGCCGGCACCGAGATCGGGGTCGGGCCGACGGGCGAGCTGTTCGTCGCCGACACCCCGCTCCTGGGCGACGTGCGCCTCCGCCGGCTGTCGGCGGCGGGAGCGCGGATGTGGGACAAGGTGTGCGACTGCCTCAGCGGCAGCGGCGTGGCGGCCACCGACAGCCGCATCTACGCCACCAACGCGTTCCGCCAGCGCATCGACGTCTTCGACATGGCCGAGAGCCGCCGCGACCCGATCGCCCAGATCACCATCGCCGACCCGCCGTATGCCTGGCCGCTCGACCTCGACCTCGGGCCGGATGGCCGCCTCTACGTCGCGGGCGGCGCCAACGGCCGCATCGACGTGCTCGACCCTGCCGGCGGCGCGCCCCGCGGCGGCTGGTCCGTGGGCGAGGGGAACGGCGCCGAGCGCATCAGCGTCGGCGCCGACGGCACGGTGTACGCGCTGCTGTTCGACGGGACGATCGCGGCCTACACCCCCGACGGCGCCCTCGAGCACGCCTGGCGGCCCGATCCGGCCCCCGGCGCGCGGGTCGCCGCGCCGCGCGACTTGGCCGGCGGGCCGGACGGGCGGCTGTACGTCGCCGACGCGACCAGCGACGCGGTGCTGGTGTACGACGCGAGCGGGATCCCGCAGACCCCGACGCCGACGCCCACCCCGCAGTCGCCGTGCACCACCACCGGCACCAAGACGGCCGCGCCGACCCGCGTGGCGCTGGGCGAGCCGGTCACCATCGAGCTGACGCTGAACATCACCTGCCGCCCGGGGTCGGAGCCGCGGGCGGACATCGTGCTGATCCTCGACCGGTCGAACTCCATGGCGGGCGACAAGCTCACGCG
The DNA here is from genome assembly GCA_964415605.1 of uncultured Anaerolineales bacterium. Lineage (GTDB taxonomy): Bacteria > Chloroflexota > Anaerolineae > Epilineales > Epilineaceae > UCB3. Next base: position 5,768 of record CAYQBA010000199.1, on the reverse strand, counting down.
CGCCCGCAGCGCGGCCCGCAGCTTCGTGCAGGGGCTGGACCTGGCGCGCCACCGGGTGGCGGTGGTGTCGTTCTCCGACCTCGTGACGCTCGAGCAGCCGTTGACGGGCGACGGCGCGGCGGTCCAGGCCATCCTCGACGGCATCCGCCACGACGGCCGCACCGACATCGCCAGCGCCCTGGACGTGGCGCTGCGCCACGTGGCGGAGGCCGGCCGGCCAGGCGCGCTGCCGGTGCTGCTCCTGATGACCGACGGCAAGCCCTCGCGCGAGGGCCAGCCGTACGTCGACGCCGTACGCCTCGGCGAGCGCGCCCGGGCGCGGGGCGCGCTGACGTACGCCATCGGGCTGGGCGACCCCAACGACGTCGACGGCGTGCTCCTGACCGAGATCGCCGGCGCGGCGGCGCGCTATTTCTACGCCCCGCGGCCGGAGGACCTCGACCCGATCTACCGCCAGCTCTCGCAGACCATCGGAGGGGTGACGGCGACCAACGTCGAGGTCACCGACGAGCTCGGCCCGGACGTGGACTACGTGCCGGGCTCGGCCGTGCCCGCCGCCGAGCTGCGCGGGCGGCAGCTGGTGTGGGCGGTGGGAGTGCTGCCGGCGGGCGGCGTCCGGCTGCGCCTGCAGGTCACTCCGCGCCGGACCGGCCGGCTGCCGACCAACACCGAGGCGGTGGCGCGCTACACGGCGGACAACGCGCGCTTCGCGTTCACGTACCCCATCCCCGAGATCGTCGTCGGCGCCGCCCCGACGGCCACGCCGACGCGCCGGCCGCCGCGGCCGACGGTGGCCTACCTCCCGTTCCTCAGCCGCAACCTGTGCCTGCCGAAGGACAGCCGGCTGGGGGCGGACATCATGCTGGTCATCGACACGTCGTCGTCGATGGACGGCGGCAAGCTGGCGGCGGCCATCCTGGCGGCGCAAGGGTTCATCGAACAGGTCGACGCCCGGCGCGACCGGGTCGGCCTGGTGAGCTTCGCGGCGGACGCGCGGCGCGAGTACGTGCTGACGAGCGACCTGGCGGCGGTCAGCCGGGCGCTGGGCGGCATGCTGGGCGGTGTGGGGACGCGCATCGACCGGGGACTCGAGGAGGCGCTCCTCGAGCTCGACCGGCGCGCGCGGGCGGACAGCCCGCGGGTGATCGTGCTCCTGTCAGACGGCGTTCCGGCCGGGGGCAGCGAGGAGCGCACCCGACGGCTGGCGTTCGAGGCCCGCGCGTCGGGCGTGACGGTGTTCACGGTCGGGTTGGGGACGGACGCGGACGGGCCGTTCCTGCGCGGGCTCGCGCGCTCGCCGGCGCACTACGCGTTTGCGCCCAGCCCGGGCGACCTGACGGGGATCTACCGGCGGATCGCGGCGAGCCTGCCGTGCCCGGGGGGGTGAGGCGTGAGAGAACGACGACGCCCGTGAAGGTCAGTCCGACTCGGCCGCGACCGGCAGCGTGAACCGGAACGCCGCGCCGCCGCCCGGCGCCGGCTCCACCCAGATCCGTCCGCCGTGCGCCTCGACGATGCCCCGGCTGACCGCCAAACCCAGGCCGGTGCCGGCCACGCCGCGGCTGGTCGCGTCGCGCGCGCGGTGGAAGGGCTCGAAGATCCGCTCGGCCTGCTCGGGCCGGATGCCGGGGCCGCCGTCGATCACGGCCACCTCGGCGTGGCGGCGGTCGGGGTCGAGCGCCACCCGGATGCCGACCGTCCCGCCTTCGGGCCAAAACTTGACCGCGTTGGTGATGAGGTTGGTCAGCACCTGCTCGACGCGGTCGGGGTCGAGCGCGATCGGGGGCAGCCCGGGCGCCACGGCGACGTCGAGCGCGTGCCGGTCGGAGAGCGCGGCTTGCCCGCCGGCGACGCGCCGGACGAGGACGCCAAGGTCGGTGGGCACGCGGCGGAGGGTAAAGCGCGCGCTGCCCAGCCGCGCGAGATCGGTGACCTCGTCGACGAGCCGGGCCATGATGCGCGCCTTCGCGGCAACCATCTCCGCCCAATAGCCGCGCCGGTCGGCCGGCGCGTCGGGGCGGTCGTGAAGAAGCCGCGCGTAGCCGAGCACGCTCGTCAGCGGCGTGCGCAGCTCGTGGCTGATGACCTCGACCACCGTTCGCAGACGGTCGCGGGCCTCGATGGCGCGCGCGTTCTGCTCGCGCAGCTCGGCCTCGAGGCGCGCGCGCTCGGTGACGTCGATGGCCACCACGACCACCCCGACCACGCCGCGCGCGGGGTCGCCGCGCGGGATGAGCGACAGGTTGAGGTCGAGCTCGTGGCCGTCGCGGTCGACGGTGCGCGCCGTGCCGAGGTTGGCGGGCGTGCCGCGCAGGGCGGCCTCGAAGGCGTCGCGGGCACGCGGGCGGCCGAGCACCGGCAGGACCGCGATGGCGGGCCGGCCGACGAGCGCCTCGACGGGCTGGCCGACCAGCCGGCACAGCGTGGCGTTGGCGGCGGTGACGTGCAGGCGCTGGTTGACGGTCAGCATCCCGAGCGGGCTGTCGCCCGAGAGCGACGTGCCCTCGACGGCGGCCGGCGGGGGCTGGCTGGCGAGCTGGGTCTGCTCGACGAGGAGCGCCACGGCGTCGGCCAGGACGATGGCATGGTGGCGGTCGTCGAGCGTGAAGTGGTCGCGCCGCCGGCTGGTCAGCTCGATGACGCCGACGACGAGGTCTCCGAGCCGGAGCGGCACGCCGAGGAAGGCGGCGACGGGTGGGTCGCCGTCCCAGTCGGAGCGCCGGCGGACGGCGCGGTGGTCGGCACCGACGTCGGTGCTGACCAACGACTTGCCGGCGGCGGCGACGCGCCCGACGAGCCCCTCGTCGATCGCCAGCCGGTGCCCGACGGC
>CAYQBA010000199.1:0-2838 GCA_964415605.1 uncultured Anaerolineales bacterium | reverse complement strand
CCCCGCGGCCGCTGGCATACCCCCGCAGCCCCGGATTGCGCCACGCCAGCCACAGCGTGAGGGCCACCGTCGCCACGCCGCCGCTGGCGATGGCGAACGGCGCCCCGAACAGCGCCGCCACCAGCCCCGCCTCGAGCTCGCCGAGCTGCGGGCCGCCCATGAAGAACATCATGTTGAACCCCACCATCCGCCCCCGCAGGTGATCCGGCGTGAGCGTCTGGCGCAGCGTGGCCCGGATGACCGTCGACACCGTGTCCGCCGCGCCGGTCAGCGCGTAGAAGACGAACGCCACCCAGAACCCCGTCGCCAGCCCGAAGCCCGCCGTCGCCACCCCGTACACGCCCACGCTCACCAGTAGCACCAGCCCCTCGCGGTCCATGGTCCGCCGCAGCGCCATGAACGTGCCCGCCGCCACGGCTCCGATCGGCGCCGCCGCCGACAGGATCCCGTAGCCCTGGACCCCGACGCCCAGGATCTCGCCCGCCACGATCGGCAGCATCGTCCGCGCCGACGAGAAGAACGTCGCGTAGAAGTCCAGGAGCATCGTGCTCCAGATCAGACGCTGCCCCCGCACGAACCGCAGCCCCTCCACCAGCGGGCGCCAGCCGATCCCCGCCGCCAGCGCTGGCCGCCCGCCCCGGTGCCGCATCGCGGCCAGCGCCAGGATCACCGCCACAAACGACACCGCGTTGACGGCGTACACCACGCCGAGCCCGAACGTCGATCCGGCCTCCGCGCCTGTCGCGCCGACCGCGCCGCCTCCCCCGCCCTGCGCCCCGAACGCCGCGACCAGGATCCCCGCGAGCGCCGGCCCGACGATCGTCCCGATCTGCCAGTTCAGCGTGTTGAGGCTGACGGCGTTGGCCAGGTGCTCGCGGGGCACCAGGTGCGGGATGAGCGACTGCTGCGCCGGGTTGTTGAACGCCGCCGCCGCCGCCGTGGCCGCGCTGAACAGGTAGATGACCCACACGTCCGCCCGGCCGGTCAACGTGAAGGCGGCCAGCCCTGCCGCGAAGACCGCCAGGGCGCTTTGCGTGCACAGCATCACCGTCCGCCGATCGTGGCTGTCGGCGATCATGCCGCCGACCAGCGCGAACAGGATGATCGGGATGACGTTGGCCAGCCCCAACCCCCCCAGGCCGAGCGCCTCGGCGTGCAGCGACACGTCGCGCCCCAGCACCCGCACCGTCAGGTCGGCGCCGCGCAGCACCTGGTAGACGTGCCAGCCGATGGCGGCGAGCTGCATCTGCGAGCCCGTGATCGACACCACCTGGCCCACCCACATCAGCCGGAAGTCGCGGTGCTTCAAGGCCGCAAGGCGCGGCGGCGGCACGGAGGTCGGGCTCGACGCGGGTGCGTGTTGCGAGGTCGCGTGGTCAGTCACGGGGCAGCGCCATGGGCCGCCAATGATAGCGGGTCGGGTGCTAGACGGCGGGCGGCGCGGCATCGCGGCCCCGCCGCCGGATCATCACGGTAGACTTGACCCCCGCCGCGGAAGGGGCCAGAATCGCGCCCCCACACGGAACCGATTGTCGACCACCCAGCACCGCCGCCAGGCCCGTCGCCGCCCAGTCAGCGCGCGCCACGCCCGCGCCGGCCGTGGCGCGGCCCATCGCCGGCGGAGCGCCGGCTCGTGCACCGCCACCTTCGCCGTCGCCGTCCTGTCCGCGGCCGCCACAGTCCAGGAGAAGCCCCGTGCAAACCCTCATCCGCTGGCTCGGTTGGATCCTGGCCGTCGTGCTCGCGGTCGCGATCGTCGCCCTCGTCGCCATTTACGCCACCAGCGGCTGGCGCATCAACCGCACCTACGCCGTCGAGCCCGAGCCCGTGTCCATCCCCGCCGCCGACGACCGCGCGGCCATCGCGCGCGGCGAGTACCTCGTCAAGGCCATCACGAAGTGCGTCGACTGTCACGGCGCGGGGCTCGGGGGCGATACGTTCAACGACGACCTTCTCTTCGGCCGCCTCATCGCCAGCAACCTCACCGCGGGCGAAGGCGGCGTCGGCCGCGACTACACCGACGCCGACTGGGTCCGCTCGATCCGCCACGGGGTCGGGCCGGACGGCAAGCCGCTGCTGTTCATGCCATCCGTGGAGTACTACCCCCTGAGCGACGCCGACCTCGGCGCCCTCATCGCCTATGTCAAGTCCGTTCCCCCCGTCGACAACCCCGACCTGCCCGGCAACCGCGTCGGCCCGCTCGGGCGGTTCCTGTTCCTCAGCGGGCAGCTCGACCTGCTCCCGGCCGAGAAGATCGACCACGATGCCCCCCGGCCCGACGCCCCGGCGGCGGGGCGGACCGTCGCGTATGGCCGCTACCTCGCCACCACCGGCGGCTGCATCGGCTGCCACGGCCCCACCTTTTCCGGCGGTCCCATCCCCGGCGCCCCGCCCGAGTTCCCGCCCGCGCGGAACCTGACGCCCGACGCCGAGACCGGGCTGGGTCCGTGGACCATCGCCGACTTCGAGATCGCGCTGCGCACCGGCAAGCGGCCCGACGGCACCCAGCTCAGCGAGTTCATGCCGTGGAAGGCCACCGCCAAGATGACCGACCAGGACCTCGAGGCCGTCTGGCTGTTCCTGCGCTCGCTCCCGCCCAAGCCCTGGGGCGGGCGCTGACGGGCGCGGGTGCGGCGGCGGTCACCCGCCGCCGCACGCCAGCCGCTCCGAGTTGCCCCGGGAGGTCGCCACGGGGGGGCGCGCCGGTGGGGGGGGTTTTGGGCCGGGGGCGGCGAATCCGGGGAAAGGTATTCTAGGGTTTAAATTTGTAAATAAGCACAAACAAAAAAAAAAAAAAAAAAAAAAAAAAAAACACACAAAAAAAAAAAAAAAAAAAAA
>CAYQBA010000198.1:0-7832 GCA_964415605.1 uncultured Anaerolineales bacterium | reverse complement strand
CGCTCGCCTCGCACAACCCGCGCCACGCCGCCCCCGCCCCGGGCGCCGCCGGGCATTGCCCCACGGCCAGCTCGCCCGGCCCGTCGACAGCGACGTGCCACACCCCCTCGGCGCTCACCACCGCCTCCGCCAGGACCGCCCCGCACGGCCGCCGACACGCCCGGTACGTCCCGCCGGGCACGAGATCGGCCAGCAGGACTTCCGTCGCGATGTCCTCCGCGGCGACGGTGTCGCGCACCGACGCTCCGCCCCCCACCTCGACCGTCACGAACTGCAGCCGCCCCCGCGGCACCCCGCCGCTGCGCACCACCAACCGGTCGCGACGCCCTGTCGGCCGCTCCCCCGATCCCAACCCCGCCGCATTCCACCCCACGCCGACCGCCGCCTCCGGCGCCGCCGCATCCGCCCCCACGGCCACGCGCCTCGGCCAGCCGCCCGGCCACGCCGCAGGCCGCCCCGTGTCCGTGACCACCAGCGCGTGCACCAGCAGATAGTCCCCCGACCCCACGCGCGCCGCCGGGCCGCTCTCGATCCGCCACAACCCCGGCCCCGCGGGCGACCCTTCGTGCGCCGCCGCGCCGCCCGCCCGGTTCGCCCCGTCCACCCAGTAGCGATAGTCCCGCCCGCCGATGGCCGTGATCGCCGCGTCCGCCGGCGCCAGCGCCACCCCCAGCATCCGCCCGCCCGTCCCGTTGTCGACCTCGAAGCGCGCCGCGTCGCCCGCCACGATCCCGTTCCCGGCCTCGCCGAGCACCACCCGCTCCCCCGGCAGCGCCGGCCGCGCCGGCAGGTGCAGCACGAACCGCGGCGGATCGGCGTCGCCGACCGTTCGCACCCGGTCCACGACCACCAGCAGCGACGGCCGGGCGAAGGCCACGTCGCGCTGCACCACCGCCACCTTCGGCGCGTTGCCCGGCGTGACATGCCCCACCGCGTTGTACGCCGCCGTGATGTCGCTCGCGATCACCGTGTCGCCCGGCCCGTCCTCGAACGCATCGATCCGCCCCGCCTCGAAGTGCAGGCCCGCCCCGATGTTCGCGCGCCATTCCGCCACGCTCTGCATGCACTGCGCGCAGCCCCGCCGGTTGTACGCGTGCACCCGCTGCCCGCCGTCGTTCACGCCGCCCGCGCCGCTCGGATGCCCCTCGAACACCTCGCCCGCGCGCGGCACCAGCAGCGTGTTGTGCGCCACCGTGCGCATGTAGAACGCCTCGCGGTGCTCCGATCCCCAGCTCGCGTACACCCCCGCGTCCAGTGCCAGCGGCCCCCGCCGCCAGATGTCCAGGTGTCCCTGGTCCAGGTGCTGGTGCCCCGTGAACCACTTGCCCGCGCGGTAGCCCACCAGCGTGTCGCCGACGCCCCAGCCCGACCGCAGGATCGCGTACCCCAGGTCCGCCCGCCCCCAGATCCGCCCCAGCGGCAGGCCCGCCAGCCGCGGGTCCCCCGGCCCCGCCGGCGCCACGTCCAGCGGCAGGTTGTACGGCAGGCCGTAGCGGTGGATCGGGTGGTACGTCCCCTCGCCCCCCACCAGCGGCCAGCGCGCCTCCAGCGCGCGCCCCCAGCCCGCCAGCACCGCGTCGCCGTAGACCCGGGCGATGCTGTCGACGAACGGCCGGTACTGCCGGTTCGGCAGCGCCTGGCCCGTGGGCATGTCGCCGCCACGCAGCAGCGTCGGCCCGCCGCCGGGGCCGTAGGGCGGCAGCGTGCCGTAGTAGATGTGGTAGCCCAGCCCGCGCAGCCAGTCGCCCTCCTCTTCCGCGATCGTCTCGAACACGCTCGCGTGCGCCGGGTGGTCGCGCGCGATGGCCGAGTCCCACGCCCGCAGCGCGTCCATGACGTACTGGCCCGGCGGGTCCGACGAGAAGAAGTGGCTGCGCAGGTAGCCATAGCCCTCGGGCCACGCCCCCCCGGCCACCGCGTACGCCTCCAGCGCGTTCCGCCGGAAGTGGCGCGCCATCGCGTCCCGCACGCCCGCCCGGCCCGAGCGATCGTCCGCCGCCAGCCCCATCAGCGCCAGCGACGCCGCCAGCGACGTGTAGCCGTGCCACAGATGCGGCCCGTTGCCGTCCAGCACTTCGGCCACCGCCGCGCCGCACGCGATGAGCTTGTCCGAGATCGCCGCGCGCTCGGCGGGGCTCACGGTCCCCCAGACCCAGTCGAACGCGAGGGCCATGCCGCCCCCGTCGGCGTGCTCCGCGTCGCTGCCGGCGGCCGTGCACCCGCCCCACGCTCGCAAGGCGCCCGCCGCCCGCTCGGCCGCGGCATCGTCGCCGGCCAAGAGGAACCGCATCGCGTCGTCCAGAACGTGCCGGCCGCCGATCTGCTCGCACTGGGCCCGGAGCTCGGGCCGCTGGCACGCGGCGCGCAGCGCCGCCACATCCGTGCCGCGGAAGCCGCCGACGATCAGCCGCGGGTGACCGGGGAACACATCGACGTCGACGGCTTCGAGCGCACCGGCCGCGCGGGCGGCGCCGCCGGTGCCGGGAACACGGGCGGTGGCCGCGACCGCCACCCGGCCCGGGCTCGACGACGGCCCGCCAGCCCGGCCTTGCCCGGCCGGGCTCGCCGCGGCGGGGCTGGCGACGATCTCGGCCCGCGCCATCCACGCCACCGCCGCCACGTGGATCGCAGCCAACCCGAGGGCGCCGGCCACGGCGCCCGATCTCCAGACGTGACGGCAGTGGCGCAGATCAAGCATGCCCGACCTCCATGGGTTGGCGCCCGCGCACCGCGGGGGTGGAGAGGAACGCCACACGGATAGCACAGCCGCACCGGATTGTCAGGTGGCGTCGTCGCCGAGTCGGTCGAGGGGCGACCTATAATCCTCGTCGATTGAACATGTCCGTGCCGCTCAACCGCGCACGCAGATCAACAGCGAGGAAAACGGATGACCGGTCGACGACGATGGACGATTCAAGCGGCGAGTGCGCCGCGGGCCGCCGAATCCGCCGGCCTTGCCCTCGTGATGGCATGGCTCCCGCTCCTTGCCCTCACCGCTTGCCGATCCACGCCTTCCGACGTCCCGCCGACCGCGCCGGCCCTCGTCGCGCCGGGCGATGCCGCGCTCCCGACCGGCACCCTGGGCGCCGGCCCCGCCGGCGCTCCCGCGTCCCCCGACACCGCCGGTGCCCTCGCGCCGGCGGCCGCGGCCACCCTCGCCGCCGCCGGCTGGCCCGGGCGGTGGATCGCCGTGTCGGTCGTGCCCGGCGTCACCCACAACGACGTGGCGGCGCTGGACCTCGGCGTGGGGACCATGGCCCCCCTGTGGTCGACGCGCGAGGGGGGCAACATCAGCGACTGGACGCCCGCGCCCGCCGGCAACCGCATCGCCTTCCGGACCATCCTGCGGCTTGGCAGCACCGTCGAGGCGCTCGAGTCCATCACCGTGCAGGACTTGGCGCCTGACAGCGTGCCGGTCGACGTCACCGCCACCGATACCCGGCAGGCACGGTTGGCGGGCTTCGTGTGGTCGCCCGCCGGCGACGCCGTCGCCTACGGGCTGACCGTCGGGCGCGGGATCGACCCCGCGGACGTTCGCCCCGAACGCTGGGAGCTGCGCGTCGTGGGCGTGCCGCCCCTTGGCGCGCCCGCCGCGCCCGGCGCCCCCACCCCCGCCGCGCCCATCGGCGACGTGCTGGCCGAGATCCCGATCGACCCCGCCGAGCGCGTCGACCTGACGCTGTTGGCCTACGACCCCGCCAACGGGCGGGCCGCCGTGGCCGAGATCGCGCGCGATAGCGGCCTTACCGGCGCCCTGCGCCTCGTCGACACCGCCACCGGCGCCGTGACTCGGCTGCCGACCGGGGCCGGGCGCGACCTCGCGGCGCCGTCGCCCGACGGGCGGCGCCTGGCGCTGGCCACCGCGGGCGAGGGCGGCTGGCGTGTCGAGAGCCTGGACCTTGCCACGGGCGGGCGCGTCACGCTGGCAAACCTGCCCGCGGGAGCGGTGGCCGCGCAGCCCGTCTGGTCGCCCGACGGCCGGTGGCTGGCCTGGCCGGAGGTCCGCGGCGTCTCCGGCGATCCGGCGGCGCGCACGACGCTCCGCGTCATTCCCGCCAGCGATTCCGGCGCGGCCGGGGCCGGCGCCTTCGACCTCGACGGCGCGATGCGCCCGATCGCCTTCGCCCCCGGCGGCGGCGCCCTCCTGGTCGGCCCCGTGGATCCGGCCGTTCCGGATGCGCTGGCGGGCGCGGGTGATCCGGCCGCGACGCCACTGCCGGCTTCCGGCCTGGCGATCCTCGACCTCCCCGGCGGCACGCCCCGGGCCGCGCCATGGCGCCCGTCGGTCGACACGTGGTGGCTGGGGTGGGTGCCGTGAGCGGCACCCACCCCGCGCCAGCGCGGCCCCGCGTCGGGAACCGCCCGAACGGCCGCCTCCGGAACGCGCGCGGCGCCCCGGCTTACGGCATCACGTAGCGCCGATAGATCGCCGGCGCGTAGATCGTGCCGCCGGGCGTCTCCGTCGGCACCGCTGTCGGCGGCACCGGCGTCGCCGTCGGCTCCTCGGGCGGCGTCGTCGGCGGGACGGGTGTCGCCGTCGGCGGCACCGGCGTCTCCGTCGGCGTCGCGGTCGGCGGGTCCGGCGTCGCCGTCGGCGGCAGGCCCTCGACCGCCATGGCGCCCTGCATCGCCTCGTAGCCCGCGCCGCCGTCGGGCTTGCGGCGGTCGACCACCACCACGATGTGCGCGCGGTTCCACGTCACGTCGTTGGGCGGGGTGAGCTGCAGCTGATAGGTGCCCGTCGCCCCGTAGCCGAGGTTGTCGGAGATCGCCGCCGCCACCGAGGCCCGGCCGCTGCGGTTGGTGTGGAGGATCTTCTTGTCCTCGTAGAGGATGGCTGCCAGCGACGCGCCCGCCAGCGACGCCTCGCTCCAGTTGGTGACCACCGCCGTGATGTCCACGGCCGAGCCGTTGCGGCGGTAGTAGGCGCTCAGCGACACGTCCGGCGCGTGCGCCAGCGCGTCGTCGACCAAACCCGTGTAGACCCGGTCGAACTGGTTGTTGACCGCGCCCTCGGCCCACTTCCAGCCGCTGTCCACCATCACCAGTGGCGTCTGGGCGGAATTGCCGCCCGCCCGCGCCTGGAACCACATCGTCTGGCGCCGCCGCAGTCCCTGGTCCATCTTGTCGAGGTCGTGCTCGATGAAGACGACCGGCCGTTTGGCGCGCGCATAGCGATCGGAGAGGGTGTCGACCACCGGACCGGCGGCCGCGCAGATCCCTCAGGTCTTGCGGCTGAACTTCTCGAAGACCACGAAGCGGTCCTGCTGCGGCTGGGCCAGGGCGCCCGGCGTTGCGGCTGGCTGGCCGAGCGCCGCGCCCAGTGCCAGCAGCACGCCGCCCATGGCCACGGGTGCCATCCATCGGCGCATGCGTCCTCCTCGATCTCGGGTATCGTGTCTGGGGCCCGCCGGCCCACCCGCCCCGCACGGTCTGCGGCGCCGGCCCGGCGACGGGCCCAGTGTACTCCCCGGAACAGAGCGCTGTCAACACCTGCCGCGCCCACGCGGCCTGTGCTCGACCGCCACCGGGCACCCGAAGACTTGGCGGCACACCCGCCCCGCCCACGCGGTCTGTCACGCCCGCGACAGCGCGCCCTCGCGATCGCCGCCCATGCTCCGATGTTGCCCCGCCCGCGCCTGACATGCTATCAATATCTTTTCGTTCCTTCAACCCATCCCTTTCTGCTCCAGACCCGATCTGGGGCGACTCCATGGAAAGGACTGCCACATGCGTCCCTATGAAGCGACCCTCGTGCTCCAGCCCCTGCTGGACAACGACGGGGTCAACGGCGTGGTCGAGCGGATCACGCAGCTCCTGACCGGCAAGGGTGCCACGGTCGACTTGTCCGGCCAGCTGATCGACCGGCGCGGCAACGTGTCGGAAGCCACCGACGGCTGGCGCAAGCGGCGGCTGGCCTACGCCATCAAGAACCACCGCGAGGGCTACTACGTCGTGCTGCGGTTCCAGGCCCCGACCGATGCCCTGGCCGAGCTCGACCGCGCCTTGAAGCTCAACGACGACGTGCTCCGCTTCCTGGTGATCCGCACCGACGCCTAGCGTCGGCGCCCAGCCACCCGGGTGTGCCCCGAGAGCGTGTGCGGTGCCTAGATCGCTCAACAAGGTGATGCTGATCGGCTTCGTCAGCCGCGAGCCCGAGCTGCGTCATACGCCGGCAGGCGTGCCGGTGGCGACGTTCAGCCTGGCCGTGCCGCGCGCGTGGGAGTCGCCCGACGGACGGACGCACACCACGTCCGAATGGTTCACCGTGGTCGCGTGGCGCAAGCTGGCCGAGCACGGCCACGCCGCCCTGCGCAAGGATGGCCACGTCTACGTCGAAGGGAGCCTCCAAACCCGCGCGTGGACCGATCCCGACGGCCGCCGCCAGCAGTGCGTCGAGATCCTGGCCGCCGAGATCGTCGTCCTCGACGCTCCGGGGTCAACCCCGGCCGCCGATCCATCCGCTCATCCACCAGCCTGGCCTGATCCAGCATAGCCTGTGAGGGAGAACGAGACATGAATGCCAGACGCCCCAGGGGCCGTTTCCAGGAAGGTCCCTCGATCAGCGAAGACAACCCGATCGACTACAAGAACATCGACCTGCTCTCGCGCTTCACCGACACCGGCGGGCGCATCCGCTCGCGCCGGCGCACGCGGACCAACGCGCGCAACCAGCGGGCGGTCACCGTGGCCATCAAGCGCGCGCGCCATCTCGCGCTCCTGCCGTTCACCGGTGATCACGTGCGCCTCTACGGCGCGGACGACTGACGCGGGGCGGCTCTCCCATGACCAAACGCCGGCGCGAAGAGAAGCGCCTGACCCCCGCCGAGTCCCGCAAGTCCATCCTGCGCCACCAGCGCGACCAGCGCGAGCGGCAGAAGCTGTTGTCGGTGCTCCTGCCGGTCTCGGTGGTGTGCGCGTTGTTCCTGGCCTACGGCGCGTACAGCGAGCTTTGGCGCAAGCCGCGCCAGCCGGTGGCGCGCGTCGAGGGCGAGGCCATCACGGCCGCAAGCTTCAGCGGCCGCGTCCAGTACGAGCGCATGCAGCTGCTCAACACGCTGCAGAGCTTCCAGCAGCTCGCGTCCGCCAGCGACCCCACCTTCCTGACCAATCTGGCCTCCGGCCAGCGGGCGAACATCGCCCAGACCACCGTCGACCGGATGATCGACGAGCTGCTGATCCGCAAGGAAGCCGAGCGGCGCGGCATCACCGTCGACGACGCGGCGGTGACCGAGTACCTGGCCAAGAACGACCTCGAGTCGGTGCTGCGCCCGACGGCGACGCCGTCCGACACGGCTGAGCCGACCGAAGCGGGCGCGCCGAGCCCCACGCCGACGCCGACGGCCACGTCGCTGCCGCTGGACGCCACGCCGCCCACCCCGACACCGACCGCCGACTTCACATACACCACCGACGCGTTCGACGACGCGTTCGAACGCTACATCAAGCCGGGCGTGCTCGACACGCTCAAGATGTCGCGCGCGGAGTTCTACGACATCGTGCGGCAGCGGGTCTACCGCGAGAAGCTGAACGAAGCGCTTGGCGCCACGCTGCCGGTGACCGACAAGCAGGTCCAGATCGAGTACCTCCTCTTCAACGACAAGGCCACGGCCGACGAAGCCGCCAAGATGCTGGCCGATGGCGCCGGCTGGGCCGAGACCCTCGAGCGCTTCGGCCCGACGCCGACGCCGACCATCGCCGTCTCGGACGCCGGTGAGGGTGCCGCCGCCGAGAGCACGGCCGGGGAGAGCGCGACCGGCACGGCCGACGGGGCCGAGGCCGGTGCCGCCGCGGGCGACGTGTCCGCCGGCGACGACGCCGCGCCGGCCGAC
>CAYQBA010000197.1:0-7857 GCA_964415605.1 uncultured Anaerolineales bacterium | reverse complement strand
TCCACCCCGTACACACAGTTCTGCGCCGCCCGGCGCCGCCAGTAGGCCACGTCCGACTCGCCCGCCGCGTCCGCGCCCGGCGCCACGTCCAGCGCCACCAGCGCCCGCGCGATCGCCTCCACCGCCTCCACCAGGAAGTGGCCGCTGCCCATCGCCGGGTCCAGCACGTTCAGGCTCAACACCGCCGCCACCCGCGCCCGATCGTCCGCCGCGCCCGCGATCGCGCCCGCCAGCGCCGGCCCGACCGTCTGGTCCACCATGTACTTCACGATGTAGTCCGGCGTGTAGTACGACCCCGTCGCCTTGCGCTCCCCCTTGTCGTTGACCAGCGCCACCGTCCAGCGCAGCCCGTCCTCCGCCTCCGGCGCCGCCAGCGGCGCCAGGTGGAACTCCAGGAGCCCCTCGTAGATCGTCCCCAGGTGCCGCACCGACAGGTCCCGGTAGTCCACGAACTGCCCGTCCACCCGCGCCAGCTTGTCGATCGCCCGCTGCAAGTGCGCGTCGCCCACCACCATGCGGGCCAGGAACGGATACGCCTTCGCCGAGAACAGCCCCCCGTTGTAGGCCGGCACGTCCAGCTCCGCGCTGCCCCCGTCGATGATCCCGAACAGCGCCGTCAACCGCGTCCACAGCATCGCCGTCGACGCCAGCGGCCGCCGGCCCGCCTCGAGATCCGCCTTCACCGCGCCCGCGACCGCCTTCAGGCTGTACACATCGCGGTACGCCGCGTTCGAGCGCACCGGCAAGAGACCGCCCGCCTCCGCGTAGAACAGGAACAACAGCCGATACAACACCCGCAGGCTGTGGTCGTAGATCACGGACAGATCCGCGGCGCCCGCCCCGTCCCGGCCCGCCGGACCTCGATCGACCGCATCCTCGGCGCCCACGGCCAGGCCCGTCCGGCGCCCACGGCCAGGCCCGTCCGCCGCCCCCGGCGCCAGACCATTCCCCGGGTGATCAAGGAACCCCTGCGCGATGTGCCGCAGCGCGTCGTACACCTGGCGCTTCAGCGTGTCGCTCACCCCGCGCGCGTAGTCCGCGCTCGCCGCCAACAGCGCCGCCAGCGACAACGGGCCCGCGTCGAACGCCGCGCGCCGGAAGAACGCATAGAAGTAGAGAAACGCCGCCGGGTCGTCCGCCGCCGTCACGGCCGGGAGGTCCACCTCGTAGAACCGATCCAGCTTGTGGGCCGTGTCGCGATGGTACAGCCGCCAGAGCCGGCCGTTGGTGAGGACGCCCCAGGCCAGCCCCGTGTGCTGCACGTAGAACGCGATCTGGTAGGACGGGTTGCGGTTGGTGAACGCATCGCTCCCCGCCCCGCGCACCGCCACGTCCAGCGGCCGGTCCCAGTACTTGGCGTCCGCCACCGCGATCGCCCGGCCCGCCAGCAGCGCGTCCGTCAGCTTGCGCCCCCGATTCGCCGCCAGCCCGTCGGCGTCGCCGTAGAGCACGTAGTCCGGCTTCTGCGTCCCGTCCGGCGTCGCCAACGCCGCCTGCACCTCGAACACATGCCCCAGCAGCCGCAGCACCGGCTTGATCAGGCCATCCTCGGTCTGCGCCTCGTTGGCGCTGGGCGCGTAACCCGCCAGCACCTCACGCACCGCCGCCCGCACCGGCTCCGCCTCGGCCGCCAGCGCCAGCCAATCCGGCCGCGCCGGCAACCGGACGTTCAGGTAGTGATCCGAGAAGAGCTGCCGGTTGGCATGCCAGGCTTCCGGGGGCGACACCGCGGCGGTCATGGCGATTAGGGTACCGCGCCACCGGGAACGGCGTCAACACGGGGCGATCCTCCGGCGACGCGCGCCCGGTTGCCCAATCCCCGCCGCCCCTATCCCACCAGTGTGGCCCTCTCCTCAGGACTCGTGATTGACCGCACCAATGCGGGGTACTACAATGGAGGTACAATGTTGCACCGGGAGGACAACCATGATCAAGACGCTCACGAAGCACGGCAACAGCCTGGCGCTGGTGATCGATCGGGCCGTGCTGGACCTGCTGCGAATCGATGCCGAGACGCGACTGGATATCTCGACGGATGGGCAGATCCTGATCATCACCCCGATCCCGGACCGCCAGCCATCGACAAGGACGCAACCCATGCGGGTACCCGCCGCCTCCATTCGCCCTGGAAACGCGCCTCGCGGCGCCGAGCCCGAGCGTCGCGTACCAGGGCTGCACGCGGGGAGCATCACGACGACCGCCGACTTCGACGCGCCATTGCCGGATGAGCTCTGGGTTGGATCAGCATGAAGCTCTTGCTGGACACCCACGTGTTCATCTGGTGGGATAGCGACCCCGCCCGGCTTTCGCGAACGGCAGCAGCGTTGCTCAACGATCCGGAGCACGTACTGATGCTCAGCGTCGCGAGCCTGTGGGAGATGCAGATCAAGCATCAGCTGGGGAAGATCACACTCCATGTGCCCCTTGCGGACACGATCATTCACCAGCAGTCCACCAATGGGTTGGTCCTTCTACCGATCACGCCGATCCATGTCTACGGAGTGGGCAGCCTGCCATTGGCACACAAGGACCCTTTTGACCGACTGCTGGCGGCGCAGGCACTGGCGGAAGACGCAGCGCTCGTGACGGCCGACGCGGCTTTGAGCGCATACCCCATTCGGGTCCTGTGGTAGCCCCTCACTCCGTTTGACACCCCCCGCCCCCCCCTTATAATCCCGCCCGGCGCCGGCCCGCCGCGCCGCCCGCCGGTCCATCCGCCCGCGGGAGCACGACCACCGACCATGAACCCATCGCCCACCCCCAGCCCCCCGCTCGCGCGCGTCCACGCCGCCGCGGCCGCCGACCTCGCCGCCCTCGTCGAGCGCTTCGGCTCCGCGGTGGCCGCCCACGACGACGGCGGCGCCGGCGCCCGCGAGCCCACCGCCGTCGTCGACCGGTCCGCCATCGCCGACGTCGCCCTGTTCCTGCGCGACGACCGCGGCTACCAGCTCCTGCGGTCCGTCACCGCCGTCGACTTCCTGCGCGTCGAGCCCCGGTTCCAGGTCGTCTACCACTTCGCCCGCATCCCCGCCGCCGTCATGGCCGGCCAGGCCGCGCCCCCGCCCGACGACCCCGCGCGCCTCCTGTGCGTGAAGGTGCCCGTGCCCGCCGCCGACCCCGTCGTGCCTACCGTCACCGGCGCGTACCCCACCGCCAACTGGCACGAGCGCGAGACCTTCGACCTGTTCGGCATCGAGTTCGCCGGCCACCCCGACTTGCGGCGCATCCTCATGCCCGCCGACTACGACGGCTTCCCGCTGCGCAAGGACCACCCGTTGCGCTACGAGGAGATCGCCTTCACGTTCAACCAGGAGGCCATCTACCGCCAGAAGCCGCAGGCCAAGGAATGAAGCCCGTGGACGAGCTCGACCTCCTCCAGCCCCCGCCGGCCCCCGCCCGGCCCGTCCCGGCCGCCGAGCCCGTCGTCGACGAGCCCATGGTGCTCAACATCGGGCCGCACCACCCCAGCACCCACGGCGTCCTGCGCGTCATCGCCGAGATCGACGGCGAGACCGTGCTCAGCCTCACCCCCGACATCGGCTACCTGCACACCGGCATCGAGAAGACCTTCGAGCACAAGACCTACGTCAAGGGCTGCACCCTGGCGCCGCGCATGGGCTACCTCTCGCCCTTGCACAACGAGCTCGCCTACGTCCTGGCCGTCGAGCGGCTCCTCGGCGTCGACGTCCCCGAGCGCGCCACCGTCGCCCGCGTCATCCTGTGCGAGCTCGACCGCGTCGCCAGCCACCTCGTGTGCCTCGGCATCCACGCCCTCGACCTCGGCGCCAGCTCGATGATGCTGTACGCCTTCCGCGAGCGCGAGCTGATCCTCGACCTCGTCGAGATGACCGGCGGCCAGCGCATGTTCCCGAGCTACTTCCGCCCCGGCGGCCTGGCATGCGACCTGCCCGACGGCTTCGAGGCCGCCGTCGCCGAGATCCTGCGCCGCCTGCCGCCTGCGATCGACGAGTACGAGACGCTGCTCACCGGCAACGCGTTCTGGCGCGAGCGCACCGTCGGCGTCGCCACGATCAGCGCCGCGGACGCCCTCGCCTGGGGCGTCACCGGGCCGATCCTGCGCGCCACCGGCGTGGCCTACGACCTGCGCAAGGCCGTGCCGTATTGCGGCTACGAGACCTACGACTTCGACGTGCCCACCGCCACGGCAGGCGACGCCTACGCCCGCTACGTCGTGCGGATCGGCGAGATGCGCGAGGCGGTCAAGATCGCCGGCCAGGCGCTCAGCCGCCTGCCGGGCGGCGCGTGGATCACCGCCGATCGCAAGGTGGCCCCGCCACCCAAGCACGAGCTGTACGAGAGCATGGAGGCCGTGATCCACCACTTCAAGCTGTGGACCGAGGGCTTCAAGCCCCCGCCCGGCGAGGTGTACGCCGGCGTCGAGGCGCCGCGCGGCGAGATGGGCCTGTACGTCGTCTCCGACGGCAGCGGCAAGCCGTGGCGCGTGCACATGCGCTCGCCGTCGTTCACCAACCTGCAGGCGCTGGAGACCATGGTCAAGGGCGGCCTCATCGCCGACCTCGTGACCGCCGTGGCGAGCCTGGACCCGGTGCTGGGGGAGGTGGATCGGTAGCATGAACACCCTCCAGACCACGTTCCCGGCCGAGATCCAGGCCGCCATCGCCAACTACCCGCCCGGGCGGCAGGCCTCGGCGGTGCTGCGGCTGCTGTACCTCGCCCAGGCCGCCTACGGCCACCTCACGCCCGAGGCCATCGACGAGGTGGCCGAGATCCTCGCGATGGACCCCACCCAGGTGCGCGGCGTGGCCGGGTTCTACACCCTGTTCCTCGAGCATCCCCACGGCGGTTATGTCGTGCAGTACTGCAACGACCTGCCGTGCGCCCTGCGCGGCGCCGACGACTTCCTGCCCGTCTTGGCCGAGAAGCTCGGCTGCCAGCCCGGCCAGACCAGCGCCGACGGCCTGTTCACCCTCGAGTGCGTGATGTGCCTGGCCGCGTGCGACCACGCGCCCATGGCCCAGGTCAACCTCGAGTACGTGCTGGACCTCACCCCCGAGAAGCTCGACGCCCTCGTCGCCGAGTGGCGCGCCAAGGCCGCCGCCAACCCGCCCCGGCGCCCGCCGTTCGGGTTCGGCCCCCCCTCCGAGATGGCGGCGCCGCATGCCTGAGATGCACGTCGTCCTGCGCCACCGCGACATCCCGCGCCTCGACGACCTCGACGTGTACGTCGCGCACGGCGGCTACGCCCAGCTCAAGCGCGCCGTCACCACCATGCAGCCCGCCGAGGTGCTCGACGTCGTCAAGGCCAGCGGCCTGCGCGGCCGCGGCGGGGCCGGCTTCCCCACCGGGCTCAAGTGGTCGTTCTGCCCGCGCGACGTCTACCCCAAGTACATCGTCGTCAACAACGACGAGAGCGAGCCCGGCACCTTCAAGGACCACGAGCTGACGCTCCGCAACCCGCACCAGGTCATCGAGGGCGCCGCGCTGGCCGCCTACGCCATCGGCGCCGAGGCCGTGTACATCTACTGCCGCGGCGAGTTCTGGCAGGAGATGGCCGTCCTCGAGGCCGCCGTCGCCCGCGCGCGCGCCGCCGGGTGGCTCGGCCAGAGCCTCCACGGCACCGACTACAGCTGCGAGGTGCACGTCACCCCCGGCGCCGGCGCCTACATCTGCGGCGAGGAGACCGCGCTCCTCAACTCGCTCGAGGGCGAGCTCGGCCAGCCGCGCCTCAAGCCGCCCTTCCCGGCCGTCGCCGGCCTGTACGCCCGGCCGACCGTCGTCAACAACACCGAGACCCTGGCCAACGTCCCGCCCATCGTCGAGCACGGCGCGGCGTGGTTCAAGGCCATCGGGACCGAGAAGAGCCCCGGCACCAAGATCTTCTGCCTCTCGGGCCACGTCGAGCGCCCCGGCAACTACGAGGTGCCGCTCGGGACGCCGTTCGAGGCGCTGATGGCCCTGGCCGGCGGCGTCTGGAAGGGCCGCACCCTCAAGGCCATCATGCCCGCCGGCGCCTCGTCGCCCGTCACGCCCGCCGCCAAGCTCGCCGGGCTGCCGCTGGACTGGGAGAGCGTCGCCGCCGCCGGCTCGACCCTCGGGTCGGCCTCGTTCATCGTCCTGGACGAGACCACCGACATGGTCTGGGTGGCCGACAAGACCACCCGCTTCTTCCAGCACGAGAGCTGCGGCAAGTGCTCGCCGTGCCGCGAGGGCACCTACTGGCTCAAGCAGGTCTACCGGCGCCTCGTCGCCGGCCAGGGCACCGCCGCCGACGTCGACCTCGTGGCCGACATCGTCCGCCAGATCGACGGCAAGTGCTTCTGCCCCCTGGGCGAGTTCGCGCTGTCGGCCCCGCGCAGCACGCTGCAGCTCTTCCGCGAGGACTACGACCGGGCCGCGGCGGGCGCCGCGGCGCAGAACGGCCAACCGCATGCCTGACACCAAGCGCGTCAACATCGTCGTCGACGGCCTCCCCGTCCAGGTGCCGGCCGGGACGAGCGCCGTCGACGCCGCCAACCAGGTCGGCGTCGAGATCCCGATCTTCTGCCACCACCCCAACCTCGCCCCGGTGGGCATGTGCCGGATGTGCCTCGTCGAGGTCGGCACGCCCAAGGTCGACCGCGCGACCGGCCAGGTCGAGACCGACGCCGACGGCCACCCCGTCATCGCGTTCATGCCCAAGCTCCAGGCCGGCTGCACCACCGCCGCCAGCGAGGGCATGGTCATCCGCACCACCACCCCCGCCGTCGCCGACGCGCGGCGGTCGGTGCTCGAGTTCCTCCTGACCAGCCACCCGCTGGACTGCCCGGTGTGCGACAAGGGCGGCGAGTGCCCGCTGCAGAACCTGACGATGCGCTACGGCCCCGGCCAGAGCCGCTTCCCGTGGGCCGAGAAGTACCACTTCCCCAAGCCCGTGCCGCTCGGCCCGCTCATCGTGCTCGACCGCGAGCGCTGCGTGCTGTGCGCCCGCTGCATCCGCTTCCAGGACGAGATCGCCGCCGACCCCGTCCTGGGCTTCGAGAACCGCGGGCGCGGGATGGAGATCGTCACGTTCTCCGACCCGCCGTTCCAGAGCTACTTCTCGGGCAACACCACCGACATCTGCCCCGTCGGGGCGCTGACCACCCGCGACTTCCGCTTCCAGGCCCGCGTCTGGGAGGTCGTCGGCAAGCCCAGCGTGTGCCCGCACTGCCCCGTGGGCTGCAACACCATGCTCGACACGCGCTTCAACGGCGCCATCGAGCGCGTGATGCCGCGCCGCAACGAGGCCGTCAACGAGATCTGGCTGTGCGACAAGGGCCGCTTCGGGCACCACCACGCGGCGGCGCCCACGCGCCTGGCCACGCCGCTCATCCGGCGCGCGGGCGTGCTGACGCCCGCCACGTGGGACGAGGCCCTCGACGCGGCCGCGGCGCTGTTGCGCGCGGCCCGCGACGCCCACGGGCCCGGGGCCGTGGGCGGCATCGCCGGCGGCAGCGTGCCCAACGAAGACCTCTACCTTTTCGGCCGCTTCCTGCGCGCCGTCGTCGGCACCAACAACGTCGACCACCGGCCCGCGATCGTGCGCGACGACAGCGTGGCGCGCGCCGGGGCCGGCGCCGACACCCGGCTGACCGACCTCGGCGCCGGGACGACCGTCGTCGTCGCCGGCCTCGACGTCGAGGAGGAAGCGCCGGTCGTCTTCCTCAACCTGTTCAAGGCCATCAGCCGCGGCGCGCGCGTCGTCGTGGTCGGCGGCCGGCCTCAGAAGCTCGACCGCCACGCCGACGTCGCCTTGCGCTGGCGCTACGGCGCCGAGGACACGCTGCTCGCGGCGCTGATCCGCGGCGTGCTCGGGGCGCGCGACGCGGCGGACGCGGGGCCCGTGGCCGGGGTCGC
>CAYQBA010000196.1:0-7885 GCA_964415605.1 uncultured Anaerolineales bacterium | reverse complement strand
CCTGCAGCGCGGCGCCGCTGACCCGCGCGGTGAGGTCGATCGCCACCGCCACGGCGGGCGGGGCCGCGACGCGGCCGACGGCGCACCGGATGCGGCGCCCGCCGTCGTGCAGCGTCGCGCCGCCCGGGCAGCCCTGGCGGCCGAGGGCGGCGAGCTGCCCGGCGTCCCACACCGCCAGATCGGTGAGCGTGACCTCGGCGACCAGGTCGTCGACCGTCGCCTCGCGCACGCTGAACGACGCGCGATACACCACGGCGTCCCAGGCGCGCACGACGCCGTCGTTCGGGCCGATGTCGTCGCCGGGATCGGGAGCGCCGCGCCGGCCCGGCAGCGTCCCGAGCCCCGGTACCTGGAGCGGGCGGTCTTCCCACGGCGCGGTGCCGTCGGCCACGATGGTGATGGCGGCACCGAGGATGGGCGCGGCCTGGGCGTGTGCGGCGGGGGCGGGTCGCGGATCGCTCGCGGCGGCGAACACGGTGAACACGGCAAACGCGGCGGCGAGCGTGTGGAGCGTGGCGAGCGAGGGCGTGGTCGCCGCGCGGGGGGCGGGTTGTGCGGGGCGCGGCGGCGTGGTGCGCCAGGCGGTCGAGATCACCCGTCGTGTCGGCGATGCCATGGTCGGCGTGCCTTTCTGCGGTCGCGGACCGCCCCCCGCTGCGCCCGCGCCGCGCCCGTTCCGGGCTGGCGCGTCGGCGCGCAGACGACAATGATACCGCAGCCGGGCCGCGCGCGGCCGCCGACGTCTGCCCTCGGTTAACCCATCGGTGACAAGTCAACGACCTGGCGGCGGGGTCAAGTGGTCAGCGGGCGACTTTGGCCCCCCTAATCCGCCGACCAAGATGACACGGTTGACCGCCTCCGCCAACGCTTAACTTGTCACCGTAGCGGTTAACCACCGATCGGTCGCGATGTTGACCATGGCGCGGCATCGTCCTTGCGTCGGGGGATACCGCGCCGGCCGCGCCCATGCCGTTGCCGTACCGGGCGGGCCCATCCCGCGGGCCCGCCGGCCCGCTCAGCACGCGGCCGGCCACGCCAGCCACAAGCCGGCCGCGCCGACGAGCAGCATGAGCACGGTGGCGGCCACGATCCGCCCGCGCGTCGCCGCGCCGCCCAGCGCCATCACCAGGCCGCACTTGATGACGGTGTTCGCCAACGCCGCGAGCGTGATCGCCATGGCCGCCGTGCAGGCGTCGCCGCCGCGCCCCGCGAAGGCCGCCATCGACAGCGTGATCGCGTCGACGTCGGTGGTGCCCGCCAGCAGGGCCACGACGTACAGGCCGCGGTCCGGGAACGACCGCTCGACGAGCTTGACCACGACCAGGACGACCACGAAGAACGCGGCGAACCGGGCCCCGGCGGTCAGGCTGAACGGGTTGCGCAGGACGACGTCCTCGTCGCCCGCCTCGTTGCCCGCCACGTCGTCGACGGCCGCGCGGCCGCGGCGGTAGAGCTCGGCCGCGAACAGCACGCCCACTCCCGCCAGCGCCGCGAAAGGCAGCCCGAGCGAGGCCAGGAGGTCGGGGTTCACCACCGCGACCTCGACCAGCACCCGCGCGAACATCGTCGACCACGCCAGCACGATCCCGGCCGCCAGCGCGTCGCCGAGCGCGCCGCGGCCGGCTTCGCGTCCACGCCGGGCGAAGGCGAGCGTCACGGCCGTCGACGAGACGAGCCCGCCAGCGACCCCGGTCAACGCGAACCCGGGGTGCGTCCCCAGCCAGCGCACGGCCACGTACCCCACCAGCGACAGCCCCGCGATCAGGATGGCCAGCAGCCAGACGGCGTGGGGGTTGACCGCGCCCAGCGGGTCGATGGCGCGGTCGGGGAGCAGCGGCAGGACGATGAACGTCGCGATCAGGAGCCGCAGGCCGGCGAACAGGTCGTCGGCGCCGATCCGGGCCACCAGGCCGTGGATCTGCACCTTGAAGGCCAGCGCTGCCGACACCACGACGGCCAGCGCCACCGCGATCTCGCGCTGGCCGAAGACCGTGGCACCGGCCAGCAGCACCACGGCGATCGCCGCCATCTCGGTCGTCAGCCCGACGGAGGCCGGGCGGGCGCGCGACTCGACGATGTAGCCGGCCACCAGGGCCGCCGTGACGCACGCCAGGGCCGCGACGAAGATCCAGGGCGTGCCGAGCTCGCGCGAGAGGTGCGCGCCGACCGCGCCGATCAGGGCGAACAGCACGAACGTGCGGATGCCGCCGATCATCGGGCCGTCTTCCAGCGCCTTGCGCTTCTCGCGCTCGATGCCGACCAGCCCGCCGATGAGCAGCGCGACCGCGAAGTCCCACGCCAGCGAGAGATCGAGCGCCGTCGGAATCATGGCCCCATTGTACCGCACGGCGCGATCGCGGCGGATGACGTCTGAGGCCGCCCTTCACGGAGGGCAGCGCCGCCCTCGCTTGCCGATCCGTCCGGATGTGGCTACACTTCGTGCTCGATGTGGCCACCAGGAGGGCTGACATGCCAACCATCGGGGTCCGAGAGCTGAAGAACAACGCGACGCGCATCGTCAGGGCAGTGCGGGAAGAGCATGCGGCGTACGTGGTGACCGTCGGGGGACGCCCGGTCGCCGTCATCCGGCCCTACACTGCGGCCGACGAGGCCGTGCAGCGGGCAGCGGACGTCGACGACTGTCTGGCCCGGATCGAAGCGGTGGCGCGATCGGTCGCCGCGGCGTGGCGGGTGCCATCCACGGCCACCGAGGCGGTGGCGGAGCAGCGGCGCTAGCCCATGCTGGTCGTGGACGCGAGTGTGCTCGCCGCCGCCTTCCGCGCCGACGACGTGGCCCACGGCCTGGCCACCGAGTGGCTGCGTGCTGCCCTCGCCGCCGGCACGCCCATGTCGGCGCCGGCAATCCTCCTCGGCGAGGTGAGCGCCGCCATCCGCCGCAGCACCGGGGACGCGGGGCTGGCGCGGATCGTGCTGGCCGAGTTGCGACGCGTGCCTGGCCTGCGCCTCGTGCCGGTCTCGGACGACGTGGCGCAACGGGCGGCCGAGATCGCGGCGGACCATGCGCTGCGCGGTTGTGACGCGGTGTATGTGGCCGTGGCCGAGATGCTCGGCGCGGCACTGATCACGCTGGACACCGAGATGCTGACGCGGAGTGCGCCGGTGGCGCAGACGCGGCGGCCCGATCCAGGACCCCACCGGCGTTCCCCTCCCCCGGCTTGACACCCCCCCCGCGCCCCCCTACACTGCCTGCCCGGGCGCCCGGCCCGCCGGCGCGCCCGGAACGGCCCGTGAACCAAGTCATCTTCGGCGACAACCTCAGCGTGCTGGCCGGCCTGCCGGACGGGTGTGCCGGCCTGGTCTACATCGACCCCCCGTTCAACACCGGCCGCCGCCAGACCCGCGTGACGCTGCGCACCGTCAGCGACCCCGAGCACGGCGACCGCACCGGCTTCCAGGGCCGGCGCTACCGCACCGAGAAGCTCGGCACCACCAGCTACGCCGACGCCTTCGACGACTACCAGGCCTTCCTCGCGCCGCGCTTCGCCGAGGCCCGCCGTATCCTCGCCCCCGATGGGGCGTTCTTCCTCCACGTCGACTGCCGCGAGGCGCACTACTGCAAGGTGCACCTCGACCAGGTCTTCGGGCGCGACGCGTTCATGAACGAGATCATCTGGGCCTACGACTACGGCGCGCGCACCCGCCGGCGGTGGCCCGCCAAGCACGACACCATCCTGTGGTATGTGATGGATCCCGGCGCCTACGTGTTCGACTACGACGCCATCGACCGCATCCCCTACCTCGCGCCGAAGCTCGTGGGGCCCGAGAAGGCCGCGCGCGGCAAGACCCCCACCGACGTGTGGTGGCAGACCATCGTCAGCCCCCACAGCCGCGAGAAGACCGGCTACCCCACCCAGAAGCCGCTGGCCATCCTCGAGCGCATCGTGCGCGTCCACTCCCGCCCCGGCGACCACGTCGTCGACTTCTTCGCCGGCAGCGGCACCACCGGCGAGGCCGCCGCCCGCCACGGGCGCACGTTCACGCTCGTCGACGACCATCCCGACGCCATCCGCGTCATGGCCCGCCGCCTGGCCCCGTACGGCGTCGAGGTCGTCGGCGCCGCCGCCATTCTCGGCACCCCCTGACACCCGCCCGACCGCACCCAGGAGACGCCCGCATGCCCGTCGACCTCCGCCGCCGCAGCTACACCAAGGACCTCGACTTCACCGCCGACGAGACCCGGCACGTGCTCGACCTGGCCGCCGAGCTCAAGGCCGCCCGGCGCGCCGGACGCGAGCAGCCCCGCCTGGCCGGCAAGAACATCGTCCTGATCTTCGAGAAGACCTCCACCCGCACCCGCTGCGCGTTCGAGGTCGCCGCGTTCGACCAGGGCGCCCATGTGACGTACCTCGGCCCCGACAGCAGCCAGCTCGGCCACAAGGAGAGCGTGGCCGACACCGCCCGCGTGCTCGGGCGCATGTACGACGCCATCGAGTTCCGCGGGTTTGCCCAGGCCGCCGTCGAGACCCTGGCCGCCCACGCCGGCGTGCCGGTGTACAACGGCCTCACCGACCAGTTCCACCCCACGCAGATGCTGGCGGACGTGCTGACGATGCGCGAGCACAGCCCCAAGCCGCTCGGCGAGATCGCGTTCTGCTACCTCGGCGACGCCCGCAACAACATGGGCAACTCGCTGATGGCCGGCGGCTGCCTGCTCGGCATGGACGTCCGGCTGTGCGCCCCGCGGTCGCTCTGGCCTTCCGCCGACCTCGTCGGCGCGTGCCGCGACCTCGCCGCCGCCAGCGGCGCGCGGCTGACCCTGACCGACGACGTCGATGCCGGCGTCGCCGGCGCCGACTTCGTGCACACCGACGTCTGGGTCTCGATGGGCGAGCCCAAGGCCGTGTGGGAGGAGCGCGTCGCCCTCCTGCGGCCGTACCAGGTCAACGCCGACGTCATGGCCCGCACCGGCAATCCCGGCGCCAAGTTCATGCACTGCCTGCCCGCCTTCCACAACCGCGCCACCACCGTCGGCGAGGAGATCTACCGTCAGACCGGCCTCGACGGCCTCGAGGTCACCGACGCGGTCTTCGAGAGCCCGCGGTCGATCGTGTTCGACCAGGCCGAGAACCGCATGCACACCATCAAGGCGCTGATGGTGGCCACGCTCGCGGGCTGAGCGGCGCCGTGGACGCCGGCCCGCCGCCCGGCGCCGGCCGCGCCGCCGCGCGGCCGCGCGTCGTCGTCGCGTTGGGCGGGAACGCGCTCCTCCGCCGCGGCGAGCCGCTGACGGCCGAGGCCCAGCGCGCCAACGTACGGCGGGCGGCCGAGGCGCTGGCGCCAGTCGCGGCGGCGCACGCGCTCGTGATCTCGCACGGCAACGGCCCACAGGTCGGGCTGCTGGCGCTGCAGGCCGCCGCGTACGGCGCGGTGGCGCCTTACCCGCTCGACGTGCTCGGGGCGCAGACCGAGGGGATGATCGGTTACCTCATCGAGCAGGAGCTCGGCAACCGCCTGCCGTTCGAGGTGCCGCTGGCGACCGTGCTGACGATGGTCGAGGTCGATCCGGCCGACCCGGCCTTCGGCGCGCCGACCAAGTTCGTCGGCCCCGTCTACGATGCCGCCACGGCCGCCCGGCTGGGCGCCGAGCACGGCTGGGCGTTCCGGCCCGACGGCGCGGGCTGGCGGCGCGTCGTGCCTTCGCCCCGGCCGCGTCGGATCTTCGAGATCCGCCCGGTGCGCTGGCTGCTCGAGCGCGGCGCGATCGTCATCTGCGCGGGCGGCGGCGGGATCCCGACGCGCTACCTGCCCGACGGCACGCGGACGCTGGTCGGGGTCGAGGCCGTGATCGACAAGGACCTGGCCAGCGACCTCCTGGCGCGCGAGCTCGGCGCCGACGTGCTCGTCATGGCCACCGACGTCGACGGCGTGTATGCCGGCTGGGGCACGCCCGCGGCGCACCGCTTCGGGCGGGTGACGCCGGCCGAGCTGCGGGCAGAGGCCTTCGCCGCCGGGTCGATGGGCCCCAAGGTCGAGGCGGCGTGCGGGTTCGTCGAGGCCACCGGCCGCCGGGCCGCGATCGGGGCGCTGGCCGACATCCCGGCCATGGTCGCCGGCACGGCGGGGACGCAGGTGGTGGCGGGGGCCGGCCATCCGACGCCAGTTGCGGGCGATTCGTTCCTGGAATAAACTTCGCCCGCCCACGCTGCCCGTTCCCCAGGAGCCGCCGCATGCCGCACGCCTTCGCCGTGCCGGAGGACAGCCCGCGGGCCGCGCCCGCCGATGCCGGGCCGACGCGCGAGCTGTTGTCCGACATCCTCGACCGCGTCGACGCCTGGCTCAAGTTCGCCGAGGCCAAGAACCTGACGGTCACCGCGCTCACCGGCACGGCCAGCGGCGCCTTGATCGGCCTGCTGCGCGGCGCCGACACGATGCCGCCGCTCGCCGCGGCCGCGTTCAGCGGCGCCGAGATCGCGTTCCTCACCGCGCTGGGGACGGCCATCTGGTCCTTCCGGCCGTACCGCACCCCCGTCGCCTGGCCGGCGCGCCCGGCGCCCGGCGCCGGCGACAACCTCTTCTACTCCGGTCACCTGGCTGCCTACGGCCCGGAGGATCTCGCGGCCGAGGTCGCGGCGCGCTACGCGGGGGTGGCGGGCTACGACCCCGCCCACCACCCGCTCCACGTGGCGCTGGCCGGTCAGATCGTCGTCAACGCCGTCATCACGAACGCCAAGTTGCGCGCGTTCAACCGCGCGTCGTTCTTCGTCCTCGTCGGCCTCGTGCTGCTGGCCGCCGGGCTGGTGGTGGAGCTGGTCCGCTGACGGCCCCGCCCGACGCCGCGGCCGCCGCGTGGCCCACCGGCACCGTCGCGTTCCTGTTCACCGACATCCAGGGCAGCACGGCGCGCTGGGAGCGGGACGCCGGCGCCATGCGCGCCGCGCTGGCGCTGCACGACGCGGCCCTGCGGCGCGCCATCGACGCCCACGGCGGGGTCTGGTTCAAGCGCGTCGGCGATGCCGTGCAGGCCGCGTTCGCCACCGCCCCCGACGCCGTGGCCGCCGCCGCCGATGCCCAGCGCGGGCTGGCCGCGACCGCCTGGGGCCCCGACGGGCCGCTGGCCGTCCGCATGGCCGTCCACGCCGGCGAGGCCGCGCCGCACCTTGGCGACTACGTCGCGCCGTGCCTCAACCGGCTGGCGCGCCTGTTGGCGGCCGGCCATGGCGGGCAGATCCTGCTCAGCCAGGCGGTGGTGCTGCTGGTGCGCGACGACGTGCCGCCGGGGGTGGCGATCCAACCGCTCGGCACGCATCGCCTCCGCGACCTGATGGCGCCGGAGGCGGTGTTCCAGGCGGCGGTCGACGGCCTGCCGGGCGTGTTCCCGGCCCTGCGGACCCTCGACGCGCACCCCAACAACCTGCCCCAGGCGCTGACGCCGCTCATCGACCGCGCCGACGAGCTGGCGGCGGTGGGCGCGCTCTTGGGCCGGGGCGGCGCCCGGCTCGTCACGCTGACCGGGCCGGGCGGCATCGGCAAGTCGCGCCTGGCGCTGCAAGCGGCGGCCGAGGCCCTCGACGCGTTCCCCAACGGGGCGTGGTTCGTGCCGCTGGCGGCCGTCAAGGACCCGGCCCTGGTGCTGCCGGCGCTGGCGACCGCGCTGGGCGCGCGCGAAGGCGGCGGCGAGTCGCTGGCCGTGACGCTCGCCGCGCACCTCGCCGGGCGCCGCCTGCTCGCCGTCCTCGACAACGTCGAGCAGGTGCTCGGCGCCGGCCCCGACCTGGCGGCGCTCCTCGAGGCGTGCCCCGGCCTCACGCTCGTGGTCACCAGCCGCTCCCCGCTGCGCGTCCGCGGCGAGCACGAGGTCGGCGTGGGGCCGCTCGCGCTGCCCGCCGGCGCCGAGCGGGGCGACGGCCCGGGCGATGTCGGCGGC
>CAYQBA010000195.1:1899-7921 GCA_964415605.1 uncultured Anaerolineales bacterium | reverse complement strand
CCTGCGCACCGCCGACCGCGTCGGGGCGCGGGCCGTCGTGCTGCACGCCGGCGCCCTGGCGGACACGCCCCGGGCGCCGATCCGCAAGCTCGCGTTCGAGGTCGACAGCCGCTGCCGCGCCGGGCAGCGCGGCCAGCCGGCCTACGCCCAGCCGTTGGCGCGGCTGGCCGACGCGTTCGCGGCGCTCGAGCCCGCGGCCCTGGATCACCTCGTCGACGCGCTGGCGGCGCCGATGGCGCTGGCCCGCGACCTCGGCATCCGGATCGGCCTCGAGACCGGCTACCACCCCTACGAGGTGCCCGGGCCGGGGGGGATGCACCGACTGCTGGGCGCCCTGCCGGGCACCGAGATCGGCGCGTGGCTCGACACCGGTCACGTCGGCGCCCAGGTGAATCTCGGGCGCGTGACCTGGGCCGACTGGTTCGCGGCGGCGGACGGCCGGTGGGTCGGGGCGCATTTTCACGATGTCGTCGGGCTGCGCGACCACCTGATCCCGGGCACCGGCGACGTCGACTTCATGGCTATCGGCGCCGTCCTGCCGCCGGAGGCCATCCGCTCGTGCGAGTTCGACTGGTACTTCACGCCCGACGAGGTGATGCGGGGGGCAGAGCACCTGCGCGCCGCCGCGTGCGGGGCGTGAGGCGGCCCCACCCCGAAGGCCCCGCCGTTCCCCTGGCCCCTTTGGGGGCGGGGGTGGCGCGCAGCGCCGGGGGTGGGGGTGGTCGAAGCGGCGGCGTCACTCCCTTTGCCCGCGCTGTCCGCTCTTAAGCCGATCGGGCGGGCGGTTGATCCCGACGGAACGGTTGTGGTATATTGCGGGTATTCTCTTCGCGATCGCGACGGGCTGGTCGCGGCCCCGGATGGGCGCCGGCCCCCCACCCCAGCGCGTGTTCAGGCGCCAGCGCGACGAACGACACGGACTCAGGAGGCCCGCGAACATGAAGGCACACGACTTCGGTCGCCAGCTCAGCTACCCCGAGCGCGTCGAGAGCCGACCCTACCGCCTGTCGCTTGCCACGCGGTCGCCCGGCCACCACTACTGCTGGCGTCCGCCGACCAACGTGTTCGAGACCGAGGCCGGGATGATCGTCCAGGTCGAGGTCGCGGGGCTGGGGCGCGGCGACTTCCGGGTGGACGTCGGCGACAGCCACCTGACGATCTCCGGCGTGCGCCGGCTGGACACCGCGTTCGGCCCCCGCACGGCGTGCCAGCAAGTCGAGATCGCGGGCGGCGCGTTCGCCACCGAGGTCGACGTGCCGTGGAAGGCCGACGCCGGCGCCATCGAGACCGACTACCGGGACGGCTTCATCGTCGTGCGCCTCCCCAAACGCCAGGCATGACCGCGCCGCGCCGGCCACCGATCCTCGCCCCTCACCTCGACCGCGCCGCGCCTCCACCGCCCTTCGACACGGCGCGCGCACGACGGGCGGACCCCGCCGCACCGCCCGCCAAGCCGGCCGATCGCGCCGAGGGCGACGACGGCGGGCCCACGATCCCCGACGTCCTGCCGATCCTCCCGCTGCGCAACGTCGTGGTCTTCCCGCTCAGCTTCCTGCCGCTCACGGTGGGGCAGGCCCGCTCGATCCGGCTCATCGACGAGGCTGCCGTCGGCGACCGCGTCATCGGCCTCATCGCGATGCGCGACCCCGAGGTCGAGGAGCCCGGGCCCGAGGGCATCCACGCCATCGGCACGGCGGCGTACATCCACCGGATGGTCAAGAGCAGCGACGGCAACATCGGGCTGTTCGTGCAGGGCTTGAACCGCGTGCGCGTCGAGGCGTGGGTGGCCACCGAGCCCTACCTGCGCGCCCGCGTGACCGTGCTGGGCGACGCGTTCGAGCCGACCCTCGAGATCGAGGCGCTGATGCGCAACGTCAGCGAGCTGTTCGGCCGGCTGGTGAACCTCGTGCCTTACCTGCCCGAGGAGCTCCTCGGCGCCATCCAGAACATGGAGGACCCGCGGGCGCTGGCGTACTTCATCGCCGCCAACGTCCGCATGCCGGTGCCGGAGGCGCAGAAGTTCCTCGAGATGGAGTCGGTCGAGACGCGGATGCGCGCCCTGATCTCGCACCTCACGCGCGAGCTCGAGGTGCTCGAGCTCGGCCGGCAGATCCAGCAAGAGGCGCGCGGCGAGATGGAGAAGGTCCAGCGCGAGTACTTCCTGCGCCAGCAGCTCAAGGCGATCCAGCGCGAGCTCGGCGAGACCGACGAGAGCCAGGCCGAGATCGAGCAGCTCGAGGAACGCATCCGCGCCTGCCAGATGCACGAGGAGGCCGAGCGCGAGGCGCTGCGCGAGCTCGGGCGCCTGAAGGGCATCCCCGAGGCCTCCGCCGAGCACGGCGTCATCCGAACGTACCTCGACTGGATGGTCAGCCTGCCGTGGAGCACGACCACCGAGGACAACCTCGACATCGCCCACGCCCGGAAGGTGCTCGACGAGGACCACTTCGACCTCGACGACATCAAGGCCCGCATCCTGGAGTTCCTGTCGGTGCAGAAGCTGCGCCGCGAGCGCCAGTCCGAGGGCGCCGACCACCGCGCCGGCGGGGGCATCCTGGCGTTCGTCGGCCCGCCCGGCGTCGGGAAGACCAGCCTGGGCCGGTCGATCGCGCGCGCGCTCGGGCGGTCGTTCATCCGGATGAGCCTGGGCGGCCTGCGCGACGAGGCCGAGATCCGCGGCCACCGCCGCACGTACATCGGCGCGCTCCCGGGCCGCATCATCCAGGGCCTCAAGCGCGCCGGGACGCGCAACCCGGTGTTCATGCTCGACGAGATCGACAAGGTCGGCGCGAGCTTTCGCGGCGACCCCGAGAGCGCGCTGCTCGAGGTGCTCGACCCGCAGCAGAACCACGAGTTCCGCGACCTTTACCTCGACGTTCCGTTCGACCTGTCCGACGTGCTGTTCATCGCCACCGGCAACGTCCTGGGCCAGGTCAGCGGGCCGCTGCGCGACCGGATGGAGATCATCGAGCTGTCGGGCTACACCGAGCACGACAAGGTCCACATCGCCCGCGGCTTCCTCGTGCCGCGGCAGCTCGCCGACAACGGCCTGCGGCCCGACGAGGTGGCGTTCAGCGACGACGCGCTGCTGCGCGCCGTGCGGCTCTACACGCGCGAGGCCGGCGTGCGCAACCTCGAGCGCGAGATCGGCAAGGTCTGCCGCAAGGTCGCGGTGCGCATCGCCGAGGGCACCGCGGACCATGTCGCGGTCGGCGCCGACGACCTGCGCGCCTTCCTCGGCGCGCCACGCTTCGAGTCCGAGGTCGCCGAGCGCACGGCGATTCCGGGCGTGGCCACGGGCCTGGCGTTCACGCCGTACGGCGGCGATGTGCTGTTCGTCGAGGCCAGCGCGGCGCCCGGCGCCAAGGGCTTCATCGTGACCGGTCAGCTCGGCGAGGTCATGCGCGAGAGCGCCCAGGCCGCGCTGTCGTACGTCCGAGCGCGCTCGGACCGCCTGGGGGTGGCGCCGGACTTCTTCGCCACCCACGACCTGCACGTGCACGTGCCCGCCGGCGCGACGCCCAAGGACGGGCCCTCGGCCGGTGTGACCATGGCCACGGCGCTGGCTTCGCTCCTGACGGGTCGTCCGGTCCGGCCCGACGTCGGCATGACCGGCGAGATCACGCTGCGCGGCAAGGTTCTGCCGGTGGGCGGCATCCGTGAGAAGGTGCTGGCCGCGCATCGCGCTGGCCTGCGAACGGTCATCCTGCCGCGCCGCAACGAGCCCGACCTCGAAGAGGTGCCGGCCGAAGCGCGCGAGCAACTGGCGTTCGTGCCGGTCGACAGCATCGACGACGTGTGGGCCCACGCGCTGTCCGACGCGACCTTGGCCGAGCCACCGGCTGGATTGGCGGCGCCGGCGATGCCGCCGAGACCGGACGGGGCGCCCGACGGCGCGACCGCGTCGCCCGTCTCTGTTTGGTGAATCGGCGGCGGTCACACAATAATATGCTTGTGCGCCGAGCAGGCGCGCACCGCTACAGCGCAATCGCAGGCACCAGAACGGTCGGTCCACCTTGGCCCACCGGTACGATTCGAGACGACAAGGAGACAAGCTCATGGCAGACAGCATCTTCGGCAAGATCATCGACGCCCTGAACACCCCGCTGCCCGGCACCGCGCCGAAACGCGCGGCCGCCAAGAAGGCCGAGCAGCTCCAGAAGGCGCAGGAAGCCGCCAATGCCACCACGCCCAAGGGCCCCGTGGCGCCGACCCAGGCCAAGGAGCAGGCCAAGGCTCAGGTCAAGGCCATCGACCTCCAGGCCGAGATGCGGCGGCGCGCGATGGAGATCGACAAGGCGCAGCGGGCCGCGCGCGAGGAGAGCCTCAAGCAGCAGCTGGCGGCCAAGCAGCGCGAGATGGAGGAAATGCGGCGCAAGCTCGAGGCCGAGCTGGCCGCGCAGGCCCAGACCCACACCGCCACCACGCAGCCGACCTACACGGTGCAGCGCGGCGACACCCTGAGCCACATCGCGCAGCGGATGCTCGGCCGGGCCGGGCGCTGGCCCGAGATCTTCGAGGCCAACAAGGACAAGATCAAGAACCCCAACCTGATCTACCCCGGCCAGGTCCTGGTCCTGCCGCCGAAGTGACCTGACGCTGGCGCGCCGCCGGGCGGTGCGCCAGCGTCCTTCCCGCCACGCGAAAAGGGGCGCGGCCCAGCGGGCCACGCCCCTTTCCACGCTCTCGCGGATGTGTCGGTTGTGGCTACTGCGCCGAGCGGCCGGTGATCATCTTGTAGGCGAACGCGACGACGATGGCGCCGATGAAGGCCCACAGGATGGACATGATGCTGATGCCCTCGAGCGATGTGCCGAGCACCTGCGAGCCCAGCCAGCCGCCGACCAGCGAGCCGACCATGCCCAGGATGATGTCGGTGACGTTGAAGGCGGTGTTGCGGGTCATGGCGTAGCCGGCCAGCCAGCCGGCGATGGCGCCCACGATGATCCAAACGATCAAGCTGGTAATCATGATCTTCTCCTTGGACGGAATCATTCAGGCGGATGGGCACCGGCGGATACCCGGCGCTCCATGTATTAAAACCCCGCATGGGCGCTCGCGTTGCGCGCCGCGCCCGTGAACCCGTCGCACCACCGGCCGATCGCCGTCCGGCGGCCCACGAAAGGACACCACCCATGACGATGATGGACATGCTCCTCGAACAGCTCGGCGGCAACGCCGGCGCCCAGGTCGCCCAGCAGCTCGGCGTCGACGAGGCCACCGCCAACCAGGCGATCCGCGTGGCGCTCCCGATGCTCGTGACGGCCCTGTCGCGCAACGCCGACGACCCAAAGGGCGCCACGTCGCTGCACGACGCGCTCGCGCGCGACCACAGCGGCAGCGTGCTCGACGATCTCGTCGGCTACGTCGCCCAGGGCGGCGATATCAAGGACGGCACGGCCATCCTCGGGCACGTGCTTGGCGGGCGCAGGGCCCAGAAGGCCACCGTCGACGAGGTCAGCCAGCACACCGGCGTCGACCCGAGCCTCCTCTCGCAGCTTCTGCCCCTGCTCGCGCCGATCGTCCTGGCCTACCTCGGCCGGCAGCAGCGCCAGCAAGGGTTCGATCCCGGCGCTCTCACGGGCTATCTCAACGAGCAGGAGACCCAGATTCAGAACATCCCGCTGCCCAGGGCGGAGACGCGCAAGCCGTCGGGCGGGTTGACGAGCGTGCTGGATCAGGACGGCGACGGCAGCCTGGCCGGCGAGGCCACCAAGGTCGGGATGAGCATCCTGGAGCGCCTGCTCAAGGGCAACCGCGGGAGCTGAGGCCGGCGGGCGGAGGTGAATGCGGCCGCCGCCCCCGATCACGCCGCCCCCCCGGGAAGTGGGGCTCGATCACCCGGCCCGCTGCCGGGACCCCGCCGTCAGGCTGACGCTTCGCGCGCGTCGATCGGGAGCCGGACGGTGAACGTGCTGCCCTGCCCGGGGACGCCCGGGCTCGCCGCGCGGATGGTGCCGCCGTGGGCCGCGCCCCCCCCCCCCGCCCCGGCCCGGCCCCGCCCCCCCCCCCCCCCCCCCCC
>CAYQBA010000195.1:0-1889 GCA_964415605.1 uncultured Anaerolineales bacterium | reverse complement strand
CGCCGTGCGCCTCGACGATCGCGCGCGCGATCGCCAGGCCCAGGCCCGTCCCGCCGCTGGCGCGCGCCCGCGCCCGATCCGTGCGGTAGAAGCGCTCGAACACCCGGGAAAGGTCTTCGGGGGCGATGCCTTCACCGGAATCACCGACCTCGATCTCCACGCCCCGCTCGGCCACGGCCCGCCCGGCCACCCCCACCCGGCCGCCGGCCGGGGTGTGCCGCAAGGCGTTGGCCACCAGGTTCTGCAGGACCTGGGCAAGCCGCAAGGGATCGGCGTCCACGCGCGGCAGACCCGGGTCCACGTCGCCCGCCAGGTCGACGCCGGCCGCGGCGGCGGCCGGCGCGAACGCAGCGACGACGTCGGCGACCAGATCGCCGACATCCGTGGGCTGGCGACGCAGGGTCAGCTGCCCCGCCTCGGCCTGCGCCAGCGCGTGCAGGTCGTCGACGAGCCGCGACAAGACCCGCGTCTGATCGTGCAGCCGCGCGACCTCGGCGGCATCGATCGGGTACACGCCGTCGATCATCGCCTGGAGGTTGCCCTGCAGCACGGTGAGCGGCGTTCGCAGCTCGTGCGCCACGTCGGCCACGAGGTCGCGCCGCAGCCGCTCGGCCCGCTGCAAATCGGCCGCCATCTCGTTGAACGCGTTGGCCACGGCCACCACCTCGGCGCTGCCCGCCGGCTCCACCCGCTGGCTGAAGTCGCGGGCACCCACGGCCCGGGCGGCGGCCGCCAGGCGATCGAGCGGCGCGCTCAGGCCCCGGCTGAGCACCACGCCGAAGCCGACCCCCAGGACCCCGCCCACGAGCGCCAGCCACAGCAGCCCCACGCTGAGGCGCTCGACGAAGTCGCGGGCACGCTCGGCGCCGGGCGGCAGGGAGCGCGCCGGCCGGGGCGGCAGCCGGCCGGCGACCACCAGCGCCCCGACGGTTCTGCCGTCGACGTCGATGGCGACGGTCGCCGCGCGCACGCCGCGCCGCAACGGCTCGCCCGCGGCCACTCCCGGCGGCGCGTGGACGACCCGGCCGTCGGCGTCGACGAGCACGAGCGCCAGGTCGCCGGCCAGGTCGGGTGGGATCATCGTCTCGGCCCCCGCCAGGAGCGTGTCGACGCCATCCCACGAGCCATGGGCGCGGTAGTGGTCGGCCAGCGTCGACACCAGCCCGTCGGGCGCCGCGAGACGGTGGCGCAGGAACGCGCTCCGATCGGCGTTGCGCGCGAGCAGCACCCCGATGACGGCAATGGCGCACGCCGAAACGACGGCCAACGCGCCGAACGCCAGGCTCAGGCGCACCCACAGACGGCTCATGGCGCGGCCGCTGGCGGAGCATCCGCGGCCGGGGCGTCGGGATCGGTCGCGCCACCCGGTCCGCGGTCGTCGGCGTCGGCGGGTCCGCCGGCGAGCCGATAGCCGATCCCGTAGACGGTCTGGATGTAGGTCGGCGCCTTGGGGTCCGGCTCGATCTTGCGGCGCAGGTTCTTGATGTGGCTGTCCAGCGTGCGGTCCATTCCCTCGTACACGTAGCCCAGGGCGCGTTCGATGAGCTCGGACCGGGTGAAGACCCAGCCGGCGTTCTCGACCAGCGTCTGAAGCAGGCTGAACTCGGTGGGCGTGAGGTCGAGCGGCACCCCGCCGCGCGTGGCAGTGTGCCGCGCGGGGTCCACGACGAGGTCGCGCACGCGCGCCACCCGCCGCGGGGCGGACAGGCCGCCGGGCGCGCTGCGGCGGAGCACGGCACGGACCCGGGCCACGACCTCGCGCGGGTTGAACGGCTTGCTGATGTAGTCGTCGGCGCCGAGCTCGAGCCCGAGGATCCGGTCGGTGTCGCCCACCCGCGCCGTCAGGAGGATGATCGGCATGCCCCCGAGCGCGGCGTCCGCACGGACGC
>CAYQBA010000194.1:0-7940 GCA_964415605.1 uncultured Anaerolineales bacterium | reverse complement strand
GGCGACGCGCTCGCGCGTCGCCGCCTTCCTCGCCCCGGAACGGCTGCGCGAGGTCGTCTGATGGCGGCAGCCGATCGGCTCCTGGCGCTGGCCTGCGGCCACGCCTGCCGCGCCTTCCCCGCCTTGCGCGGCGTGCGCCCGACGACGCAGCGCACCGGCCCGCACCACGTCTTCACCTTTCGCGGGCCAGCCGGCACCCCGGCGGTGGTGCGCGTCAAGCTCGAGGCGGACGGCACGCTCGTGCGGGTGGTGGCCTCGCGGGGGTGAGTCGGCGGGTCTAGCGGGGGTGATCCGGCGCGGCGCCGCGACCCTGGACGGTCCCCCGGCCGCTCGTCAAGCCGTGCGGCGGAGCGGCAGCGTGACGTGGAAGTTGGTGCCGGCCGGCAGGCTCTCGGCCCACGCGGCGCCGCCGTGATGCTCAGCCAGGAGCTTGACGATGCGGAGGGCCACGCGGGTGGAGGCGTCGGCGTCGTCGCTGCCCGGCTGCGGCGGCAGGCGGCGGCCGTGATCGGTGACCGAGATCACCACGGTATCGTCGTCGTCCCCGTCGGGCGCGGCCCTGAACGCCGCGCGGACGCGCACGTCGCCGCCTTGCGGCGAGCGCTGAGAGGCGTTGACGAGCAGGTTGTCGATGATCCGCGCCACCGAGTCCGGATGGGCGAGGGTGGGCGGCAGCGGCTCCTCGATCGCCACGTGCACGGCCAAGCCCTTCTCGCTGAACTGCGGAGCGGTGCGGTCGACGGCATCGCGGATGGCGCGCGAGACGTCGATCCCGCTGGCCGACAGGCTCGCCGGGCCGGGCTGGGCGAGCACCGTCAGGAGGTTGTCGAGCATCACGCGCATCCGCAGGAGGTTGGCGTCGATGCGCTGCAGGTAGCGATCGACCTGTTCCTCGCGCAGCCCGCTGCCGCGCGCCAGGAGGTCGCTGTAGCCCAGGATGCTCGTCATCGGGGCCCGCAAGGCCTCCGTCAGGTCCGGCAGGAGCGCGTCGGCCAGCGGGCTGATCCCCCCCGGTGTCGCGGCGAGGTGGCCGCCGGCCGCCGTTTCGACGCCGACGGTTGGCCTGGCGTCTGCGAGCGGCGCCGATCCAGTGCCCCCGGACGCCCCGGGTCGGACGGCATCCGCGGGTGCCGCCGCCAAGGGGTCGGCGGGAGGCGCGTCGCGCACCGGCGATGGCCCGGGCACGGAGACCACGGCCTCCGGGGCCGCGGCGGGGGCGATGCACTCGGTCAGGCGTTCCAGCACGCGGTTCAGCCGCTGGATGGCCACGGTCTGGTCGTGGATCAAGGCGATGAGGGGGGCCCAGACGGCGCCCGGCCAGCCGCGCGCCGGGACCACGAGCTCGGCCGCTTCGCCCAGATCCGGGGCCGCGCCCGGCCCTGGCTCGGCGCCATGGTCGGCGGAGGCCGCCGCGACCGGCTCGACGATGCGGGCCACGGTCGCGGCCAGCACCGCCAGCCCGGCCCCCAGGATGCCGAGGCGCGACCACACCGCGAGGAGCGCCTGCTCTGGCGCCACCGTCACCTGCAGCAGGTGACCGGCCGCGAGGCTCGCGGCAACGGCCCAGGCCCAGGTCGGGGCCGAGGCGCGCGACAGCCCGGCGATGCGCGTGAGATGCGTTTCCGAGGGGGGCGCGCCTCCGTCGGAGGCCCCGGCGGGCGCGCGAACGGCGTGCGCGCCCCTGATGGCCAGGCCGCCGGCGACGAGAGCCAGGACGAGCTGCCAGGCATCCCATGGGGCCCGGAGACCCGCCACCCAGCTTTCGGCGGCCAGGCGTGGATCCGAAGTGAACGCATCGGCCCATCTCAGCGCCCATACCGCGTAGACGACCGTGCTGGCGCCCAGGCTCAAGCCGAGCAGCCGGCGCCACCGCAGCCGCGGGCTCGCCGCCCGCGGTGCCGCCGCCCAGCCGACGGCGACCACTGTGGCCACGCCGGTCAACCGGTCGAGGGTCGGGGCCCAGACGTTGGGGTTGATGCCGGCGGCGTGACCGACCACGGTGGCGGCCAGCCAAGGCACGAGGCACAGCCAGAGGTAGGCGGCCAGCCTGGTCAGGAGCAACGCCTCCGCCCGGCGCGTCCGGTGCCACGCGGCACGCCCGATCCGCACGGCGATGGGCAGCAGGATCAGCAGCAAGAGCCGATCGTTGCTCCAGCCGACGAACTGCAGCGCGAGCGTCGTCAACGACATGGCTGCGCACGCTGGGGGGGCGCGACGGGCGGGACGCGACCAGCGTGGAGATCCTTCGGCGGCGACATGGGCTTCATCCGCGCCCGCTTTCCTTGAGCCGCGTGTAGACCACCAGCCGCTGCTGGTAGTTGGCCGCGCCGCGGTCCCATGCGCCGTCGCACGTGATGAGGTTCAACGTGCGCCGGGGGCTCGGGCCGAAGATCTTCTCGACGGGGGCCGAGTCGTAGATGTAGCGCTCCTTGGATTCCACCGCGAACACGTGGCGCGAGCCGTCGGCGTAGGTCACGGCCAGCTCGTCGCCCGGCACCAGCATCCGCAGCCGGTAGAACACGGCCGGGCCGTAGGGCGAGTCGAGGTGACCGGCGATGACCGACGCGGTGCCGGCCTGGCCAGGGATCGCGCTCTCGGTGAACCACGCGACGTTGTCGGCGTCCTTCGGCGTGTCCATGGCCCCGTTGGGCAGGCGCCCGACCTGCTCCACGGCCGCGTCGACGCCGAGGGCCGGGATTTCGACCCGGACGGGCGGGCCGGCGCGCTCGAACGGGTCGGGCGTCGGGGTGTAGTACGGCTGCGTCGGGGTGGCCGAGGGCAGCGGAGTCAGGGTATCGGTGGGCGCCGGCAACGGGGTGAACGTCGGCGCGAGCGCCACGGGCACGCCGGGGTAGTCCGGCTCCGGCGTGCCGGCGTCGCCGCCGCACGCGACGGGCGCGAACGCCACGACGAGGAGCCAAAGGGCAGACATGCCCTGGCTCCGATGTGTCGGGCGTCCCCCCTGGCGCCGGTCACATCGAGAATCTTCCACCGCGCGGGGTGGCGGTGGATCGACGCGCGGCGCGCACCGGGGACGGGGTGCCTGGACCGCGTGCATCACGCCGCAATGATAACCATGCTTTGGCGTCGGCGTCAAAGCGCGGCGCGCCGTGGCCGCGGGCGAGGTGTCAACTATATATATGGCGATGCCGCGCTGGTATTCATCCGGTTACAGGAACACGATCCGCTTGAAAGCCTCGGCGTACTGCATGCCGCGCCCTTCGGCCAGCCCGGCGTATCGCTCGCGCAATCGTGTCTCGAGCGCGTCGAAGTCCTTGATCTGCGAGGCGTGCGCGCGCAGCGCGGCGAGCTTGCGGTCGATGGTGCCGCCGATGTCGATCCAGGTGTCGGCGGCGTGCGGGCCGGTGAGGTAGATCTCGCGCACGGCATGCGGCTCGAGCCCCTCGACGAGGAGCTGCGGCGCGTTGAGGCGGTCGCGGGCGGTGGGGTAGATGGCGTCCAGCGTGGCCTGCCCGACGGCGCGGTGGTCGGGGTGGTTGATCGCGTTGTCCCAGTACAGGCTCGCGGGGTCGTGCGTCACCACGATATCGGGTTGCCAGCGGCGGATCTCGCGCGTGATGGCGTGGCGCAGCGTGAGGTCGGGGGCGATCTCGCCGTCGCGGAAGCCGAGGAAGACGACCTCGCCCACGCCCAGGACGGCGGCGGCGGCGCGCTGCTCCTCGACGCGGATGACGGCCAGGCGGCTGGGGGTCATGGTGGGGTCGCCCGAGCCCTTGGAGCCGTCGGTGACGATGATGTAGTGGACCTCGATGCCCTCGTCGGACCAGCGGGCGACGGTGCCGCCGGCGCCGAACTCGGGGTCGTCGGGGTGGGCCAGGATCACCAGGGCGCGGGGGCGGGCGGGCGGCGCGGGGGTGGGGTCGACACGGGTCGGCATGGCGGTTGGATCCTCGGGGTATGGTGATGGAGACCGGTTGGATGGGCCGGCCAGGCGCCGGGTTGGGATCGGGTCGCGATCGCCCGGTGCCGGCGCGACGGCCGGGCCTAATTCTAGGCCACCCGGCAAGGTTAATCCCCGATTAATCACCCCCCGCCGGCGCGGCGAATTGCAGACCACCGACCCGCCATTCCGTTGCTTTCCGGCGCTCATGGGGCGCTCATGCGGACAAATCCGGGCGGCCGGGGCCGTATCTAGAGCCCCCCGGTTTGCGTTACTATAGGCGGTAACCG
Source organism: uncultured Anaerolineales bacterium (assembly GCA_964415605.1). Classification (GTDB taxonomy): domain Bacteria; phylum Chloroflexota; class Anaerolineae; order Epilineales; family Epilineaceae; genus UCB3. Next base: position 3,749 of record CAYQBA010000194.1, on the reverse strand, counting down.
CCAGCACGCCGCGTGCTGGCGGGTGTTGCCACCTTGGGTGGGCGACAAGCGATCCGCTCCTGATCCGGGCCCCAAGGAGCACGGTCGGATTCGCCCACCACATGGGGAGTGAACGATTTGGGATCGTGCAACGCTGTGGATTGTGGCGCACTCAACCGCACAGTCGCGCAGATCGGGCCAGCCGGGCGCATCCGCCCCGGCTGTTCGTGCTTAACCTCTCCCAACGTGTAACGGCATCCACTACGCAGACCTGGTTCTACAGGGAGGACGACATCATGAACCCCACCGGAACGAACGGACGGACCCTCAGCCCCCGCGGCGTGCTCCAGCGCGTGGCCAGCCTCTTGGTCATGGCGCTCCTGCTCGCGGTGGTGCTGCCGGCCGGCGCCAACCGCCTGGTCGGCGCGCAGTCGCAAGACGGCGCGACGCAGGCCACGGGCGGCAAGCCGGCCCCGGCGGCGCCCGGCGCGGATCAGGGATCGTGGCTTGATTCCCTGAAGTCGCTGGTGCCCGGCGCCGGAGACCAGGTCGACAGAGCGGCGGCGCCCGATGCCGCCGACGCGCTGGACAACAAGTCTGGCGGGCCGGATGCGTTCGGCTACACGTTCGATGACAACGAGAGCCACCCGGCGCACGGCCGGGCGTTCCAGGACATCTCCAGCACCGGCACGGTGCTAGCCCAGGATGGGAACGATGTGGCCGTGTCCGAGACCGGCGGGCTCGACGATGGGTACTGGCGCATCCCGTTCCCCTTCCCGTTCAAGTTCTACGGCTCCGACCGTAGCGGTGACGACCTCTTCATCAGCACGAACGGGTTCATCACGTTCGACGAGGACGGCGCCAGCTCCTTCGGCAACGGCCCGATTCCGGATGGGTCCGACCCCGAGGACGCGATCTACGCGTTTTGGGACGACCTTGTCGTGGGCAACGGTTTTGGTCTCACGTGTGGCGACAACCCCGGCGAACTCGACTGCGGCGTCTACTGGCAGGTGGTCGGCAGCGGCCCGAACGAGATCCTGATCGTCCAGTGGAACGAGGTTCCTTTCTTCGGCGATCCAGACGCCGGCCACGTGACGTTCCAGATTCAGCTCAGGCGCGCCACCGGCGAGATCCGCTTCGAGTACCTCGACCCGCAAGACTGCGCGGTGGACGACTGCGAGCGCGGCAGCGGCGGCAGCGCCACGATCGGAATCGAGGACGACGACGGCGACACCGGCCTGCAGTACAGCTTCAACGAGCCGGCGCTGATGAGCAAGCCCGGCACATTCATCCAGAATATCGTCTTCCATCCCCCGCACCTCGAGATCACCAAGTCGTGCTTTGCGCCCGAGACCGAGCTCCACAACGCGCCGGCGAGCGGGACGGCCGAGGTCATCCTGGCCGGCCAGCAGTGGATCTGCCGCATCGAGGTGACCAACCACGGTCGCTTCCCGGTGGCCAACGTCGTGGTCCAGGACGCCATCCCGGCCAACACGACGCTGGTCTACAGCGGCATCCCGACCGCCCCGGCCGTGCCGGTTGCCGGCCCGGCCAACGTCACCTTCGACGTCGGCGTCGTGCCCGCGCAGGACAGCGTGTTCTGGGAGATCGGGTTCGACGTCGATGCGGACTACCTCATCCAGGGGACGCCGCCCTACCCAGTCGAAGACGAGATCTGCAACGAGGCGATGATCCTCAACCCGATGACGCTGACCTACAGCCCGTCGCGCGAGACGGACCGCGACTGCGACGTGGTCAAGGACCGGGCGGATCTGAAGATCTCGAAGTTCGTCGAGCCCTTTACGTCGGTGCGTGCCGGCGACATCTTCACCTACACGATCTACGTGGACAACCTGGGCCCATCGGCGGCCCGGACGGTCGTGATATCGGACACGCTGCTCAGCAGCGGCCGGGTCTCGGTCCAGAGCTGCGCGTTCTCGGTCAGCCAGGGCGGCGGCGCGATCACCCAGTTCACGTGCACCACGGGCAACCTGGTTTCGACCCAGTTCGGAACGGATGTCGGGACGTTCGCGACGAGCTTCCTGGAGCCCTTCAGCCCGACGAGCCAGGGCCGCCTGCGGGCATCCTTCCGATTGGTCGCCCGCGAGGCCATCGACGTCACCAACACGGTCCGGGTGACGGCAGCGACGCCGGACCAGGACATGTCGAACAACATGGCGATGGTGAATCTCTCGGTCACCTCGGTGTCGGACGTCTTCGTCACAAAGGATGACGCGGCCGCCAACCCCGACGCGGGCGAGCAGTTCACCTACACCATCGACGTCGGAAACAACGGGCCGTCCACCGCCGAAAACGTGGTGCTGACGGATGTCCTGCCACTCGAGGTCGACATCGTCAGCCTCACGGTGGACAATGTCTTATCGCCGCTGACGAGCGGCGGCACCTGCGCGACGACGCAGGGCGCCTCCGGCAACGAGGTGGTGACGTGCAACCTCGGGTCGCTCCTGGGCAACACGCCGAGCGGCACAGTCCAGCGCCGGATCACGGTCGTGGTGCGCGTGAAGGACAACGTGCCGGGCGGGACGATCCTGTTCAACGAGGCGCGGGTGTCGAGCGACCAGTTCGACCCCGACAACCGCCACAACATCGCCGTCGAAGACACGCCGGTCGGGCAGCTCTCCGTGCTGCTGGTCAACAAAGACGCCTCGCCCGACCCCGTGATCGCCGGTCAGATCATCCATTATCGCCTCCAGGTGACCAACAACGGGCCATCGGTAGCCAAGAACGTGATCGTGGAGGACGACTTCGGAAGCGGCGGCGAGTACGTGCATCTGCTCAGAGCCAACTTCCAGGGCGGCAGCGGAACGTGCTACCAGGAAAGCCACAACGACACCGATATCCGCTGCAACCTTGGCGACCTCGCCGTCGGCCAGACGGTGCGCATCGACCTCGAGGTGGCGGTCGACCCGGATGCCCCGGCGGGGACGCAGATCTGCAACGACATCGAGATGGGCGCCGACTCGCCGATCGCGATCGACCTGGCCAGCGACGACAGCGAGTGCGTCACGGTCCGCGCCATACAGGACGTGACGATCACCAAGGTCGCCAGCGATCCCTCGCCGGTGGCTGGGACGGACTACAGCTACAAGTACACCGTCAAGAACACCGGCCCGTCGACGGCCTTCGACGTGACCGTGACCGACACGCTGCCGAATGGGCTGAGCTTCGTGTCCGTCAATGACGCGCGCTGCAGCGAGAGCGGCGGCCAGGTCACCTGCGAGTTCGGAGACATGCTGCCCGGCGCGACGATCACGTTCGACGTGTTCGTCCGGCTCGACGCCGACTTCGATTGCGGCGACACCCTGACGAACAACGTCCGCGTGCGCTGGGACTCGGACGACGACGCAATCCTGGACTCCGAGGCGGTCAGCGTGTCCGAGGTGCTGGTCGACTGCGTCTCCGACCTGCGCATCGAGAAGATCGCCAAGCCCGACGGCGACGTGCCGGCCGGGACGCCGATCGAGTACACCATCGTCGTCGACAACCTTGGCCCGAGCGTGGTCGGCGGCGTGTCGATCAAGGATCTCCTGCAGTCCAGCGGGACGTTCGACGTCCTGTCCGTCGAGAGCGACCGGCCGGCGACGTGCAACTCGCTGCCCGATGCCGACGGCGGCGACCCGTTCAACCCGCCGGGCGGCGAAGCGACCGCCGTCGACAAGCGCTACCAGCTCGACTGCGGGCTGGACCAGGACCTCGACGTCCTGACCTACACCGTCATCGTCGACAACCTCGGCCCGAACGAGGCCACG
>CAYQBA010000193.1:0-8069 GCA_964415605.1 uncultured Anaerolineales bacterium | reverse complement strand
CGCGCGCCGAGGGTCGTGGAGATGGCGACCACCAGCGGGACGGCGAGCCCAAGCGCGTGGGGGCACGCGATGACCAGCACCGTGACGACCCGCACGATGGTGAAGTCAATGGGCGCGCCGGCAGCCTGCCAGGCCACGAACGTCACCGCCCCGGCGCCGATGGCGACCGCCGTCAGAAGCCGCGCCGCGCGGTCGGCCAGGTGTTGGACCCGGGACTTCGAGCGCTGCGCGTCGGCCACCAGCCGCATGATGCCCGAGAGCTTGGTGTGCTCTCCCGTCCCGGTGACCTCGATGCGCAGCGCTCCCGCGCCGTTGACGGTGCCGGCGATCACCTCGTCGCCCGCGCGCTTCTTCACCGGCATGGACTCGCCGGTGATCATGGCCTCGTTGAGGTCGCTCTCCCCATGCCGAACGACGCCGTCGGCCGGCGCACGCTCGCCGGGCCGCACGAGCACGACATCGCCATCCCGCAGCGCGCTGACGGGCACCGTCTCCTCGCCGACAGAAGTCACCCGTGTGGCCATGTCAGGGAGGAGCTTGGCGAGCGCCTTGAGCGCGCCCTGGGCCTGCGCGATCGAGCGCATCTCGATCCAGTGGCCCAGCAGCATGATCGTCACGAGGGTGGCGAGCTCCCACCAGATCGGCTCTGCTTCGATCAGCTTGGATTGCGCGGCCCACGAGAAGACGAACGCGACGGTGATGGCCAGCGAGATCAGCGTCATCATGCCCGGCAGCCGGTCCACCAGCTCCCGCACGGCGCCCCTCAGAAAGACCAGGCCGCCGTACAGGAAGACCCCGGTCGCCAGGACCGGCGCGATCCAGGCCGCGCCCGGGAAGTCGACCGCTCGGTAGCCGAGCAGCATCTGCACGTGATCCGACCAGTAGACTACCGGAAGCGTGAGTACGAGCGACCACCAGAACTTGTCGCGGAACATCTCCGGGCTGTGGCCCGCGTGGCGGTCGTGGCCGGCGTGAAGGGGGTCGGCCGCGGCGGGCATGGCGGGCGGGTGGTGGCCGTGTGGCCGGGCGGCAGCCATCGTCCGTCTCCTTTGAATCCGCACGGCGGTCACATCTCGAGGTACACCACCAGTGCCAGTGCCGCGATCCACGCGCCGGCCTGCAAGACGAGCACCCCCAGGGCCGACTTCGGATCGCGCGGCGCCTGGGTGACCACGAAGCACGCGATGATCGGCACCTGGGCCAGCATGAGGAGTTGGAAGATGCGGGCGGCGGTGCCTTCGTCGCCCCCGCGCACGACGCCGTACACGGTGACGTGCACGACGACCATGGCAAGCGCGACGAGCGACATCGCCAGCGGGAGGAACGCGGTCGGCTGCTTGAGCACGGATGGGATTCGCATCAGAGTGCCTCCGTTCCTGGCTCTCCGGGCGGGCGCGGCTGGCTCACTGCGTGAAGAAAGCACGCGTAGCCGATCTCCGCGGCGTTTTTCGTCAGCTCGACGTTGACCCATGCGACGACGTCGCCGAACGGGCGGTCCTGGAAGGGCCAGCGCGTTCGGTCGGTGGAGCTCAGATCGGCGTCGGTGGCGTGCTCGAGGGCGCTCCGCCAGCGTGCCCGCAGGTCGCCGAGCCACCGCCGCACGCCGTCGGCGTGGCCGGGCCAGTCCACGTCGTCGCGGGCGCACGTCCCCGCGCCGAACGAGTGGTCGAGCACCATGGACCACCAGAAACCCATGTGCCACGTCAACCACGCGATGCTCGGCGGGCCAAGGTCGTAGCCTTCGTGATCCGGCCAGTCGGCGCGCCAACGGCCATCCGGAAGCCGATGTACGTGCAAGCCGCGCGCCGCTGGCCGCCACAGACACGCTTCGGTGGTAAGACCGTCCAGATGGTAGGCGGCGAGCTTCCACGCCAAGTCGAGCTGACGCAGGAGACAACCACGCGCATTCCCAGCCGCCTCGCCGCAGTCACCGCTCACCCCCGCATTCTACGCCCCCCGCCCGTCTCCCGCAATCCCGCCCGCCGCACCGTGTGACTTCCCCGCGCCTCACCTGCCCTGCGCCGCCCACGGCAGCCACGCCCTCCCTCTGCCGCGGCCATCGCCATGACCGGGCGTCGCCGGGAACGGCGGCCGGCAGCCCGGCGCGTCGAGGCGGGCCGGCGCGAACCCCGACCGCGGCCCCTCCTGTCGGAAGGGCACGCCCGCCGTGGCGGCGTAGGCGTCGCCCGCCGGCGCCGCGGCATCGGCGTCCCGCCCCGCCTGCTGCACCGCCACGGCGGCCAGGCCGACCGGCTCGGCCACGACGCGCCCGCGGGCATCGCGCACCGCGTGGTCCCACGCCGTGGCGCTGACGATGGCGCTGCCGACGAACCCCGGGCCGGCGGGGCCCCAGCCGACGAGGTCGATGTAGGCCACGGCGCCGGACGCGATGCCGAGACACGCCAGGTCGACGAGCCCGTTCATGTCGAAGAGCAGCACCGCGGCATGCGTGGTGCCCGGCGCCCGCACGTGGTTGGCCACCGCCAGGCGGCTGGACACGCCCGCCGCGCCCGCGCCGGCCACGAGGTGCGGCACCGCCACCAGCTTCGCCCCGGACGGCGCCACGAGGCCGGCAGAACGGTCCGGCGCCGGCGGCGCCGCCAGCAGGTTGTAGGCGAGCGCCGACTCTACGTCCCCGATCGCCAGCCCACCGCCGCCGCTCCCGCGCCGGCGCACGAGCTCGGCCACTGCCGTGATGTTGGCCCGGGCCGGTGTCGCCGTCGGGGGCGGCGCGCCCGGCGCCGGGGCGGGCGCCGTCTCCTCCGCGGTCGGCCACGGCAGGCTCTCGACCCGCACGCTGCCGACCCACGGACCCGGCTGGCGGTCGACCGCCGCCACCCGGAACGTGCGGCTGCCGAACGGGCAGACCCACTCGGGCGGCGTGGACTCGATCGGCTCGCCGTCGGGGTTCAGGAACGTCGCGCGCACCCACGCGGGCGTGCGGCTGCTGAGGTTCTGGACGTGGATCCGCGTGTCCCAGCCCCGGTCGCGCCCGAAGATCAGCGGTCCGAAGACCTCGGGGCTCCCGGCGGTGAACTCCGGCGGGCCGTCCCAGCTGTAGCGCAGCTCGGCCGGCGCCGCGGTGTAGGTCATCAGCGTGTCGTGCCCGTAGATGTCGACGGCCACCGCCAGCGGCTCGCTGCTGTTCAGCCAGGCGGCGCCCTCCCAATCGGCCGGCACGCACTCCGCCAGGCCGACCGTGAGGCTCGCGCCCTGGGCCAGGTTGAACACCTTGCACGGGCGCGACGGCCGACACAGGCCGCGCTCCTGCACCCACAGCTCGATGCTGGCGCAGTTCGGTCCGCCGTTCTGGATCGCCAGCGCCGTCTCGAAGCCGTCGCGGCCGTGATTGACGAGCGTCACATGGTACGACGAGATGTTGAAGACCTGGTCGCGCCCGCCAAAGTCGCGCCCACCGATGCCTGAGTAGCTGGCTAGCGCCGTGTTGAGCTTGGAGACATTGCCCGCGCAGCTCCGAAACACCTCCACGGCCAGGGCCGGCCCGTAGGCGCGCGCCATCGGGATGCCGCGGTACGCCGCGCCGGTCTCGTACGCCCGCTTGAGGCTCAGGTAGCCGTCGCAGCGGTAGAGCACCTCGGCGTTCAGCGTGCGGCAGATGCGGTCGGCCACGAGGCCGCGCCCGCCCGCCAGCCCGATGGCTGTCAGCGGCCGGGTGCTGAGGCTGTACACGACACCGCTCGTTGCGCCGCCCGGCAGGTCCTCGCGGCCAAACCGCCACATGCCGCCGGGGGCGATGAGCCCCGAGCAGCCGACGCCGATGGGCCCCGCGCAGCGCGGCGCGCAGGCCGTCGAGGGGCCCCACACCGCGAGGAGCGCCTTGGCCGGCTCAGCGCCGAGGTTTTGGACCTCGACCTCGCCGTCGCACGCGTCCTCGCCCGCCCGGAAGGCCAGCGCGGGCAGGTGCACCGGGTCGGCCATCGGCAGGTACGGGCCGCCGGGATCGAACGCCGCCACGGGGGTCCATGTCGGTGCCGGGGTCGGCGGCAGGCCGGTCGGCGCGGGAGTGTCGACCGGCGGGGGCTGAGCGTAAGCGGCGTGGGACGAGAAGGCGACGGCGGCGAGCAAGACGCCGCCGCAGACGGCGAACGGAGCGGCGAGATCGCGTCGCGATCTCGCCGCTCCGGCTCGACGGCCAGCCGCGGCCAGGCGCGGCGTCAACGCCGGTCGCACCGCAAGGCGCCCGGTCGAACAGGCCGCGTCAGCCACCGTCCGCGGGCCGTGGCGACCTTGGATCGGCCGCGTTCGCGCGTGGGTCCCCGCGCCTCGACCGACGCCATCAGCGACAGCCGCACCGCAGCACCAGGTCGTTGAAGAGCGGCTGATACGGGCGCGACGGGTTTTGAAGGCGCAACGATGTGCGGTAGCCGTTGAACGGACCGACCGGCAGGGCGGGGTTGCAGCGCTCGCCCCAACCGCCCAGCGTTTCGGGCTGTGCCAGCCGGGCCTGGAGCACCGCGGCCGGCACCCGCCGGTCCAGGCCCGGGCAGGCCTTGACCTCGATGCCGAGGCCGGCGGCGGCCGGCGTGGCCGACGGTGCGGGCGACGCCGTGGCCGAAGTGGTGGGGGTCGTCCGGATCAGCGGCGTCGCCGTCGGGGCCGCCGTGGGCGTGCCTTCGGGCGGCGTGGCGGAAGGGGGCGGCCGCATCGTCGGCGGGAGCGGCGTCGCGGTCGGGTCGGGCCGCATCGGCGTCGCGGTGGCCCGAGGCGGAACGGTCGCCGGCGGCGTGGGGGACGGACCCGGCACCCGGGTTGCGGGCGGCGGGGTGAGCGCCGGCCCCGGGCACGTCACCGCCACGCCGAACAGCGCCGCCACCGCCGCGAAGTCGGCGCGCACCGGTTGCGCGACCGACAGGCCGAGCTCGTCGCCTGGGATGTCCTCTCCCCGCACGGTGCCCGTCCGCTGGGCCACCACGGCCCCCAGGCCGAGCTGGTCGACGGTCGTGCCGTCGGGGCGCGTCACCGGGTGGTGCCACGCCACGGCGCTGATCACCACCGTGCCCGTGAAGCCCGGCGCCAGAGGGCCCCACGTGGCGGCGTCGATGTACTCGACGTGGCGCGCGTACAGCGTGCTGCACACCGTGTCGGCCAGACCGTTGGCGTCGAAGATGAACAGCGCGAAGTCGGTGGCGCCCGGTGCCTGCGCCAGGTTGGCCACCGCGATCTCGGTGGTCACGTCCCCCGCGCCGGCGGCCGCTTTCTGGACCACCGGCACCGCGAGGAGCCCGACGCCGCCCGCCGGCCCGCCGACCCCGCCGTCCGGCCAGTCGTACACGTCGGGCTCGGCCAGCAGCTCGTAGGCCGCGGCGGCCACGGGGCGCGTCCCGGCATCCTCGAGCTGGGTCGCCGCCATCTCGATCACCCCCACGATCGGCGGGGGGCTCACCCACGCCGCTTCCCCGGGTCGGCGATAGGGCACGCTCTCCACGCGGACGTCGCCAACCCAGCCGCCCGGCCGCTCGCCGAGGGCCGGCACCACGAAGGCCGCCGCGCCCTCGGGGCAGACCCATTCGACGAACGAGCCCCGGATGTCGCCGGACCGGTCGGTGAACGTGACCTTCACCTTAGCCTGGGTGTCTGCGTCGAGGTTCAAGACATGGACGGCCTGCGCCCAGCCCTGGACCTCGTCGTACGTCAGCGGGCCGGCGAGCACCATGCCCCCGCCCGGCCGAGTCGCGCCCGCCGGCGCCGCGGGATCCACCGGCATGTGGTCGCGCGGCCGGGCCGTGTACGTCGTCAGCGCGCCGCCACCGTCGGCGCCGAACACGCTGTCCACCACGACCGCCGCCGGCCGCGTGCCGCGCACCCAGCCAAAACCCGACGCCGGCGCCGGCCCGCCTGCCGCCACGCAGGCCTCGGCCGCGTCGATCGCGCGGGTCTCGCCCGGCGCCACCGCCACGCGGGCGCACAGCCGCGCGCCGCCGCAGGCCTCGCGGCCGGCGAACCACAGCTCGACGTCGGCGCACTCGGCGCCGGCGTTTTGGACGTACACCACGCTGCGGGCGCCGCCGACATGCAGGACGGGCAGGCCGTAGGCGAAGGCCACGGCCTCCCCGGGGCGCGGCGCGGCGGCCGCACCGAGATCGGCCGCCCCGATCCCCGCGTAGGTGGACCACACCGGCCCGTCCACCAGCCCGGCCAGGTCGCACCCGCGGCGGACCTCCGCCACCAGCGCACCGCCGGCCGCGCGGTCCAGCGGGATGCCGGCGTACGCCCCGCCGGCGCGGAGCGCCGCCTGGAAGGCGTGGAAGCCCCCGCAGCTGCCGGCGGCATCGGCCTTCAAAGCGTCGCACACGACGTCGCCGACGACGGCCGCCACGGGCCGCGGGATGCCGAGCTCCGCCGTCGTCCGGCCGCTGAAGCTGTACAACACGCCGCTTCGCGCCCCGGCGGGCACCGCGAGCTGCCACGTCGCCCCGGCGCGCAGCAGGCCGGAGCACTCGACAGCAACGGGGCCCACGCAGCCCTGGCCGCAGTCCCCAGGCGGTCCCCAGGCCACGAGCACGGCCTTGCTGAGCGCCGCGGTGGGGTTGCTCACCGCCACGAACGCCGCGCACGCCCCGTTGGTGTCGCCGAAGCCGGTCAGGATCGGGAGGTGGGTCTCCGGCACGCCGCCGGCGACCGGCCCGGTCGAAGGTGCCACGGTCGCCGCGTCCGGCGGGCAGCCCGGGTCGCCCAGAACCGGCGCGAGCACCGCGGTGCCCGCGCGGCCGAGCGGCACGCCGACCGAGACCGCGAGCTCGTCGCCCGGCGCATCCGAGCGCCCGTAATCCAGCGGAGCGCCGCGGCGTTGGACGGCCGTCGCCGCCAGGCCGACGACGTTGCGCACGACGCGGCCCGTGGCGTCGACGACGTCGTGCCGCCAGCCCGTAGCGCTGACGAGCGCGCTGCCGGCGAACCCGTCGCCGATGTGCCCCCACTGCGCCAGGTCGATGTAGTCCACCTGGCCGGCGTGGATGCGCTGGCACTGCACGTCCACCGGTCCGTTGGCGTCGAAGAAGTAGACGGCGTAGTCGGTGTAGCCCGGCTTGCGGACGAGGTTGGTCACCGCCACCTCCGACCGCCAGCCGGTCCCGTCGCCGGCCCCCGCGCCCGCCCGGCTCAAGCGGGGGAGGGCGATGAGGCCGACCCCGCTGGCGAGGCCTCCGGGACCGGCGCCGGCGCCGGTCCCGGCCCCTTCACGGTACTCGCCCGCCACGAAGCCGTCGGCTTCTCCCAGCATGTTGTAGGCGGCCGCGACCTGCACCTCCGTTCGCGCTTCGTCGTCGTAGCGCAGCAGCATCACGACGCCGGCGATGGGCGCCGGGTCCAGCGGTGCATCCGGATCGCCCTGCCACTGCTCGCTGACTGCGCGCACGCTGCCCGCCCAGTTGCCCGGGATGCGGGCGGCGACCGGCAGGAAGTACGTCTGGCTGCCGCGCGGACAGACCCAGTCGACCAGCGTCGTGATGATGTCGCCGGAGCGGTCGTAGAAGTAGACCTTGACCCTGGCGTTCTGCGTCGGGCTGAGGTTCATCACCTGGACGGCGGCGTCCCAGCCCTGGTACTCGCTGAAGACGAGCGGGCCGTAGGCGACCCGCTGCAGGTTGCCCACGACGCCCCCGGGCGCGGCGGGGCCCGACGCCCATGCCGACGGCGCCACGCCCGCGTAGCTCATGAGGACATCGCGGCCGGACGTGTCCACCGTCACCGCCAGCGGGCCGCTGGCGCGGATCCATGCGCTCCCTTGCCAGTCGGGGCCGGCGCAGTCGTGCGCCGTGATCGAGATCGCCTCGCCGGGCGCCAGCGTGGTGACCTCGCAGACCTGCGCCCGGAGGCAGTCGTCCTGCGCCTTGAACCACACCTCGACGCTGGCGCACAGCGAGCCAGCGTTCTGGAGGTGCAGCGTGGTTTCCAGCCCGGCCTTGTCGGCATGGATCAGCGGGACGTAGTACGCATGCCCCCCGAACACCGGATCGAACGCGCCCAGGCCCGTCACCCCGCCGTAGCCGGAATCGACCCGGACCCCCGGCGAGACGCTGCCAGGGCAGTCGCGGACGACGTCAACGGCC
>CAYQBA010000192.1:0-8112 GCA_964415605.1 uncultured Anaerolineales bacterium | reverse complement strand
CCCCCTAAAGCGAGCCCGCCTCTATCCGGAGGGAGAAGGGGGCACCTGCCAAAGGGCGGCTGTGGCGTGGGCGACGCGACGCACGAGGACCAGGTAGAGGATGGCGAGGCGCCGTGGGCGGGAGTGGATCGAACGGCACGGCGAGGCCGTCCGTTCCCTGGCCCCTTTGGGGGCCTGTGCATTGCGCAGGTTGTTGGGCTCGGGGCAACTGTTGGCGCCGTCTGCTGTTTTCGCCCTGAAGGGGCAGCGTCAATTTCAGCCCAGGGCGACGCCCTGGGTCACGGGCGGCCCCAACGTCGACCATCTGCGTAATGCACAGTTCGGCGCCGGGGGTGGGGGTCGCAGCGGCGCCGCATCCATGGCTCACGCCGTCCTCCCCATGCGTCTGATTCGCGCCGGCGGATGTGTCTGTTACTCCCTGACCATGATCGTCCCCGCCAGCTCCACCGCGCCATCCGGCCAGAGCGTGCCGTCGGGGCGCCCGGCGCCGGCGCGGGCGGCGGTGGCCGGGTCGTAGAACCCCACGCGGACGCGGTACGGGCCGGGCGCCGCCTCCCGTGGGATGACGAGGTCGCGGCGGTCGATCACGATCTGGCCCGGTACCCACGCGGATGACGGCCACTCGCCGCCGGCCGGCGGGCCGTCGGCCTGGGCCACCGTCCGGTCCGTGGGGTCGGCGAGGTGCACGAACACCGTAAGGTCCGCGGGCGTCGGTCCGGCGGCGCGCCAGTAGAGCGTCAGCGGGACGCGCGCGCCGGGGCGCGCGGTCACTTCGCCGGCACCCCCGAGATCGAAGCCCTCGAGCATGGCGACGTCGAAGACCGTGGCGGGTTGCCGTCTGCGGACCTCCGCCGGGTCGAACCGGCGCCAGATCTCGCGGCTGTCGCCCACCCGCTCCGCCCGGACGAACCGCGTCGGCAGCCACGCCATGAAGTCCGGGAAGTCCTGGAGCTGGTCGTTCCAGAAGAGGACGGCGGCCACCCGCGGTGACTCGGCGGCGGCGGCGAGGTCCGCGCCGGTGAGGTCGCCGATGCGGATGCGCTTGGACGACACCGTCGCCACCCCCGGCGGGATCCGCCGGCCGGCGAGGAACGCGACCATGCCGCTGTCGGAGATCACGGCCGTGCCCGGCGGGGTATGGCGGGCGATCCACTCGGCGCCGTAGGCCATGGCGCCGAACTGCTTGGGCTCGACCAGGGCCGCCAGCCGCGCCGCCGTGTCCGGTGTCGTCGCCAGCCAGGCGGCGAGAGCCAGCCCGCCGAGCGCGGCGTGGCGGGGGTTGCCCTTCTTCATGGGGTCGATCGGTCGGTCGTCCGCCAGCCGAGGCGGTCCGGCGCGGCGCCGGATCCCTCGCCAACCGCCGGCCACGGTCCCGGCGGATGCCGCCAGGCCGGCGCCGGCCAGGATCGCCAGCGGCCAAAGCACGAGGCTCCAGTGGTGCTTCGGCCACATTGGCCGCTGCGTGATCAGGGACCAGCCGGTGACCGCGCACCAGGCCCCCATGGCCACGGCGGCGGTGGGCTGGCGGCGCGCCAGCCAGGCCAGGCCGGCCGCGGCCAGGATCACCAGCCCCAGGTTCTCGTCCAGCAGGTTCTCGCGGACCAGCCAGTCGGCGTACTCGGCGGACCGGTCGGGGAACGCGCGGCGCGCGGCGGCGATCGTCCCGAACACGCCGTAGGCCACGCGGCCGGGTGGCGCGACGAGGAACCACGCGGCGACGACGGCGGCGAGCGGTGCGGCCAGGGTGGCGGCATCGCGCGCCAGGCTCGTGAGCACGGCCGCGGCGGTGCGGCGCCGGTCCCCGGCGTCCGTGGTCGCGCCGCCGGCAAGCTGCGGTTGTGCGTGGGCCGCGACCCTGTAGGCGCGGGCGACGAGCAGCACCGCGATCGGCGGCGCGACGACGACGGGGCTCAGCTTGAGCGAGAGCCCGAGCCCGAGCAGCAGGCCGCCGAGCCCCAGCCAGGCGCGCCGGCCGCCGTCGGCGGCGCGCCAGACGGCCGCCAGGACGCAGACGCCGAACGCCATCGACGGCAGGTCCTGGTTGATGCTCCGCGACAGCCAAGAGAAGTGCGGCGAGAGGACGAGCAGCAGGATCGCGGCGATGCCGGCGGCCGCGCCGCCCAGCCGGCGGGCCACCACCGCGGCCGCGAGCAGCCCCGGCAAGGTCAGCGCCAGCGTCGTCCCCCGCGCGACGGGCAGGGTGGCGCCAAAAGCCCGGAACGCGGCCGCCAGCGCAAAGCTCGTGCCCGGCGGATGGTCCATCCACACCTCGCTGTACAGCCGATGGCCGTCCGCGACGGCCAGCCCGGCCATCGTGAAGAGCCCCTCGTCGTTGTCCCACTGCAGCAGCGTCATGTGCCGCGTCAGCCAGGCGGCGGCGCCCACGGTGAGCACGATGGCCGTGGCCCAGAACGTCACGTCGCGGCGATGGTCGGGTCTTGGCGGCATGGAGGGCTCGAGGGGATTGGGAACGGCAGCGGTGCGTCGCGACCCGGGCACCGGGTGCGACCCAGCCCGGCGTGCCGCCGTGGCGGATGGCGTCTTTACAGAGGCGCCGCGCCCGGCGGCCGCGCCTGTGCTATTGTAACCCGACGGTCGCCGGGCGCGGAATCCGACGCGTGCCCGCAAACGCCGTCGCCCCCTTCACCATGAGCGAGTCAATCCCGGTGCCGGACGCCGTCGCGATGCCCAACGTCTCCCCCGACGCGCTGCCCGCATTGGGCCCGGCGGGATGGCCCGATGACTGCGCGGAGACCGTCGTCCGTGCGGTGTACCGCGGTCTGCTGGACACGATGCAGGCGCACGAGCCCGGCGTGCGCGACGGCAGCGACCCCGAGGCGCTGCACGACTTCCGCGTGGCGATCCGCCGCACCCGGACCGGGCTCGGGCAGCTCCGGGGCGTGCTGCCGCCGGGCCTCGTCGACCCCTTCCGGAGCGAGTTCGGCTGGCTGGGCGAGGTCACGGGCCCCAAGCGCGACCTCGACGTGCTCCGGCTGGCGCTGCCGGGCCTCCGCGATCGCTTGCCAGAAGCGGTGCGCGCCGACCTCGATCCGCTCGACGCCTTCCTGGTCGCCCACCAGGCCGTGGAGCAGGCGCGCCTGGTGGCCGTGCTCGACGGCGCGCGCTACCGTGCGCTGGTCGACGGCTGGCGAGCCTTGCTCGACGATCCGTCTCCGCCGCCAGTGCCGGCGCCGGACACCCCCGACGCCGGGCGGCCCGCCCGCGACGTGGCGGACGAGCGGATCTGGAAGGCGTATCGCCGCGTCCGCGACGGCGGGCGCGCCATCGGGGCCGCGTCGCCGCCCGAGGCGCTGCACGCGCTGCGCATCGCGTGCAAGAAGCTGCGCTACCTCGTCGAGCTCTTCCAGCCGCTCTACCCGGACAACGACCTGCCGCGCGTGATCGCGGGTCTCAAGCGGCTGCAGGACAACCTCGGCGCGTTCAACGACGCGGCGGTCCAGCAGGCCGCGCTGGCCGCGTATGGCGCGGCCATGCGGGCCGAAGCCGTCGACACGGCCGCGGCGCTGCTGGCGATGGGCCGGCTGCAGGCCGGCCTGGACGGCGAGCAGGCCGCGGAACGCCGGCGCTTCGCGCGCCGCTTCAAGGTGTTCGACCGGCCCGCCAACCGGGTGCGCATGCGGCGGCTGTTCAAGCCGGTCGATCGCGACGCCGGGGGGGCGTGACGGCACCGGCCCCGGCCCGCGCGCCGCGGCCTCGGCATCGCGTTCGACGATCGACTTCCAGGCCCGGGGGGCGTATGATACCGGCGCACCCGATGGACCGCGCCGGTTGATTGCCCACCACGGAGGCCCCCCATGCGTCCGCATATCCGCCCCGGCCCGCGCGGATCGCGTTCGACCACGGCCGTGCTGGTCGCGGCGACAGCCGTGATGGCCGCCCTGGCCCGGCCGCCTGCGGGGACGCCGGCCCCCGGGCCGGTGCACGCGCAGACGACGCTCGAGGCGCGCGGGTGGTTCCCGCTCGTCGTCCATGGCGTCGACCGCGTGCCGGTGACGCCGCCCGAGTGGATCAGCGCGACCGCTGCCGGCGGCCTGCCGTCGGACGACGTGCGCGCGGTGGCGGTGGATGCGCGCGGCGAGCCGTGGATCGCGACCGCCGGCGGCGCGGCGCACCGGGCCTGGAACGGCACGCTGCGCGTCATGCGCCAGTCGGACGGCGGCCTGGCGTCGGACGATGTGACCGCCGTGGCCGAGAGCCGCGACGGGAACGTGTGGTTCGGCACGGCGGGCAGCGGCGTCAGCATGCTGGACCCGGCGGGGCGCTGGCACCCGTACACCGTGGACAACTTCCTGGTGTCCAACACCATCCAGACCATCTTCACCGACGCGGTGGGCGACACGTGGTTCGGCACGCCGCACGCCGGTGTCTCGCGCATGTCGGCCAACGGGCGCCGCGTGGCGTTCAGCACGGCCCAGGGCCTGGGCTCCGACAACGTGCGGGCCATCTTCGTCGAGCCCGATCGCCGGGCGTGGTTCGGCACCGGCGACGCCGGCGTCAGCGTGCTGTGGCAAGGCCGCTTCACCGGGCTGACCACGCGCGACGGGCTGGCGTCGGACGACGTCCGGGCCATCGCCGTCGACGCGGCCGGCACGGCGTGGATCGGCACGACGGCGCACGGGGTCAGCCGGCGCACCCGGGACGGGGCGTGGCGCACGCTTCGCGTGGCCGACGGTCTGGCCTCGGACGCGATCCGGTCGATCGCGATCGACGCCGACGGCCACGTCTGGTTCGGGACACTCGACCGCGGCGCGAGCGTCCTGGCCCCGGACGGGCGGTGGCGGCCCGATGCGGCCGCGGGTCTCGGCACGGCCGAGGTCCGCGCCATCGCGGCCGACGCCTACGGCAACGTGTGGTTCGCGACGCCAGCCGGCGTCGTGGGCCGGCGGGCGTGGGTCCCCCTCGGCGCGCCGCGGCGGCGTTGAGCGCGGATTCACGCCCGGTCGATCCCCCGCGGGCGGCGCCGATCGCCACGGCGCACGCCCGTGAAGGCGCGGCGATGGTGGCCGCCCGGCACGATGCGGCGGCGACCGGCGGTCCGCCCCCGCCAGAATCCCGCTAGAACTCGGGCCTCCGGCGGTGTCGGCCTCTGGCGATAGGCCCGCCGCACCTGCTGGCGGCGCTTGGGGGCGACCGGGCCGCCCCCTATAATGTGCCTCTTCGACGCGCCGCGCCGGCGCGCCATGGCCGCCGCCACATTGCCGCGGCACGCCGCAATCGGGATCGCCCGGGATGGCCGGGCGGCCCAGGCCAAGGGGTGGAAGCATGTTGAAGTCGCTGATCAGCAAGTTCGCCGGCGATCCCGCCGAGAAGACGGTCCGCAAGTACCGCTGGGTCGTCGAGGCGACGAACGCGCTCGAGCCGGCCATGACCGCCCTCAGCGACGCCGAGCTGCGCGGCAAGACGGACGTGTTCCGCGCGCGGGTCGAAGCGGGCGAGTCGCTCGACGACCTCATGCCCGAGGCCTTCGCCGTCGTCCGCGAGGCGTCGCGGCGGACCATCGGGCTGCGCCACTACGACGTCCAGCTCATCGGCGGCGCCGTGCTGCACCACGGGGCCGTGGCGGAGATGAAGACGGGCGAAGGCAAGACGCTGGTCGCGACGCTCCCGCTCTACCTCAACGCGCTGACCGGCAAGGGCGTGCACCTGATCACCCCCAACGACTACCTGTCGAAGGTGGGCGTGCAGTGGATGGGCGCGGTCTATCACTTCCTGGGGCTGACGTCGGGTGTGATCCAAAACATCGGCAAGAACCCGAACCTGGCGTCGTTCCTGTTCGACCCGGAGCACCAGGCCGAGGACGACCGCTACCACAACCTTCGGCCGGCGCCGCGCGCGGAGGTGTATCGGGCGGACATCACATACGGCACGAACAACGAGTTCGGCTTCGACTACCTGCGCGACAACATGGTGTGGGACCTGGCCCAGCGGGTGCAGCGCCCGCTGCACTACGCGATCGTCGACGAGGTCGACAACATCCTGATCGACGAGGCGCGCACGCCGCTCATCATCTCCGGCCCGGCGGAAGAGGCGCCGGAGTGGTACGTCCGGTTCGCCGACATGGTGCGGCGGCTGCGGCAGGAAGAGGATTACACCGTCGACGAGAAGACGCGGGTCGTGACGCCGACGGAGGAGGGGATCGAGAAGATCGAGCGGATGCTCGGCATCGACAACCTGTACAGCCCGGAGCACTTCGAGCTGACGTCGTACTTCGAGAACGCGCTCAAGGCGCAGGCGGTGTTCCACCTCGACCAGGAGTACATCGTCGAGGGCGCCGAGGTCGTCATCGTCGACGAGTTCACCGGCCGACCGATGTACGGCCGGCGGTTCTCGGAGGGCCTGCACCAGGCCATCGAGGCCAAGGAGGGCGTGCAGGTCCAGCGCGAGTCGATGACGATGGCGACCATCACGTTCCAGAACTACTTCCGGATGTACGAGAAGCTGGCGGGCATGACCGGGACGGCGATGACCGAGGCCGAGGAGCTGTGGAAGATCTACGAGCTCGAGGTCTGGAGCATCCCGACGCACCGGCCGACGCAGCGCATGGATGCGGCGGACCTGGTGTACCCGGCGCGCGACGCCAAGTGGCGGGCGGTGGTCGACGAGATCGCCGAGCGGCACGCCGAGGGGCAGCCGGTGCTGGTCGGGACGGTGTCGGTCGAGAACAGCGAGATGCTGAGCAAGCGGCTCGCCCGCAAGGGGGTGCCGCACGAGGTGCTGAACGCCAAGAACCACGAGCGCGAGGCCGAGATCATCGCCCAGGCCGGCCGCAGCGGGGCCGTGACCATCGCCACCAACATGGCGGGGCGCGGCGTCGACATCCTCCTCGGCGGCAACGCCGAGGGCATCGCGCGGGCCGAGCTGCGGCGGCGCGAGGCCGAGCTGCGCGAGAAGGGCGAGCCCGACCTCGCGTCGGTGTCGGGCCTGGACTGGGACGCGGCGGTGTCGATGCTGCGCGACGGCGGCGACCCCACCACGAAGTACCCGTTCGAGTGGGCGCGGGTGCTCAAGCGGGCGTGGGAGACCACGCAGGCCGAACGCGCGAAGGTGGTGGATCTCGGCGGGCTGTTCGTGCTGGGCACGGAGCGCCATGAGGCGCGGCGCATCGACAACCAGCTCCGCGGCCGGTCGGGGCGCCAGGGCGACCCGGGCGAGAGCCGGTTCTTCGTGGCGATGGAGGACGAGCTGATGATCCGGTTCGGCGGCGAGCGCGTCAAGAGCCTGATGGGCCGGCTCGGCGTGGCCGACGACGAGGTCATCGAGAGCGGGATGGTGACCAAGCAGATCGAGGGCGCGCAGGTCAAGGTCGAGGGCTACAACTTCGACCTGCGCAAGCACCTGTTGGAGTACGACGAGGTCATCAACAAGCAGCGGCTGGCGATCTACGAGCGGCGGACGCAGGTGCTGGCCGCCGAGGAGCTGCGGCCGCTGATCTGGGAGATGGTCGAGAAGCAGGTCGAGGACCTGGTGCCGATCTACACGGCGTCGCAGGACCGGCGCGACTGGGACGTGGCGGGTCTCGAGCACGCGATCCGCGCGATCTTCCCGCTGCCGGAGGACGAGGATCCCGAAGACTGGCGGGCGTGGTCGCCGGGCGAGATCGCCGACCACCTGCTGGCGCTGGCGGGCGACTTCTACGACCAGAAGACGGAGCGGCTGGGCGCCGAGACGATGCACATGATCGAGCGGAGCGTGATGCTGCGCACGATCGACCAGTGGTGGATCCGGCACCTGACGGCCATCGACGAGCTGCGCACCGGCATCTCGCTGCGCAGCTACGGCCAACAGGACCCGCTGGTCACCTTCAAGCGCGAAGGTTACCAGATGTACCAGAACCTTCTGGCCAACATCACGCACGACACCGTGCGGGGGGTGTTCTTCGCGGAGCCGATGCCGGCGGAGGCGCCGCGCCCGCGCCCGGCGGCCCCGGTCCGGGTCGCCCGCGGGCGCCTGGCGGATGTCGGCCGGCCGGGCGGGGGTGCGGCGGCGCCGGCCCCGGGGGCGCCCGCGGCGGCGGGGGCGGGGCCGGCGGGGGGGGGCGCGGCGGCGGGGCGGGGGGGGCGCAACGACCCCGGCTGGTGCGGGAGCGGCAAG
>CAYQBA010000191.1:0-8246 GCA_964415605.1 uncultured Anaerolineales bacterium | reverse complement strand
GAGGATGCCGGCCGGCGCGGGCGTCGACGCGCGGTCGAGCGGCCCGCCCGCCGCGTGGCTCACGCCTCGACCTCGCCGGCCGCAAGGCGCATGCCGGCGCGCGCGCGCGCCGCGCCGGCTGCGGCCCGAACGGCCGCGCCGACCGTCCCGGGCGACAGCCCGGCCTGGCGCAGCCGGTGGAGCGCCACTTCGTGCCGAAGCCGATCCGTCGCAAAGCCATAGTATCGCCGCGATCGCCGCCCGCGGACGCGGTGGTCGCGGTCCGTCGCGCTGGCCCAGTCGGCCGGCGCCACCAGCCGATCGCCGACGTCGGCGTGATAGGGTGTGCCGGCGATGGGATAGGCCACCGTGGTCAAGAAGACGTCGGGCAGCGTCCGCTTGACGTGTGCGATCGTCGCGGCGACATCGTCGTGGCCTTCGACCTCGTAGCCCCACATGAGGAACATCCCGACCTGGATGCCCGCGGCCTGCAGCAAGCGGGTAGAGGCGCGCACCTGGTCGACCGTGACGCCGCGCGACATCGCGTCCAGCACGCGCTGCGAGCCGCTCTCCGAGCCGAGCCAGACGCGCTCGCACCCCAGCCGCTGGAGGATCTCGGCGATCTCGGCGTCGACGCGGTCGGCGCGGGTGATGCACTCGAACGGGATGGCCAGCCCACGCGCCCGCATCGTCGCCGCGAACGACCCAAGCCAGCGATGGTTGATGCTGAAGACGTCGTCAGCGTACCACAGGCGATCCGGGCCGTAGCGAGCGTGGATCCACGCCACCTCGTCGGCCACCGCGTCCGGCGAGCGCCGGGCGTGTCCGAAGCCAAACACCGCGTGGCTGCACCACCGGCACGTGTACGGACAGCCGCGCGCCGTGATGAGGTTGAGCGAAGCGAGGCCGTGATGGGTGTGCCAGCAGTCGAGGTAGAGGTGAAGGTCGACGGCTTCGCGGTCCGGCCACGGCAGCGCGTCGAGGTTGCGCATCGAGGGTCGGGCGGGCGTGCGCACGACCGTGCCGACTTCGTCGCGGAAGGCGATGCCAGCGACGGCGTGCAACCGGTGGGCGCCACCGGCGGCGATGGCGGGCAGCAGCGCGGCGAGCGTCAGCTCGCCTTCGCCGATGACGACGACGTCGGCCCCGTGCGCCAGGTACGCGTCGACGTGATTGGCGGCTTCCGGACCGCCGAGCACGATCGTCCAGCCGGCCTGGCGCGCTCGGGCGACGATCTCGAGCACCGCGGCGCGGGTCAGCAGGTTGGTGTAGATCCCCAGCACGGGCGCCATGCGGGCCTCGAGGCAAGCCCACAGCGCGGCGCGATCCGCGAACGTCGTGTCCACCACGATCGGCGCGAAGCCGGCACGCTTGAGGAATGCCGAGAGGTAGAGGAGCCCCAGCGGCGGGTACGGCTTCATGTGCTTGCGTTCGTGGGCATCCTCTTCGAGGAAGTAGCCGTGCGTCAGCACGATGTCGGCAGCCGCCGGCGGTCGGTCTCCCGCCGGTGCCGATTGGCTCACGACCCCCACAGCACGCCGCCACTACACGGCAGCGCCGCGGCGAGATCCGCGTAGATCGCCTGGAGCGCCGCGTCGTCCGTCGCGCGCAGGTAGGCTCCCGGGCTTCCGCCGAGGTCGCGGAGGAACGCGTCGTCGACGGCGTCGCCCACCCCGACCACGAACAGCGAGATGCCGCGCGCCCGTGCCGTGCCGGCGGCCGTGCGTGCCATCGCCTCGGTGCCGCCGTCGGGCCGGCCGTCCGTGAGGACGATCAGCACCTGCTGGTGGCCGGCGCGGCCGCCGGGACCCGCGAGGACGGTGATCGATGCGTCGATCGCCAGGTCGATTCGCGTGCCCTGGGCCGTCGACACCCCGTCGATGGCGCGTACCACGGCCGCCCGGTCGGAGGTCAACGGGATCGCGACCGTCGCAGCCGCGTTGAATGCCACGATCGCCGCTCGGTCGCCGTCCGCCCCAAGATCCATGAGGCCGGCGAAGCGCCGCGCCGCCGCCTGCGCCGCCGCCAGGCGGGTAGTCGTTCCGAGCGGCTCGTGCATGCTGGTCGAAGTGTCGATGGCAAGGACGACGTCGCTGGTGCGCTCGGCCACGGTGCACACGTGGCGCAGGGCGACCGGCAGGTAGACGGGCCTCGCATCGGGCGTGGCGGTGCGCGATGCGACGGGTCGGGGCGTCGGCGTCACGGTCGCGGCGGGCGTGGCGCTGCTCGCCGGGGACGCCGGCGCCGTCGCCGTGGCTGTCGGGGGCGGGGTCGGCGTTGGGCTGGCCGGGGCGGTCGCGGTGGCCGGGAGGTCGGTGGGGGTGGGCGCCGCGCAGGCGACGACGTCGACCGATCGTAGCGGGATCGTGATGGGCGTCGATGCGCGCAGCAGGCTGTCGACGATGACGGCGCGGCTGTCCGACGAGCGCACCGAAGCGCGCCCGAGAACATGCGGCGCGACGGTGTATGTGGCGGTGACGGACTGACCGGGCGCCACGTCGGCCCACCCGAACGTCAGCTTGGCGCCCTCGACCACCGCGGGGGGGATGCTCGACCCTGCCACGAGCGCAAGATCGCCGGCGAGGATCTCCGTAAGCGTCACTGTCCTGGCCCGCAGTCCGAGCCCGGAAGCCTGCAAATCGACCAGCACGCGGCCCACCTGGGCCGCTTGGCCCAGATCGAAATAGGATCCATCGGAGGCCATTTGCTGGATGTGGCGGCAATGATTGTTGGGCAGGGGAATCCCGAACGGGCGCGCTCGCGGGTTGCATACGCCGACCACGGTGATCCCCTGCGACTTGAGCTGACCCGCCGCGGCGATCTGGCGGTTGCAGTAGCTCTCGAACCCGGTCGGGCAGCCCGTGGAGTACAACACGACCGCCTCGATCGGGGGCGCCGCCGCGGTCTCGCGGGCCTTCTCGAGCATGCGGCCGGCCCGGCTCAGCCAGTCGTAGTAGTTCAGCGTCGGATCGACGTTGTCGAGCCTGACCTGCCCGATGGCGGCGGCGACGCTGCCCTTCTTGTCGGTCATCTCCTGCTCGACGCGTTCCTGCACGCTCAGCGACACGACCCCCATCCGGGTCTCGGGTGTGAAGTCGACGGCGTTGACCGCGTCACGCGCGGCCGCCTTCACATCGTCGAGGTGATCCTGCATGAGCAGGTGGCGGGCGACGACCACCACCGCGTGGAACGGCAGCGCCGGCGGGCATGTCACCGCCAGCGTCACGGTCACGGCGCCCGAACGGCAGCTCGCGATCGGATCGGTCGCGGCCTCGCGCACCCCGGCCGTGCAGGCGCTGGCCATCTTCGAGCCCTGCGCACGCGCCGGGGATCCGGGGGACGGGAGGGCCGTCGCGACCGCGACGATCGCGGCGGCAAGGACCAAGGCCATGGCAAGCCGAGTTCTCATGGCGCTTGATTACCCATCGTCGTCGCCTCCCCGGCCGCCGCCCTTGTCGTCGCCACCATCATCGTCGTCGTCGTCGCCTCCCCGGCCGCCGCCCTTGTCGTCGCCACCGTCCTCGCCGTCTCGATCACCGCCCTTGTCGTCGTCACCGTCGCCGCCCTTGTCGTCGTCCCGACCGTTGCTCTTGTCGTCATCGGCACCGTTGTCGTCCCCATCGTCGTCTCCGCCACGGCCGCTGTCATCTGACCCGGCGCCGTCGTCGCCGTCCCCGCCGCCCGCATCACCGCCGGTCGCCCCGATGGGCGATCCGGCCGGCTCCGGCGCGCCGTCCGGCGGCTCGGCGGACTGATCCGCCGCCGGCGGGGTCGCGGTCGCCGGCGCCACCGGCGCGGTGATCCTGGCCGTGGGGGCGGCGGGGTCGGCCGCGGTCGGCGTTGCTGGTGGGATCACGAACGACGGGGACACATGGTCTACGGCGAGCGCGGTCAGGATTCCGCCCGCCATCCGGCCATCGACCATGATCCACTGCCCCACGCGGATGCCCGCGCCGCCCTCTGCATCGGCATACTGCGCGGCGACGGCGGCCGGCAACGCGACCGTGATCCCCGAGATCACGCACGTCTCGGCGCTGTAGGCCTCGACCTGGCCGCTGAACCGAACCTCGGCCATGCGGCCGGTGCGCAGCGCGGCCACGACGTCGCCGCGGCGCGCGGCCTCGATCTCGACGGCCTTGCGGGCGCGCGCGACGTCGTCGGTCGACAGCCAGAGCAGCGAGACCGCGCGGGTGGACTCCTTCACGGCGTAGAGCGGGTCGCCCGGCAAGGCGCGCTCCGCCGCGCGGACGGCCTGGGCGCCGACCACCGCCAGGCCCGCGACCATCCCGATGGCCAGCGTGACGGGCCGCAGGCGCGGTGCGGCCAGCGACGCCAGCGCGGACCGGATGGGGGTCAGCCAGGCCGGTGCGTCGGCGCGAGACGGTTCCGGGCGCCGCGCGGCGGCTGGAGCGGTCACCGCCGGTTGGTCCGCCGCGTACCCGGCGGCCTCCAGGAAGGCGCGCCGCGATCGAGCCCGGGCGTCGGCGCGCGCCGACACCGGCGGCTGGGTCAGCCGCGCGGCCGCCTGGAGGAGCGGACGCAGCTCGGCCGCTGTCGCCGGGTCGCGGGCGAGGATCCGCTCGACCGGCCAGCCCTCGTCCATGAGGAGCGTGACGGCCTCCTGGAACTGGGTCTCGAGCGTGGTGTTCATTTCCCCATACCCTCGTGCGTCATCTGGCGCGCCAAGGCCGCCACCGCGCGCGCCTGCAGCTGTTTGATGGCGCCTTCGGTCTTGCCGAGCGCATCGGCGACCGCCTGGATCGGCTGGGCCGCTCCAAAGCGCAAGGCGAGCACGTGTTGTTGCTCGTCGGTAAGCCGGCCCATCGCCTGGGCCAGGGCGGCCCGCTCGTGCCGCGCGACGAGCGCATCATCGACCGGTTCGGTGGCTGCAGGGCCGGCGAGCCGCTCGTCGAGGGCCACGACGTCGGCTCGGTAGGCCTTGCGGTAATGGTCCTGGACGACGTGGAAAGCCACGCCGTACAGCCAGCCGCGCAGCGTCGTGCTCGGCGGACGCCGCCCGCGCAGCGCATCGAGGAATCGCAGAAACACGTCACCGGTGAGGTCCTCCGCCGTTTCGCGATCGGGCACGCGGCACGCGACGTAGCGCAGCAGCGGTTCGTAGTAGCGATCGTGGATCTCGGCCAACGCGGCTTGATCCAGCGCGACCGCCCGCTCGAGGAGATCCCGTTCGGTGGCGCCCGTGGTCACGCTCCGCATGCCCGTCATGATATCGAGTCGCGGGAAACGCGCAAACGTCACGGCCACGGGAAACAACGTCCCCTTTGGGAGCGGAGGCGCCTACGTGGCCACAGCCAACTCGATCGGCGCCTCAGCCGCGACGACATCGACCAACGGCTTGCCGCGATTGTAGCGGTTCTCGGCCGGGATCTTCTCCGCCGCCAGGCGATGCCGCCGCCCGTTCTCGAAGATCACGTCGAGGCCGGCGTCGGCCGGGCCGATGGCCAGCGCCGCGATGCCTCCGGTGGCGGGCGTGCGGTTGAGCGCCAGCACGCCCTGCGAGCCGCGGCCCTTGGCCGGGAACTCGGCCAGCGGCACGCGCTTGACGAACCCGGTCTCGGTGACCACGAACAGCCCCGTGACGTCCACGAGCTCCGCCGCGACCACCGCCCCGACCAACAGGCGATCGTCGGCCTTGACGTCGATGCCCGCCACGCCGCGGGCAGACCCGCTGGCCTGGGGATTGACCTGCGCCGCGCCGGTCCGCAGAACCAGCCCGGAGCGCGTGCCGAACACCACGTCGGCGGTGTCGCCCGCGATGGCCGCGAACAGCACCTCGTCGCCGTCTTCAGGCAGGCCGACGACGGTCGACCAGTGGCCGGCCGTCAAGGCGAGGTCCACGACGCGCGTGCGCTTGATCCGGCCCGCGCGCGTCCCCGTCACGAGGCACAGCGACGCGTCGACGTCGGCGGCGTTCGGCATGGCGGCGAGCCCGACGATGCGCTCGCCTTTCTCGACACCGAGCTGGCGCGGGTCGGCCTTGTCTGGCACGAAGCCCACGGCGTTGCGCCAGGCCCGCCCGCGATTGGTGACGAAGACCACGTCGTCGGTGGGCTCGCAGCGCAGCTGCAGGAGCTGGCTGGTGGTCGCGCGGCTCGTCAGACCTTCGACCGGCGCGTAGCGGTAGCCGGCGGCGGCGCGGCGCTCGATGCCGGCCGTGGTCACGACGATCACCTGCTTGCCTTCGGGCATCCGCAGGTCGCTTTCGGTGACGACCTGCTGGCCCGCCACGGTCTCTTCGGAGTCCAGGATGACGGTGCGGCGCGCTGTCGCGAAGTCGCGCTTGAGCGCCAGCGTCTCGTCGGCCACGACCTCCAGCCGCCGCGCCTCGCTGGCCAGCAGCGACCGGAGGTACTGGATGCGGCCCTTGAGCTCCTTCTCCTCGTCCTTCAGCTTGCCGATCTCGAGTGCCGTCAGCCGACGCAGCGGCATGTCGAGGATGGCCGCGGCCTGGATCTGGGTCAGCTTTAGCCGGCTCATGAGGTTGTCGCGCGCGGTCTCGGGCGTCCGGCTGCGGCGGATGATCGCCACGACGTCGTCGATGTTCGCCAGGGCCACGAGGAGCCCCGCGACGATGTGCAGGCGCTCCTCACGGCGGCGCAGCTCGTGGCGGCTGCGCCGCTCGATCACCTCCAGCCGGAACGCGATGAAGCGCGCGAGCATCTCGTGCAGCGTCAGCCGCCGCGGTCGCACCCCCGTTCCCCGGGCGTCGGGCACGAGCGCGAGGCTGTTGCACCCGAAGGTCTCCTGGAGCTGCGAGTACTTGAGCAGGTCGGCCATGACCTTGTCGGGGCGAGCCGTCCGCGATACCTCGATGACGACGCGCATGCCGGCGTCGAAATCGCTCTCGTCGCGCAGGTCGGTGATGCCGGCGATGCGGCCGTCCTTGACCTCGCGCGCGATTCGCTCGAGGAGCGTCGTCTTCTGGACGTTGAACGGCAGCTCGGCGACGACGATGTTGGACTTGCCGCCGCTGGCGGGCTCGATGTGCATCCGGGCCTGCACCACGATGCGCCCGTGGCCGGTCTCGTAGGCGCGCCGAATCGTGTCCTGCACCTCGCCGCCGACGTCGCGGTAGCGGTAGACGATGCCGCCGGTCGGGAAGTCGGGGCCCGGGATGAAGCGCATCAGCGCCGCGGTGTCGATCTCGTCGCGCCGTTCCCAGCCGCGCACCATGTGCACGATTGCGTCGGCGACCTCCCCGAGGTTGTGGGGCGGGATGTTGGTGGCCATGCCGACCGCGATGCCGGAGGCCCCGTTGACGAGGAGGTTGGGGAAGGCCGTGGGCAGGACCACGGGCTCGCGCAGCGACCCGTCGAAGTTCTCGGCCAGGTCGACGGTATCGGCGTCGATGTCCTGCAGCATGCGGTCGCCGAGCGGGCTGAGGCGCGCCTCGGTGTAGCGCATGGCGGCCGCGTTGTCGCCGTCGACCGAGCCGAAGTTGCCCTGCCCGTCGACGAGG
Organism: uncultured Anaerolineales bacterium; assembly: GCA_964415605.1. Classification (GTDB taxonomy): domain Bacteria; phylum Chloroflexota; class Anaerolineae; order Epilineales; family Epilineaceae; genus UCB3. Next base: position 787 of record CAYQBA010000191.1, on the reverse strand, counting down.
ACCTCGCGCTGCGAAAACGGCTGGCCCATGCGGACCAGCGCGCCGTACACCGACTGGTCGCCATGCGGGTGGTACTTGCCAAGCACCTCGCCGACGATGCGGGCGCACTTGCGCTGCGGCCGGTCGGCGCGCAGGCCCATGTCGTACATCGCATAGAGGATGCGGCGCTGGACCGGCTTGCAGCCATCGCGCACGTCGGGGAGCGCCCGGTCCTCGATGGTCTTGGCGGCGTACAGCCGATACGCGCGATCCAGCTCGGGCGTAAAGGGCAGGGTCTGGATCTCGAGCTCGTTGACCATGGGGCCTCGGATGGGTGTGATCGGCGGGGTGCGGCAGTGCCCGCGCCATTATAGAACGAACGTTCGGACCACGCAACGGTGCCGGGGCCGGACGACGAACCGGCGCGTTGGCTCGGCCGCGCTCACGCGAGCCCGGGCTCGGCCCGAACGCGAAGGTGCCGCCGCGGACCGAGTCGACGAGCCGGCCGGCGGTGGGGCGCGGGCGGACCGCGATGCACGGGCGGTCTATCGAGCTGAATGGGCCCGGGGGCCCGGCCGTGCCGGCACGAGCCGACTCACGCTCCGGCGGCGACGAGCTCGATGACCTCGCGCGGCCGTGCCGCGGGGGCATCGACGGCCCGGCCGATCATCGACCAAGGGCCGGCCCACGTGACCTCGACGTCGACCAGGCGGCCCAGGAGCGGGCGGGGGTCGTCGAAGAAGATTAGCTTGTTGGTGCGCGTCCGGCCACGCCAGCGCTGCTTGTCGCGGCCGTCGACAAGAACCTC
>CAYQBA010000190.1:0-8450 GCA_964415605.1 uncultured Anaerolineales bacterium | reverse complement strand
GGGCCACGCGCGCGGCATGGCTGCTGGCCCTGCCCGCGGCGGGGGTGGTGCTGCGCGGCTCGGGCGCCGCCGTGGTGCCGCCGGACCAATGGGGCGGTCTGCTCCTGACGGCGACGCTGACCCTGGCCGCGCTGGTCCTGGCGTTCCCGCTCGGCGTCATCCTGGCGATCGGCCGGCGCGACGGGCTGCCGCTCGTCCGGTGGCTTTGCGTCGCGGTCATCGAGGGCGTGCGGGGCGTACCGCTCGTGACGGTGCTCTACATGGCGTCGCTGCTCGTCCCGCTGGTGCTCCCCGACGGCATCCGGCCGGGCGACGTGTGGCGCGCCATTGCCGGGCTGGCGGTCTTCACGGCCGCCTACGTGGCCGAGGACGTGCGCGGCGGGCTGGCGGCGGTCGGCGCCGGGCAGTACGAAGCGGCGCGCGCGCTCGGCCTGGGCCCCGTCGGCACCTATCGCCGCGTGGTCTTGCCGCAGGCGTTGCGGGCCGTGGTCCCGGCGATGGTCGGGCAGCTCATCTCGCTGTTCAAGAACACCGCGCTGGCGATCATCCTCGGCCTGCGCGAGCTGCTGGGCATCGCCCGCGCGGTGTCCAACCAGCCGGAGTTCATCGGGACGTTCCGCGAGACGCTGGTCTTCATCGCGGCCGTCTTCTTCGTCATCAGCTACGCGATGTCGCGCTCCAGCCGGCGGATCGAACGCCGCCTGCGCGCCGACGCAGGGGGAACGGCATGAGCCCAGACCGCGATCCACGATCCGACGGACCGGCGCCGGACGCGAGCCCGATCATCGTGGCCGAAGGCGTCGAGAAGTGGTTCGGCGACTTCCAGGCCCTGGCCGGCGTGTCGCTGACGGTCCAGCGCGGCGAGGTCGTGGTGATCCTCGGCCCCTCGGGCTCGGGCAAGAGCACGTTCGTGCGCACGCTGAACCGCCTGGAGCCTCACGACCGTGGGCGCATCGTCATCGACGGCATCGAGCTCTCGCACGACGTCAAGAACATCGAGGCCGTGCGCCGCGAGGTCGGCATGGTGTTCCAGCAGTTCAACCTGTTCCCCCACCTGACGGTGCTCGAGAACGTCACGCTGGCGCCGATCCACGTCCGCAAGTGGCCCCGTCAGCGGGCCGAGGCGATCGCCCGTGATCTCCTGGCGCAGGTGCACATCCCCGAGCAGGCCGACAAGTACCCCGGGCAGCTCTCGGGCGGCCAGCAGCAGCGCGTCGCCATCGCCCGCGCGCTGGCGATGCAGCCGAAGATCATGCTGTTCGACGAGCCGACCAGCGCGCTCGACCCGGAGATGATCAAGGAGGTCCTCGAGGTCATGCAGGACCTGGCCGAGAGCGGCATGACGATGGTGGTGGTGACGCACGAGGTGGGCTTCGCGCGCGCCGTCGCCGACCGGGTCGTGCTCCTCGACGAGGGCCGCGTGGTCGAGGAGGCACCGCCCGAGGCCTTCTTCACGGCGCCGCGGCACGAGCGCACCCGCCAGTTCCTCTCGCAGATCCTCTGACGTCACGCCATCGCCAGCCCCGGCTCGACGTCGAGGTCCAGCCCGTCCCGCCGGCCGGCGCAAAGCGCGAAGTGGCCCGCCGCGGCGATCATCGCGGCGTTGTCGGTGCACAGCGCCAGCGGGGGGACGCGCACCGGCAGGTCGACCGCGGCGGCCAGGGCCGACCGCAGCGCCGTGTTGGCCGAGACGCCGCCGGCGACCAGCACCGCCTCGGCCGGCACGGCGGCGACAGCGCGCCGGACCCGGCCGACGAGCGCGTCGACGACGGCCGCCTGGAAGCCGGCCGCCAGCGCCGCCACCGGGATGGGCTCGCCGCGCGCCGCGGCCGCCTCGACCCGCCGGCGCACCGCCGTCTTGAGGCCGCTGAAGCTGAAGTCGAGCGGCGACGGCGTGTCGGCCACCGGGAGGCGGATGGCCGGATGGCCGCTGCCCGCGGCGGCCGCGGCCTCGATCGCCGGCCCGCCGGGGTAGCCGAGGCCGAGCATGCGCGCCGCCTTGTCGAACGCCTCGCCGGCGGCGTCGTCGAGCGTGGCGCCCAGCATCCGGTAGTCGCCGTGGCCGCGGACGTGGACGATGTCGGTGTGCCCGCCCGACACCGTGAGCAGGACGTGGGGGAACGGCGGATCGTCGGCCCACCGCGCGGCGGTCGGGTCGAAGCCCGCCGGGACGTCTCCCGGCCCGCGGATGCGCCCCGCGACGTGCAGCCAGTTCGAGTACAGGTGCCCGTGCATGTGGTTGACGCCGACGAGCGGCAGCCCGCGCGCCAGGGCCAACCCCTTGGCGGCGCTGACGCCGACCAGGAGCGATCCGGCCAGCCCGGGCCCATGCGTGACGGCCACGGCGGCGAGGTCGTCGAGCCCGACGCCGGCGCCGGCCAGCGCCTGGCGGATGACCGGCCCGATGTCGCGGATGTGCTGCCGCGAGGCGACCTCCGGGAAGACGCCGCCGTAGGGGGCGTGGAGGGCGCTCTGGCTGGCCACGACGTTGGACAGGACCACGCGCCCGTGCGCCACGACGGCGGCCGCTGTCTCGTCACAGCTCGTCTCGATGCCGAGGACCGGGCGGGCGGGCGTCATCGGCGGGCTGCCGCCAGGCGCGCGACCGTGTCGGGCGGGACGTCGACCGTGCCGGGCGCCGGGGAAGCGCGCCACGGCCCGTGGTAGTCCGTGCCGCCGGTCGGCACCAGCTTGAAGTGCCATGCCAGCGCTTCGAGCCACCGGCTGACCCGGCGGGTGTAGCCGGGGTAGTGGCACTCCAGGCCGCCCAGGCCGGCCTCGACGAGCGGCGGGAGGTAGGTGCGCAGGTGCTTCGGGTCGGAGAACGGGTTGCCGGGCGGCGTCGGGTGGGCGACCACCGGCACGCCGCCGGCGGCCCGGATCAACCCGCAGGCCTCGGCCGGCGTCAGCTTGTAGCGCTCGGCGTAAGCGGGGCCGTGGCGGCCGATGTAGCGCCGGAAGGCCTCGGGCACGTCGGCGACGAAGCCCGCGGCGACCAGCGCCCGCGCCACGTGGGGGCGCGCGACGGCGGTGTCGGGCCCGGCGAACGCGTGCACGTCGTCCAGGGTGATCGGCGCCCCGAGGTCCCGCAGCCGCGCGACCATCGTGGCGGCCCGCGCCTGGCGAACGTCGCGGATGCGCGCCAGCACGGCCTGGAGCGCCGGGGCGGCGGGATCGATGAAGTAGCCCAGGATGTCGGTGGCGATGCCGTCGGCTTCGGAGCTCAGCTCGATGCCGGTCACGAACGCGATCCCGCGCGCCCGCGCCTCGGCCTCGGCTGCGGCGAGCCCGGCCGTGGTGTCGTGATCGGTGACGGCCAGGTGCGTGACGCCCCCCGCCGCGGCCAGGGCCACGAGCTCACGCGGGGCGAGCGACCCGTCGGACGCCGTGGTGTGGGTGTGGAGGTCGATGCGGGGTGGCGCAGGCTCCTTGCCGGCCGACGCTGGGGCGGCCGGCGTGTCTGGGTCTGCCGCGCGCGTGCGGGCCTCCGCCCGTCCCGGCTCGCCGGCGCCCGTCACTCCCCGGATCCGCCGCCGACCGGCAGGAGCGCCTCGAGCTCGGCGGGCGCGAAGTAGCTGCCGCGCAGGCCGGCGCCACGCGGCGCGGCTTGGCCGGACCCCGCGCCGGCGGCGTGCGGGCTGCGCGAGCTCAGGCGCGCCACCTGCTGCTCGGCGTGGTACGAGCTGCGCACGAGCGGCCCCGACTCGACCCAGCGCAGGCCGAGCGCGAGCCCGTGGTCGCGGATGCGGTCGAACTCGCCCGGATCGTAGTAGCGGGCGATCGGGAGGTGGGCCTCGGTGGGCCGGAGGTACTGGCCGACGGTGAAGATGTCGACGCCGGCGGCGACGAGGTCGCGCATCAGCCGGTCGAGCTCGTCCCACGTCTCGCCCAGCCCGACCATGATGCCGGTCTTGGTCAGGACGCTCGGATCCATCGCCTTGGCCCAGGCCAGGATGTCCAGCGAGCGCCGGTAGATGGCCTGGGGGCGGACGGTCCGGTAAAGGCGGGGAACGGTCTCGAGATTGTGGTTGAGGATCTCGGGGCGGGCGTCCATGACGACCTGCAGCGCCGCGCGATCGCCGCGGAAGTCCGGGATGAGGACCTCGATCGAGCAGCCCGGCGTCAGCGTCCGGGTGCGCGTGATGGTCCGGGCGAAGATGGCGGCGCCGCCGTCGGGCAGCTCGTCGCGGTTGACCGACGTGATGACGGCGTGGGTGACCTGCATCGCCTGGATGGCGCGGGCCACCCGCTCGGGCTCGTGGACGTCCAGCATCGTGGGCCGGCCGGTCTTGATGGCGCAGAACCCGCAGCTGCGCGTGCAGGTGTCGCCCATGATCAGGAACGTGGCCGTGCCGGCCCCCCAGCACTCGCCGATGTTCGGGCAGCGGGCCTCCTCGCACACGGTGTGCAGGCCGTTGCCGCGCACGGTGTGGTGGACGTCCTGAAACGTGTCGCCCCACGGCGCGCGCACCTTGAGCCACGCCGGCCGCCGGTGGCGGAACGGCAGGGGCTCGCCGGTTGGGATCTGGTCGGGCGCGATGAGCATCACACGCTCCTGAGCCAGGCCACCAGCAGCCGCACGCCCCAGCCGGTGGCGCCCTTGGGCAAGTACGGGTTGTCCTTGGCGTCCCAGGCCACCGCCGCGATGTCGAGGTGGGCCCACGGGAAGCGCACGAACCGCTGCAGGAACTTGGCCCCGAAGATCGCCCCGGCGGCGGCCGGGCTCGTGTCGGCGGTGTTCTTGATGTCGGCCACGTCGCTCTTGATCATGCCGGCGTACGGGTCGTCCCACATCGGCATCCGCCATACCCGTTCGCCGGTGGCCTCGCCGGCCGCCTCGAGCGCCGCGGCCAGCCCGTCGTCGTTGGGGAACATCCCGGCCGCCCCCGGACCGAGCGCGATGACGATCGCGCCCGTCAGGGTGGCCAGGTCCACAACCGCGGCGGGCGCCAGGTCCTGTGCGTAGCTCAGGACGTCCGCCAGCACCATGCGGCCCTCGGCGTCGGTGTTGAGCACCTCGATCGTGGTGCCGTTGCGGGCGGTGACGATGTCGCCGGGCTTGGTGGCGGTGCCGCTGGGCAGGTTCTCGGTGGCGCCGATGAGCCCGATGACGCGCCGCGGGAGCCCGAGGCGCCCGATCGCCTCCATGGCCCCCAGCACCGCCGCGCCGCCGGCCATGTCGTACTTCATGGCGCCCATCCGCAGGCCCGGCTTGATCGAGATCCCGCCGCTGTCGAAGGTCACGGCCTTGCCGGCCAGGACGTAGGGCGCCGCGTCCTCGGTGCCCGGGGGCGCGTGCTCGATCACGATGAAGCGCGGCGGCGTCTGGCTGCCGGCGGCCACGCTGGCGAGCGCCCCCATGCCCTCCTTGACGATCCGCTTGCGGCCCCACGTCTCGACCCGCATGGCGTGCCGCTCGCCGAGATCCTCGGCCGCGTCGGCCAGGTAGGCCGGCGTGGCGACGTTGCCGGGGTGGTTGGCCAGGTCGCGGGCGAGGGCCACGCCGGCCGCCACGGCTTCGCCGGCCGCCGCGCCCGCCCGCACCGCCTCGAGGCGCGCGTCGTCGACCTCGACGACGGTGAGCGACGGGGCCGAGCCGTTCTCGCCCGCCGCCGCGGCCTTGTCGGACTTGTACGCATCGAAGGTGTACGCGCCCAGCAAGGCGCCCTCGACGGTCGCCTGGGCGGCCGCGGCGGCGTCGAGCCCCCCGATGCCGGCGCCGTGGACGATGGTCGCCACGGCGGCGGCCCCGCGGTCGCGCGCGGCCTTGACCGCGGCGGCCGAGGCCCGGCGCGATGCATCCAGCCCGAACGCGTCGCGCGGCCCAAGCCCGGCCAGCACGACCCGCGGCGCGCCCAGGCCGCCCCGGGCGTACAGCACGAGCGTCTCGCCCAACTTGCCCTTGAAGTCGCCGGTGGCCAGGACGTCGCGGATCTGGCCGCCGAGGGCGGCGTCCAGCGCGCCCGTGGCGCCGCCCGGCTCGGCCACGTCCTGGAACAGGTTGACGACGACGGCGTCGGCGGCCACGTCCTGGATGGCGCCCTGGATCACCTTGACCTGCATGCTGGCCTCCCGGGAGGTCGGATGGATGGGATGGTTCGCGGGCGGCCGGCCCGATGCCGGCCGTCCCCGTGCTAGATGTGCAGCGGCAGGCCGACGACCCCGAGGGCGGCCTCGTGGACCGCCTCGCTCAGCGTCGGGTGGGCGTGCACCATCGCCGCCAGATCGTCGGCCGTGAGCTCGGCCGTGCGGGCCAGCACGAGCTCGTGGATGAGCTCGGTGGCCTCGGGCCCGACGATCGTGGCGCCGAGGATCTCGCCGTAGCGGGCGTCGGACACGATCTTGACCCAGCCTTCGGTCTCGCCGATCGCCACCGACTTGCCGACCCCGACGAACGGGAACTGGCTGACCTTGACGGCGTGGCCGGCCTCGCGCGCCCGGGCCTCGGTCAGGCCGATGGACGCCACCTGCGGCTGGCAGTAGGTGCAGTTGGGGATGAACGAGGCGTCGACCGGGTGGGTCTCGCGCCCGGCGAGGTGCTCGACCACCTGCACGCCCTCGTGCATCGCCTTGTGGGCCAGCATCGGCGGGCCGGCCACGTCGCCGATGGCAAAGACGTGCGGGACGGTGGACCGCAGGTCGGCGTCGACCTTGACGAAGCCGCGCTCGGTCTGGACGCCGACCGCTTCGAGCCCCAGGCCCTCGGTGTTCGGCGCCCGCCCGATGGCCACGAGCACCTGATCGCCCTCGAGCGTCTCGGAGGCGCCCCCCGCCGCCGGCGACACGGTCAGCGCCACGCCGGTCTTGGTCTTGGCGACGGCGTCGACCTTGGTGCCGGTGCGGACGTCGATCCCCGAGCGCTCGAACGCCTTGCGCACCAGAGCGCCGGCATCGGGGTCCTCGAGCGGCAGCACGCGGTCGAGCATCTCGATGATGGTGACCTCGGCGCCATAGGCGTTGTAGACGTACCCGAACTCCATGCCCACGGCGCCCGAGCCCATGACCAGGAGCCGTTTCGGCACCGCGCCGAGCCGCACGGCGTGCCGGCTGGTGAGGATCCGCTCGCCGTCGGCCTCGATGCCGGGCAGCATGCGCGAGCGCGAGCCGGTGGCGACGATGATGTTCGAGGCCGCGACGCGCGTCGTGGCGCCGCCCTCGCCCGCCACCTCCAGCGTGCCGGCGTCGGCGAAGCGCGCCGATCCGTGCACGACGGCGCAGCCGTGCTTCTTCAGGAGCCCGGCGACCCCGCGGTTCATCCGCTGCACCACCCGCCCGGAGCGCTCGACGCCCTTGGTCCAGCTGATCTCGGGGTCCTTGACGGTGATGCCGAACTCGGCGGCATGCTTCTTGAGGAACGCCACCATCTCGGCGTTCTTGATCAGGGCCTTGGTCGGGATGCAGCCCCAGTTCAGGCACACCCCGCCCAGGTTGGGCTCGCGCTCGATGACGACGGCCTTCAAGCCGAGCTGGCCGGCGCGGATGCCGGCGACGTACCCGCCGGGGCCAGAGCCGATGATGGCGACGTCGTAGCGATCTGCCATGAGTGTTGACTTCCTCGTGTGATCTCGGGTGCGGCGGGCGCTACACCAGCATCGCCAGCGGGTTCTCGAGCGTCTCCTTCAGCGTCGCCAGGAACTCGGCGGCGGCGGCGCCGTCGACCACGCGGTGGTCGGCTGACAACGTCACCTTCATGACGCTGCGCACGACGACCTGGCCGTCGGCGACGACGGGGGTGGGCGTGGCGGCGCCGACCGCCAGGATGCAGGCCTCGGGCGGGTTGATGATGGCGGTGAACTGCTCGACGCCATACATGCCCAGGTTGCTGACGGTGAAGGTGCTGGGCGTCGCCAGGTCGTCCGGCGTGAGCTTCCCGGCGCGGGCCCGCTCCGCCTTGTCGGTGATCTCCGCCGCCAGCGCCGAGATCGGCCGGCGGTCGGCGTCCGCCAACGTCAAGGTGATCAGCCCATCGTCGAGCGCGACGGCCACGCCGATGTTGACGCGTGCGTGGCGCACGCGCGCGCCGTCGTCCCAGCTGACGTTGACGAGCGGGTGCCGGCGCAGCGCGTGCGCCACGGCTTTGACCACGACGTCGTTGACCGACACCTTGACGCCGGTCGGCGCCAGGGTCGTGTTGACCCGCGCGCGCAGGTCCAGGGCCGCGTCCATCGCGATCGGCATCGTGACGAAGATGTGCGGCGCCGCCACCCAGCTCTCGCTCAGCCGGCGCGCGATGGTCCGGCGGATGGTCGAGAGCGCTTCGCGGGTCTCGCCAGCGGCGATCGCCGTGGCCGTGGCGGGCGCCGGCGCCACCGCGGCCGGCGTCACGTCCGCCGGACGCGCCAGCAGCGCGACCACGTCGTCGCGAACCACCCGGCCGTTCGGGCCGCTGCCGGCCAGGCCTGCCAGCGACAGGCCGTGCTCGCGCGCGATGCGGCGGGCCAGCGGCGAGG
>CAYQBA010000189.1:0-8540 GCA_964415605.1 uncultured Anaerolineales bacterium | reverse complement strand
ACATCGTGGGCAGCGGGAGGGGCGTGGGCGCGGCGGCGCCGACGGCCTTGGCGCCGGCCCCGGGGCCGGCCGTGTCGGCGGCGGCCGGCGTCGCCGCCGCCGGCGTGGCCGCCGCGCCGGCGTCGTTCTTGCCGCCGCAGCCCGCCACGAGCATCATGCCGGCCGGCAGGCAGGCAAGCCAGAGTCGCTTCATCGAACGTGATCCTTTGTGGGTGAAACGGAGTGGCGCACCGCCAGGCCGCTCCGGCCGGGAGCCAAGCCGGGCGTGGCCGCGGCCCGCGGCCGCGGACTGGGGTGCGCGACGATGTTCAGCATACGCGGAACCCCCGTCGTCGGCAACCGGCGGTGGCGCTGTGGTAACATGGCGCCGCTCCCGTCGCACAGCCCGCGCCTGAATGGCGCCCCGCAACCGGACATCGAGGAGGCCACTCCCCCGGTGATTGCCGCCGTCCAGTTCAGCGCCGGCCTCGCCCTGCTTCTCTCCGGCGGCGAGGTGTTGATCCGCGGAGCCACCCGGCTGGCCGCGGCGGCAGGCATCCCGCCGGTGGTTGTCGGGTTGACCGTCGTGGCGTTCGCCACGAGCGCGCCGGAGCTCGCCATCGGCATCCAAGGCGTGCGGGCGGGGCAGGCCGATCTGGTTGTCGGCAACGTGATCGGCAGCAACATCGCGAACCTGCTGCTGATCCTTGGCCTCTCGGCAGCGATCTCGACGCTCGTCGTCCACCAGAAGCTGATCCGAGTCGACGTGCCGTTGATGGTTGGGGTATCGGTGTTGGTCTGGGCGATGACACTCGACGGGCGGGTGAGCCGGATCGAGGGCGGTCTGCTGTTCGTCGGCGTCGTCGCCTACATCGTGTCGGCCGTCCAGGCCAGCCGCCGAACCCGCCCGTCGGTCGCCGATCAGTATGCCGGTGCCTACGGCGAGCCGGCCTCGACGCCGCCGGGGGCGTGGCGCGGCAGCTTGGCGCGGGTCGTGGCCGGTGGAGCGGCGCTCGTGTTGGGTGCCCGCTGGCTTGTCGACGGGGCGACGACCGCTGCGCGAACGCTGGGCGTGAGCGAGCTCGTCATTGGCCTGACAATCGTCGCCATCGGCACCTCGCTGCCCGAGTTGACCGCGTCGGTGGTGGCCACGCTCCGCGGCGAGCGCGACATCGCCGCGGGCAACGTCATCGGGAGCAACATCTTCAACCTGCTCTCGGTGCTTGGTTTGACGGCGCTGGTCGCGCCGTACGGCGTGCCTGTCGCGCCGGCTGCCGCCGCGTTCGACCTGCCGGTGATGGTCGCCGCCAGCATCGCCTGCCTACCGATCTTCTTCGTCGGCAACCGGATCTCGCGCTGGGAGGGCGGGCTGTTCCTGGTGTACTACGGCGTGTACGTCGCGTATCTGTTTGGCGACACCGCCGGCCACGACGCCATGATCGCCTTGAACCAGGTCGTCCGGTGGTTCGTCGTGCCGCTGAGCGCCGTCACGCTGGCCGTGCTCTGGCACCGACAGGCCCAGTCGCGTGAGGCCGAACCGGACTCCAGCTCGAACGCGCCGTGACGCTGGCGACCCGACCGAGGCGCCGGGACCGCATGGGTCGTGGATGGAGGCGCTGCCCGCGCCACGCGCGCCCGGCGCCCACCCGTCACGCCTCGCGCGCCGCGACCACCGTGCCCTCGGCCGTGCCGAAGCCGATGCGGTGACGGACCCCCTGGCACCACCCGGTCATGATCACACGATCGCCGTCCTCGAGGAACCGCCGCTCGTCGCCGTTGGGCATGCGCAGCGGCATGCTGCCGCGCCACGTGATCTCGAGCAGGCTGCCGCGGCTGTCGGGCGTCGGGCCGCTGATGGTGCCTGACGCGAGCAGGTCGCCGGTGCGCAGGTTGCACCCGCCGACGGTGTGGTGCGCCACCTGCTGGGCGAGGCTCCAGTAGAGGTGTTTGAAGTTGGTCTGGCACACGCGGTGGGGGGTCTTCAACCGCTCGGTCCGCCGCATCGCCTCGCTTTGCAGCGCGACCTCGAGCGCGATGTCGTAGGCCTGATCACCTGGCACCTCGAGGTACGGCAGCGGGGTCGGCCGCTGCGTCGGCCCTGGGCAGCGGAACGGCTCGAGCGCGTCGAGCGTCACCACCCACGGCGAGATCGTGGTGCCGAAGCTCTTGGCAAGGAACGGCCCGAGCGGCACGTACTCCCAGCGCTGGATGTCGCGCGCGCTCCAGTCGTTGACGAGCACGAGCCCGAACACGTGGTCGAGCGCGTGCGCGGCGGGGATCGGGGTGCCGAGCGGGTTGCCGGTCCCGACGAGCGCGCCGACCTCGAGCTCGAAGTCGAGCTCGCGGGTCGGACCGAAGTCGGGCGCCGCCGCTTGCCCATCGTGGGTCTGGCCAAGCGGGCGCCGCACCGGCGTCCCGCTGACGACGACCGAGCTGGCGCGGCCGTGGTAGCCCACGGGCAGGTGCAGCCAGTTGGGCATGAGCGCGTTGTCGGCGCCGCGGAACATCGTGCCGACGTTCGTGGCGTGCTCGCGCGACGAGTAGAAGTCGGTGTAGTCGCCGATCTCGACCGGGAGGCGCAGCTCGACGTCGCGCATCGGCAGGATGGCCTTGGCGCGCAGGGGCTTGTCGTCCTGCAGCGTCAGCGTCTCGACGTCGAGCAGGTGGCTCAGGCGGGCGCGCGCCTCGCGCCACGCGGCGCGACCGAGCGCCATGAACGGGTTCAGCGCTCCGGCCGCGAACACGCGCCGGCCGGCGAGCTCGGGGCCGTCAAAGAGGCCGGCCTCGTCGAGCACCGCCAGGTCCACGACGTGGTCCCCGATGGCGGTGCACACGCGCGGCGCGGCATCGTCCGGGCGCCGGCAGACGCCGAACGGGAGGTTCTGGATCGGGAAGTGGCTGTCGGCCGGGTGCGAGATGAACGACTGCCGGTACGGATCGTGCGTCTGGTCCACGGTGGTTCTGTCCTCGATCTGGCGAGCGGGTGGGGCGATCACGCCGCGCCGGTGCCGGACGGCGCGGTCGACGGCCTCGACGTCGAACGCCGACGTCGCGGGCGCGCGGGCAATCCTAGACACGCCGGGCCCGCGAGGCAACCGGCGCGGCGATTCCTTGCGCCCAGCCACCGCGTCGCCTACGATTGCGGCGACCCTCTCGGGATGACGGAGACGCAGGAGCGAGGCGCTTATGTGCGGCGTGATGGGCATGTTCTCAAGCGCGGCGGACGTGCTGCCGGACGTGATCAACGGGCTCTTCCAGATGCAGCACCGCGGCCAGGACGCCTGCGGCATCGCCATTTCCGACGGCAAGCGCATCCGGTTGCACCGCGGGTTGGGCTACGTGCGCGAGGTGTTCCGCGAGCGCCCGACCCCGGAGTTCGCCGGGCACGTGGCGTGCGGCCACGTCCGCTACCCGACCCAGGGCAGCAACCGCGTGGACAACGCCCAGCCGCACCTCGTGACGACGCTGAGCGGGCCGGCGATGGCGTTGGGGTCGAACGGCGACCTGACCAACTACTGGGAGATCCGGCACTTCCTGGAGTCCGACGGGGTGGATTTCGCCGGCACCAACGACGGCGAGCTGATCCTCAAGTACATCGCGTTCCACCACATCCGCCGCCATCTGCCGATCATCGAGGCCATCCGCAAGATGCAGGCGGACGTCAAGGGGGCGTACAGCGCGTGCCTCATCACGCGCGACCGGCTATACGCCATCCGCGACCCGTTCGCCATCCGTCCGCTGTCGTTTGGGTCGGGCGGCGGGCACTGGGTGGTGGCCAGCGAGACCAACGCGCTCGACATCTGCCGGGTCGACCTCGTCGGCGACCTCGAGCCGGGCGAGGTGGTCGAGTTTAGCCGCCACGGCATGCAGCGCCACCCGCACCCCGACGCCCAGGCGCTGCGCGGCGAGCGCACCAAGCCCGCCCACTGCGTGTTCGAGCACGTCTACTTCAGCCGGCCGGACTCGATCACGTTCGGCGAGCGCAGCTACGACGTGCGCAAGCGCTTCGGCCAGTGGCTGGCCGAGCACGACACCGTCAAGGGCGACGTGGTGGTGCCGGTGCCGGACTCGTCGAACGCCGTGGCGCTGGGCTACGCGCACGCCTCGGGCATCCCGTTCGAGTTCGGGCTCGTCCGCAACCACTACGTCGGCCGGACCTTCATCAGCCCGGACCAGCCCGGGCGCGACGACGGGGTCAAGCACAAGTTCAACCCGCTGCGCAGCGTGTTCAAGGGCCGGCGGGTGATCCTGGTCGACGACTCGATCGTGCGCGGCACGACGTCGCGCAAGCTGGTGCGCATGGTCCGCGCCGCGGGCGCCAGCGAGGTGCACCTGCGCATCGGCAGCCCGATCACGCAGCACTCGTGCTACTACGGCGTCGACACGCCGGACCGCGACCAGCTCATCGGCAGCCGGCTGTCGGTGGACATGATCTGCCAGCACCTGACGGCCGACTCGCTGATGTACATGTCGATCGAGGGCCTGCGCGCGTGCGTGGGCGACGGCGCAAGCTTCTGCATGGCGTGCTTCGACGGGCAGTACCCGATCCCGATCACCGAGGCGAAGGCGTGGGAGGGGTGATGGGGCGCCGCCGCCTCACCCCCGCGCCGACAGCGCGTACGCCACGCCCGCGCGGATGACCTGACCGGTCAGCGGTATGCCGAGCGCGCCTTCGAGGGCGCGTGCCGTGTCGATCAGCCGGTCGAGGTCGACGCCGGTGTCGACGCCCATCTCGTGCAACATGTGCACCATGTCCTCGGTCGAGACGTTGCCGGTGGCGCCAGGGGCGTATGGGCACCCGCCGAGCCCGCCGATCGACGCATCGAAGATCGTCACCCCGGCCTGCAGCGCGGCGACGAGGTTGGCCGCGCCGGCGCCGCGCGTGTTGTGCAGGTGAACGGCGACCGCGACCCCCGGCAGCGCCGCCGCGAGGTCGCGGAAGAGGTGGTACACCTGCCGCGGGTTGGCCATGCCTGTAGTGTCGCCCAGGCAGATCTCGCCGCACCCGAGGTCCGCGCCGCGCCGCGCGATCTCGATCACCCGCGCCGGGTCGACGTGGCCCTCGTACGGGCAGCCGAACGACGTCGAGATCGTCAGCCGCATCGGCACGCCGGCGCCCAGCGCCAGCGGCATCGAGTCGGCCAGCGCGGCGAGCGAAGCGCCGATCGACTGGTTGAGGTTGGCCTGGTTGAACGACTCGGTGGCCGAGACCACGAAGTTCAGCATGTCCAGGCCGGCCGCCAGCGCGCGCTCGGTGCCGCGGCGGTTGGGAACCAGGCCCATGAACCGCGTTGGCCCGCGCCTGACCGCGCGCATGATCTCGTGTGCGTCGCGCATCTGCGGCACCGAGCGCGGGTGGACGAAGGCAACCGCCTCGATCCGGTCCAGGCCCAGGCCCACCAGCCGGTTGATCAGCGCGATCTTGACCTCGGTCGGCACGAAGCCCGGCAGGTTCTGCAGCCCGTCGCGCGGGCCGACCTCGACGACCCGGACGCGCGACGGCAAGGCGGCATCCCAGCCGCCGGCACCGGCGCCGGACGGCGCCTGCGTCGCGGTGGGGGCGATCGCCGAGGCGTGCGCATCGCCGTTGCGCTGGTCGTGGGATCGATCGATGTCGGAATCAGTGCTCATGTCAATTAGGACGCGTCGGCGGGTCGAGATGTTATATGCATATCGAACGCAAAGCGCGAGCGCAATCCAGCCCACCCGGCCGGCGCGGTCCCGGCGGCGACTCGCCAGCGCGGGCCCGCCCGCTCGGACAACCGCCCGCGCCCGCCAATCCTGCTAATCCGCCTGTTCGAGCTCGACCAGCGGCACCCCGGGCGCGACCGCGTCGCCGGGCGCGCAGCGCACGGCCTTGACGACACCCGCGTGCGGCGCGACGATCGGCAGCACCATCTTCATGCTCTCCAGGAGGACGAGCTTCTGGCCGTCCGCCACCGCGTCGCCCGGGGCGACCAGCACCTCGACCACGACGGCCGGGATCGTCGCCGCCAGCCCCCCGTCGGCCGCCGCCTCGCGCGGGCCGCCGGCGCGCTGCTCGCGCTGGTAGCACAGCGTCCGGCCGTTCACCCACACCTGCCGGGCCTGGGTATCCAGCGCCGCGCCGACGCCGTGCACCCGGTCGTGGCCGCGCTCGAGCTCGAAGACCCCGCCCGAGCCGGCCAACAGCGTCGCCTCGATCGTCCGGCCGTCCTCGAACTGCACCTGCAGGCGGCTGCCGCGCCGCAGGATCCGGACCTCGCGACGCGCCTCGCCCGCGCGCAGCACGACCTTCATCGGCGCACCCCCTTCGCCGCGGGCCGATGCCCGCCCGCGCGCGCCGGCTGACTCCCCGATCTCATGGCACGTTCCTCCACGCCTCGGTGCTCGACCACGGATCCCCCGCCCAGCCGCGCGCCCCGCCGCCATCGGCGCCGTCGCCGCGGCCATCGCCCGCCCCGCCGGTGGCGGACCCGCCGCCGCCGGCCGCCAGCGACTCGAACGCCGCGATGGCCAGCCACTCGTCGTCGGTCAGGTCGCCGTCCGGCCGCCAGCCCGCCAGGTACTCGTCGAGGAACCGCGTCGTCGTGTCGCCGGCGTGGAACGCGTCGTGGCCGAGGATGGCCTGGAGGTAGGGCACGTTGGTCGTCACGCCCAGAGCCACGGTGGCCGCCAGCGCGCCCTGGGCCCGCCGGATGGCCGCCGCGCGGTCCCAGCCGTGCGCGATCACCTTGGCGATCATGGCGTCGTAGTGCGGCGAGATCACCGAGCCCGTGGCCACCCCGTCGTCGCAGCGCACCCCCGGCCCGCTCGGGGGCCGGTAGTGGCGCAGCGTCCCGATCGAGGGGAGGAAGCCCTGGGCCGGGTCCTCGGCGTACACGCGGCACTCGATGGCGTGCCCGCGCTGGATGAGGTCGGCTTGCGTGAAGCCCAGCGGCTCGCCGCCCGCCACCCGGATCTGCCAGGCGACGAGGTCGAGCCCCGTCACCGCCTCGCTGACCGGATGTTCGACTTGCAGGCGGGTGTTCATCTCCAGCAGGTAAAACGCCCCGGCCTCGTCGAGCAGGAACTCGACCGTGCCGGCGCTCGTGTAGCCCACCTGGCGCGCCAGCGCCACCGCCGCCTCGGTGATGTCCCGCCGCTGGGCGGGCGAGAGCGCGGGCGACGGCGACTCCTCGATGATCTTCTGGTGGCGGCGCTGGATCGAGCACTCGCGCTCGAAGAGGTGGACGACGTTGCCGTGCCCGTCGCCGAGCACCTGGACCTCGATGTGCCGCGAGCGCGGGAAGTAGCGCTCGACGAGGAGGTGGTCGTCGCCGAAGGCCGAGAGCGCCTCGGCCGCGGCGGCCTGGACCGCGTCGGGCAGGGCCGCGGGCGACTCGACGATGCGCATCCCGCGCCCGCCGCCGCCGGCGCTGGCCTTGACGAGCACGGGGAAGCCGATCCGCGCGGCCTCGGCGGCGAGCTCGGCCGCGGACTTGCCCTTGCCGTCGACGCCCGGGATCACCGGCACGCCCGCCGCGATCGCCGCCGCCCGGGCGTTGACCTTGGAGCCCAGGGCGCGCATCGCCGCGGGGCTCGGGCCGATGAACACGATGCCGGCCTCCGCGCAGCGCTCGGCGAAGGCCGGGTTCTCGGACAGGAACCCGTAGCCGGGGTGGATCGCGTCGGCGCCGACCGTCCGGGCGGCGTGCAGGATCTTGTCGATGTCGAGGTACGTCTCGGCCGCCGTCGTGCCGCCAAGCGGCACGCTGCAATCCGCCGCGCGGCTCCACACGCTCCCCGCGTCGACGTCGGAGTACACCGCCGCGCTGCGCACGCCGAGCTCGCGACAGGCCCGGAACACCCGCCGCGCGATCTCGCCGCGGTTGGCCACCAAGACCGTGCGGATCGCCGTCACGGCAGCCACCGTGCCCGGCGCCGCTCGAGGAACGCCGCCATGCCCTCGCGCCCCTCGTCCGAGGCGCGCCGGTCGGCGATGAGGTGGGCCGTGTACTCGCGCGCCGACACCGGGTCGCCGGTGGACGCGACGAACGGGATGAGCTGCTTGATCGCCGCCTGGGCGTCGGGGCCGGCCGCGCACAGCGCCTCGACCCGCTCCGCCACCGCCGCGTCGAGGTCGGCCGCCGGGACGACGCGCGACACCAGGCCGATCGACCGCGCCCGGGCGGCGTCGAACCGCTCGCCGGTCAGGAACAGCTCAGTCGCGGCGGCCACGCCGATCTTCGGGATGACGTAAGGCGAGATCACCGCCGGCACGATGCCCAGGCGCGCCTCGCTGAACGCGAACTGCGCGTCGTCCGCCGCCACCGCGACGTCGCACGCGGCCACGAGCCCGCTGCCGCCGCCCATCGCCGCTCCCTGCACCCGGGCGACCACCGGCAGCCGGCACTCCCGGATGGCGGTGAAGAGATCCGCCAGCCGCAGCGCGTCGGCGACGTTCTCGTCGAACGCGTACGCCGCCATCGAGCGCATCCACCCCAGGTCGGCGCCGGCCGAGAAGATATCCCCCGCCCCGGACAGCACGACGACGCGCGGGGGCCCGCCGCCGGCCGCGGCATCGCCGGCGCCGCCGTCGG
>CAYQBA010000188.1:0-8582 GCA_964415605.1 uncultured Anaerolineales bacterium | reverse complement strand
GCGCGCGCGTGCCACGGCCTCGGCGCTGATCGCCGGGGCCGTCGCGCTGTCCGCCGCGGGCTGCCGCGGGCCGGCCGTCGCGCCGGCCCCGGCCGGGCGGGCCGTCATCTCCCAACCAGCCATCTACCGGATCGCCGCCGGCGATCTGGCGGACCGGCTCGGCTGGTCGGAAGTCGATCCGGCCACGTTGAGGCTGAGCCTGCGCGGGCAGCCGATGCCGGTGCGCGTCGTGCGGTCCGGCACCACGTTCGCGCTGGTGTTTTACGGCGCCGGCAACCCCGGACCGGACAGCGCCGAGAACGTGTACTGGCTCGAACGCGCGTCGGGCGGCGGGTCACCCGACGACGATCGCCAGCCGCTGGTGGGCGACGCCGCTGCCGACGCCGGCGGCGCGCCGGATTCGTTCGCGGAGACCTATCCCACCGCGGCTGGGAACGGCCGCATCGTCCTGGCCGCGGCGCGCGCCGAGGTCGACGCCGTCTACGAGCCGGAGCGGCGGGATGGCGACCCCTGGCTGTGGCGCGCGCTCCCGGCGCCGCGGACCGAGGTCTTCACGACCACCATCCGCGCGCTGGCGCCCGGGCCGGCCCGGCTGAGGGTGGCGCTGTGGGGCAGCACCGAGGCCGCCGTTTCACCCGATCACCGCGTGCGCGTCGCCGTCAACGGCCGATCGATCGCGGATGCGACGTGGGACGGGCGGACCGGGCACGTCGTCGACGCCGTGCTGGCGCAGGGCGTGCTCCGGTCGGGCGTCAACGCGATCGCGATCGAGGCCCCCGGCGTGGCAGGCGTGGCCGTCGACATCCCGATCGTGGACTGGATCGCGGTGGACCATCCCCGCCCCGCGACCGCCGACGACGATCGCCTGGCGTTCACCGCGCTGCCGGGGGCTTCCGTCGCGCTGCGTGGGTTCAGCGGTGTTCCCAGCGTGTGGGACGTGACCGATCCCGCGCGGCCCAAGTGGGTCGTCGATCCCCAGCCGGCGGGCACCGCCGCCTCCGACGAGGCGACCACCGGCAGCGTGGCCCCGCAGCGCGTCCCCATCCGCCCCGGCCACCGCTACGCGGCCGCCACCGTCGACGCGTCTCTGCCACCCGCCCGTATCGAGCCCGCCACGCTCACGCCAGACCTGCGGACCCCGGGATTGGGCGCGGACTGGCTGGCCATCGGGCCGGCCGACCTTCTGCCGCCGTTGGATCCGCTGATCGAGCGCCGCCGCGAGCAGGGCTTGGCTGCGATGGCCGTGCCGCTGGCGGCGGTCTTCGATCAGTTCGGGCACGGGCTGGCCGAGCCCGAAGGCATCCGGGCGTTCCTCCGGCACGCGCGATCCGAGTGGCGGCCCGCGCCGCGCTACATCTTGCTCGTCGGCGACGCGACGTTCGACCCACGCGGCCATACCGGGCCGGCCACGGCCAACCGCTTGCCCACCTTCCTCATCCCCACGGTCTTCGGCGGCCAGACCGGCAGCGACGTCGGGTTCGCCCAGCTGGATGGCGACCCGCTGCCCGATCTGGCCATCGGCCGCCTGCCGGCCCGCGTGCCGCGGCAGGTGAGCCTCTTCGTCGAGAAGTCCATCGCGCACGACGACGCCCCGGCCGGGGGCTGGCGTCACCGGGTGTTGGCGGTGGCGGACGGACAGGAGGGCTCGTTCACCCATGATGCCGAGACCTTCATCGCGGCCGGCGCGCCGCCGTACACCGGCACGGTGCTGACCGGGGTTCCAGGGTCGACCGGAGCCGCCGCGGCGATCCGCGCTCGGGTGGATGCCGGGGTCGGGGTGCTGGCCTACTTCGGGCACGGCAGCGTGGGTCAGTGGGGCAAGGACCGCCTGTTCACCACGGACGACGTTCCCGACCTCGCCAACGCGCCGCGCTACCCGATCATGCTGAACATGACGTGCCTGACGGGCCTGTTCACCCACCCGACGCGCGACGCCCTGGCCGAGGCCATGCTGTGGCATGAAGGCGGCGGCGTCGTCGCGGCCTTGGCGCCGACCAGCCTGACCTTGGCGGGGGACCAGTCCGCGCTCTCGCGCGCGCTCGCGCGCGGGCTGACCGACGGGCGGCATGCCCGCCTCGGCGACGCGGTGCTCGAGGCCTGGCGCGCCGTGCCGACCGACACCGCCGGCGGGCGGGACGTGGTGCAGACGTTCCTGCTGTTCGGCGATCCCGGGCTGCCACTGCGTTAGCAGCGCCCGGCGCGGTCAGCGCCGCGGCCCCGCGCGCTTGAAGGTGATCGGCACGAACCACCGGCGCTCGGGCGACGGCGTCGGGCGAGCGGTGCGGGTGGCGGTCGCGGCCCGGGTGGCGGTGGCCGCTGGCGCCGGCGTCGCCGAACGCGTCGCCGATGCGGATGGGCCGGCGGTCGCGGTCGGCTCGTCCGGGGTGGCCGTGGCGGGAACGGTCGCCGTCGCGGTCGACGTGGGCGACGCCGGTGGCGACGGCGTGGCGGTCGGCGTGGGCGTGGCGCTCGGCGGAGGCGTCGGGGTGGCGGACGGGCTCGGGGTCGCCGTCGCGGTCGGCGCCGTGTCGACGTAGGCCAGGATCGTGCCCTCGTCGCCCACCGCAAACCCGCGCGCGGCATCGAGCATGACCAGCCCGTACAGGTTCTCGCCGGGATCGTCGGCGACGGCAGCCTTGCGCCAGGCCCGGTCGGCCAGGAAGTGGGCGACCAGCGAGATGCGCCCGTCCTGTGCGCCCACCAGCCAGCCCTGACCGCGGGTCAACAGGTCGATGGCGTACACGCTGTTGGTCACCTTCTGGCCCGCCTTGTCCTGGATCGGGTTCGCCTGGTTGTCGAACCAGCACGGGGTGTCCGGGTTGTCGTCGTGGCAGTTGCCGTCGTAGCGGTTGAGCCGCCCGATGACGCCGCCGTCCCAGCCGTACGTCGAGTCCACCAGATCCACCGCGAAGAGGTCGTGCGCCCCCGATCGGCCCTGCAGCGGCCAGTCGCCCGTGCGGGCGCCGCGCCCGTCGTAGAAGGACTCGCTGCCGAACTCGCCCACCGCCCAGGCCTCGATTTCCGACACGATCCGGAGGTCGTGCATGTTCTCGGCCAGCTGCGGCGCCCGGAACCACTTCCACCGCGTGCCGTCGAACTCGAGCACCACCGCGCCGCCGTTGAGGCAGGCTTTCTTGTCGCCGATGGCCCACCCGAACCACGTGCCGTCCGGGCGCTGCTGGAGGTCGAGGGCGTTGATCGGCGGCACGCAGCTGTTGATGCCCAGGGCGTAGCGATCGAGCTCCTGCCAGCGCGTGCCGTCGTGGTGCAGGACCACGCCGCAACCATCGCACGAACGGTCGCCCTCCATCCAGCCCACGGCCCACACGTCGTCACGCCCGACCACGAAGACGTCGTGCAGGTGGTAGGTCTTGGGTGCGGTCGCCCGGGGCGCGAGGTCATCCACCCGCTGCCAGGCGCCGTCCTGGTAGCGGGCCAGCGCACCCTCCTCGCCCACCGCCCAGCCGAACCAGGCGCCGTCTTCCATCCAGCGGCCGTGCACCCCGCACAGCGGCGGCACGGCCCCCCGCCGCGCCGGCACCTTGCGCGCCTCCTCCCCGCACGGCCGGTCGCGCGGCTCGATGCCGGAGGTCCAGAGCGGGTCGGTCTTCGGGGTGTGCAGCCCTCGCCACGTCCCGCCGGGCACGAACGGGCCGGGCGTCGCCGTGGGCGGGGCCTGCGCACCCGCGCCGCGCAGGTCCGCGCCGGACCAGGCGGCCGGGAGCAGCACGAGCACGCCGATCAGCCCGGCGGCCACCCGTCGGAGCCCATCGGGGCATCGCGGCCCCGCGCAAGCCCCCGGGCGGCGGCGCGCGCCGCGCGGGTCAGTTGAACTTGGCATCACCACCATCCATCGGTCGTCGTCATGGTGTATCGAATCTCGGGCGTCTAGGATATCATCACCGCCGTCCGCCCGGGTTCGGCGCAGGCAGGTTAACCTCGGACTGGCGGCCGGCGTCACGCACAGATCAGGCCTCGGCGACGCCCGCTCGAGGCCGCGCGGCGCCGGCCGTCACACGGTACCGCGTTTCGTAACACCCAGCCGACTTAACGCGTTTGTCACCAGGACTTGCGCCGCGCGGCAAGACGTTATAAAATGCTAAAGCAGTTTCGCCTACGCGACCATCGCCTGCGTATCGCGGCCACGCGGAATGCGCCGGGTCTGCCTCATGGGCGCGCCGTGTTCCCAACCCATCGTGAACGGCATGAACCAGATCCGCAGTGAACATCGGGCGCTGTCCCTCACCCTTCTCCTCGGCATGTTCGGCCTCGGCATGCTGGCCGGTCAGTCCGCCGCACCGCCGGCCGCCGAGTCGGCCCCGCTGCAGGGCACCGAGACGGTCCTGCCGACCGTGGCGCTCACCGGCACGCTGCCGCCGCTGCCGACCGGTGGCCCGACCCAACCCCCCAGCCCGACCGCCGGCCCGACGCACACGCCCCTGCCGGTGACGCACACCCCGCAGCCAACGGCGACCTACAAGCTCCAGACCGACACGCCGGGGCCCACGCCGACGCCGGGGACGCCGGGGACCCCGACCCGGACGCTGACATCCACGCCTGGGCCCAGCCCCACGCCGACCGCCACGGCCACGCCCACCCACTCGCCGACGCCGGGCCCGTCGCCGACGCCCAGCGACACCCCGCGGCCATCCAACACGCCGATGCCGTCGAACACCCCGACACCGTCCGACACGCCCCGGCCGACGCTGCCGCCAAGCCCGACGCCGTGCGTCCGGCCATGGCAGATCCGGTTCTGGGCGTTCATCGACACCGTCGGCAAGGGCCCGTACCAGTGCACAGGCTGCGATGGGCTCTGGTCGGACGGCGATCGCTACCAGGCCATCGACTGCCCCCTGCAACCGCTGCAGGTCATCATCCACCAGGCCGGCAACCCGCTCAACGTCTACGTGCAGAAGACGCTGCAGCGCACCGAGCCGATCCAGGACATGGCATTCTTGTTCTCGCTGTGCCAGCCACCGCCGTACGAGATCAAGCTGCTGGACACCCGGCCGATCTGCTACACCATCTGCCCGAACTCGCCGCCGGTGCGCGTCATCGAGCAGCGGGACTTCGACATGGGCCGCGGCGTGCGCAAGGGCGACGGGCGCTACGTCCAGGAGAAGTTCTTCTTCTGGCGGTGCTCGCCGCCCACGACGCCGCCCCCGCCGGAGCTGCTGTGCGCGATTCACCCGGATGCCACCCGGTCGTGCAACGGCAACGCGTATCAGGGCTACAACGGCGGCTTCGAGAGCCCCACCCGCATCGACTTCCCACCCGACGACTGGTTCAACGTCATCAGCGCGCAGCGCAACGGCCCGCCCGCGCCCGGCTTCCCGGCGCTCGGCAGCGCGTCGATGCAGCTCCTGCCGCTGATCCCTGGCCAGATGTCGCACCGCATCACCATCACCCAGACCGGCCCGCAGCGCGCCATGGTCAAGGTCAAGCTGTTCCGCAAGGACAACACCAACGGCAAGTTCAGCTTGCGGGCGCGGCTGGACTTCGACAACCAGCCGTTCGGGCCCGAGCTGCCGATCATCGACGAGCGCACGCCCTTCCCGCGCAACGCATGGGTCGAGCAAAGCGTGCCGATCCAGGCGCCGTCGCGCGGCCCCGGCACGTTCACGCTCCTGTGGGACGCGGACTTCGGGGTGGAGCTGTTCGTCGACGACGTCGACGTGGATTTCTGCTGCGAGCAGCAGGCGACGAGCACGCCGACGCTCTCGCCGACGCCGTCGCACACGCCCACGCCGTCGCCGACCCCATCGCACACGCCGACCCCGACGCCGTCCCACACACCCACGGCATCCCCGACGCACACGCCGACGCCCACGCCGTCGCCGACCCGGACCCCGACGCCGTCCAGCACACCGTCCAACACGCCCACGCCGTCGCGCACGCCGACGGCGTCCAACACGCCCACGCCGTCCAACACGCCGACCCCGTCGAACACGCCGACCCCGTCGAACACGCCGACCCCGTCGAACACGCCGACCCCGTCGCGCACGCCTACACCGACACCGACCTTCACCCCGTCGCCGACGGCGTCGAACACGCCGACCCCGTCGCGCACGCCCACGCCGTCGCCGACGTTCACGCCGTCCGTCACCCCGACGCCGTCGCGGACCCCGACGCCGTCCAACACGCCGACGCCGTCGCGCACGCCCACGCCGTCGCCGACGTTCACCCCGTCCGTCACCCCGACGCCGTCGCGGACCCCGACGCCGTCCAACACGCCGACGCCGACCCCGACGTTCACGCCGTCGCTCACCCCGACGCCGTCCAACACGCCACGGCCGACGAACACACCGACGCCGTCCGACACGCCGCGGCCGACGAACACGCCGACGCCGACGCCGACGTTCACCCCGTCGCCGACGCCGTCCGACACGCCCACGGACACGCCGACGCCGTCCCCGACGCCGTCGAACACCCCGACCGACACGCCGTCGCCCACGCCCTCGGACACCCCGACGCCGACCAATACCCCGGTGATCCCCACGCCCGGCACGCCCAAGCCCACGGAGCAGATCACCGTGCGCGACGATCCGGAGCCGTGGGTGTGCGACGCGGGGCTGGTGATCCACAAGTTCATGGACCGCGACCGGGACGGTGTCTACGACATCGGCGAGCCGATGCTGCCGGGCGTGCCGTTCGACATCATCGAGGTGAACGCCACGGGCGGCGACCGGGTCCACCAGCGGCGCACCGATGATGCCGGCGTGATCACGATCACGTTCGACCACCGCGCCCTGGTGCAGGTCCGCGAGCTGCTGCGCGAGATGGGCGGCCTGTGGACCATCTCGACGCCGCATCGGCTGCTGGACCGCAGCTGGTACATCGCCCACCATAACCAGACCACGCTCGCCCTGGAGTGCGACGAGGCACCGATCGACGTGTGGGTCGGCAACGCGCGCCCGTTCCTGCCCGAGACCGGGCGGGCGGCCACGGGCATGGGTCTCGGGCCCTCCCGCCGCGCCAGCCGACTGAGCCTGCTCTGGTAGATCGTGCCGGCAGGCATCGCGCGCGGTCGCGCACGCGCGGCCCGACGTGGCGTGGCGAGATCTCAGCTGCCCGCAGCGCCGTCGATGCCGGCAGGCGGAGCCGGATGATCGCGCCGCGGCGTACCGGTCAAGCTTGGTCTTCCGGCGCGGGCAGGTCGGTGGCGACCACGCGCCCGTCGCTCAGCTCGATGTGGTAGTCGAACAGGCCCGGATCGACAGCAACGTGGCTGATCAGGAAGATCTGGTCGAAGCTGTCGGCGATCTCACCCTCGGTGATGAGGTCGATGAGCGCCCGCGCGCGTTCGGCATCGAAGGCCCCGAGCGGCTCGTCGAGGAACAAGAAGCTCGGGGCCGTGCCTCGCTCTTCGGGCAGCGTCGCCAGCGCGAACGAGAGCCGCAGCGCGAGCGACAGCTGGTCGCGGGTGCCGCCGCTGAAGATGTTCTTCTTCTTCCACCCGCCGGCCCGCTCGTCGTACACCTCGATCCGGTAGTCGTCGCTGAGCTGGGCATCGAAGTACCGCCCGCGCGTCAAACCGGGCAAGAGGCGCCGCATGTGCGCCATCGTGCTGGGCAGCACGCGCCTGACGACGTTGCGGCTGGCATGCTCGACGATCGCCGCGCCGCGATCGCGAACCGCGAGATCGCGCGCCGCCGTCTGCCAGGCCGCCTCGGCCGCTCCGGCGTCCAGCACCTCGCCGGCCAGGCCGAGCGCGCGCTCGATCCGGTCGATCTCGTGCCGCACGACATCGAGCCGCGCCCGCAGGCGGTCATGCTCGGCCTGCAGCGCCAGCGTGTCGACCGCCATGTCCGTCGCCACGGCGGCTTCGGCGGCCGCCCAGGCCGCGTGCGCGGCCGCAGGGTCGTCCCATGCCCGTTGGGCGTCGATGGCGGCCAGGTGATCGGCCGCGACGCCCAGCCGGTGCAGTCGCTCGCGCCACGCCGCAGCCGCGTCGGTGAGTGATCGGCGGGCCGCGTCCCGGGCGCCAGCCAGCGCCGCCGTGGCGCGTGCGGCCGTCTCGAGCTCGCGCCGGACCTCGTCGCCGCCCGCCGCCAGGTAGGCCGCCTGGAGCGCATCGCCCGTCGCCTCCCAATCGGTCGCCGTGAGGTCGGGGGACCAGGCCGGTCGCCCGACCGATGCCGGAATGGCCTCCCAGGCCGCCTGCGAGGCCGCCCAGTGCCGCGCGGCGGCCGCCTCACCGGCGGCGACCTCGTGCTCCAGGGCGGGGATCCGCGCGGTGCGTTCGCGCAGCTGCGCCACCGCCGCCCGGAGCGCTCCGATCTCACCATCGATGGCCGAGGCGTCGGCCGCCACCCCCAAGGCCGCGGCCGCGGCGGCGGCCCTGGGATGCCACGCCATGTGGACGCGGTCGACCTTCGCCAGGCGGGCCGCCCACCGATCGCGCTCCGCGCCCAACGCGGCGCCGTCGGCACGCCCGACGGCCTCGCGCAGCTCGGCCTCGCGCGCCGCCAGCGCCTCGCCTTGCGCCACGGCCTGTGCCTGGCGGGCACGCGCGGCGTGCAGGGCGGCATCCACCGCGGCCCGGTCACGGCCCGCCAGGCGCGCGTCGATCTCGGCCACCG
>CAYQBA010000187.1:0-8598 GCA_964415605.1 uncultured Anaerolineales bacterium | reverse complement strand
GACCGCGTCGCCGACCGTCGCCACCGCCGCCCCGTCGGCCACGCCGCCGGCGCACCCGACCGGCTCCCCGACGGCCGCCGCGACGGCGCCACCCTCGGCCACGGCGACGGTCGCACCCGCCACGCCGACGCCCGCCCCGACCGCAACCGCCCGGGCGGCCGGGCGCTGCTGGCTGCCGGCGCTGGCGAATCCATGAGCCGCTGGGGCGCCGACGAGGGGCTCGCACGCGGACCGCAGGAGCCGCGCGCGTCGACGGGCCTGGTCGCGGACCGCAGGAGGCGCGCCGCCGACCGGCGATCGATTTGCCGGTCCTCGCTGCCGGCCCATATAATGGTCAAGTTGATCTCACACGAGCAGGAGACATTCCATGGCTGACACCAAGACGCTGCAGGCCTCACCGCGATCGGTGACGGGCAAGAAGGTCGCCGACATCCGCCGGGCGGGCCTGACGCCGCTGGTGGTCTACGGCCCCGGCCTCGAGCCGGCGCACCTGCAGACCGATACCAAGGCCCTGATCCGCGAGCTCCACCTGGCCCGGCCGGGCGACCCGTTCGACCTCCACGTGGCGGGCGAGGCCAAGCCGCGGTCCGTGGTGCTCCAGGACGTCCAGCAGCACGTGACCAAGCTGACGCCGCTCCACGTCGACTTCGTGCAGCGCTAGCGCGAGACGCCCACGGCCCGCCGGGCGGGCGGCGTGGGACCGACCCGACGCGGGTGGCCGAACGGCGCACCCGCGTCTTGTTGCCCAAGGGCGAGACGGCAGCCGGACGCTCGGCGGCACGCACGGCGCCCGCCCCGCGCGGCCGCGGGTGGTGGTATAATGATCGAGCAGGGGTGGGTCTCGATCACCCGATCACCCGATTACCGGATCACCGATGCCGGCGATCTCGGCCCGAGCCCTGCAAGGAGCGTACTCGCGTGTTCAGCCCCCTAAACTCGCTGCTCGGCCTCTTCTCGCGCGACATCGGCATCGATCTCGGCACCGCGAACACCCTGGTGATGATCCGGGGCGAAGGCATCGTGATCAACGAGCCGTCCTACGTGGCCATCGAGAAGCGCACCCGCAAGGTACTGGCCATCGGCGCCGACGCCAAGAAGATGGTGGGCCGGACGCCGGGCAACATCGTCGCCATCCGGCCGCTGCGCGACGGCGTGATCTCGGACTTCGACATCACCGAGAAGATGCTGGTGCACTTCATCCGCAAGGTGCACGACAAGGGCTTCAACCCCATGCCCAAGCCGCGCGTCGTGCTCGGCATCCCCAGCGGGGTCACCGAGGTCGAGAAGCGCGCCGTGCACGACGCGGCCATCAGCGCGGGCGCGCGGCAGGCGTTCCTCATCGAGGAGCCGATGGCCGCGGCCATCGGCGCGAACCTGCCGGTCACGCAGTCCACGGGCAGCATGATCATCGACATCGGGGGCGGCACCACTGAGGTGGCCGTGATCTCGCTCGGCGGCATCGTCGTGTCGCGCAGCCTGCGGGTGGCGGGCGACGAGATGGACGAGGCCATCATCGCCTTCGCCCGCCAGCGCTACAACCTGAGCATCGGCGAGCGGATGGCGGAGATGCTGAAGCACGAGATCGGATCGGCGTACCCGCTCGAGCCCGAGCTCACCATGGCGATGCGGGGCCGCAACCTGCTGACCGGGCTCCCGCAGTCGGTCGAGGTGTCGTCGATCGACATCCGCGAGGCGCTGGCGCAGCCGGTGCAGACCATCGTCGACGTGGTCAAGGATGCGCTCGACGAGACGCCGCCCGAGCTGATCGCCGACCTGATGGAGCACGGCATCGTGCTGGCCGGGGGCGGGGCGCTCTTGCGCGGACTCGCCAAGCGGCTCGAGGAGGAGACGCGCATCGAGGTGAAGGTGGCCAAGCACCCGCTGGCGTGCGTCGCGCGCGGCGCGGGGCTCGTGCTGGAAGACCTCGACGCGCTGGCCACGGTGCTCGCCAGCACGCAGCGGGCTTCGCTGATGGGCGAACAGCGCGGTTGACGGCGTGGGTGTGACGCGGGGTGGCACGAGGTCCGGGGCACGACAGGGGGTCTGAGCACCGATGAAGTACCGCCCGCAGGATCGCCAGTACCTGCTCATGGCCCTCGTCGCGTTGGGGCTGTCGAGCGCCATCGTCGAGCACGTTCCCGGGGTCAAGGCGCTCACCGACGCGACCGGCCGCGCGTTGACCCCCGTGCAGTCCGTCCTCACCCAGGCCGCCGCCCGCGCCCACGCCATCCTCGGCGGCACGCGCGACCTCGACACGCTGAACGCCGAGATCCTGCGCCTCGAGGACGAGAACGCCCGCCTCAAGACCGACAACCTGCGCCTGACCAGCCTGCAGCGCGAGGTGCGCGACCTGCGCGCGCTCATGGACTTCCAGAACGCCCGCCCGGACCTCGACCTGATGGGCACTAGCATCGTCGGCGGCGTGGCCGGCTGGGAGCCGGGTCACCTGACCCGATCGGTTAAGCTCGACGTCGGGGCTTCCCAAGGCGTCAGGCTGCGGATGACGGTGGCCAACCACCGGGGGCTGATCGGGCAGGTCGTCCGGGTCTCGGACCACTGGACCGACGTGCTCCTGATCACCGACCCCACGAGCGCGGTGTCGGCCCGCATCGATCGATCACGCGAGGCGGGCATGGTGTTCGGCTCGCCCAACGGCGACCTCGTCATGCGCTACGTGCCGCAAAACCAGGCCGACATGCCGCCGAAGATCCAGGTCGGCGACCTCGTCTTCACGAGCGGCCAATCCCAACGGTTCCCGCCGCAGATCCTGATCGGGCAGGTCGTCGAGGTCCGGCAGGACGACTACGACACGTTCCAGGAAGCGGTCATCCGGCCATCGGTCGACTTCAACGCCCTCGAGACGGCGATGTTGATCACGGCGTGGACCGCGCCGCTGGACGCAGCGGACGGGGCGGCCGGACCGCCGGGCGCTGGTCTGCCCGGCGCGGCGGCGCCCCCGCCCGCCGGGGGCGCGGGGAGCGGCGGCGGGTGATCCCGTCGCTCGGCGTCGAGTCGCCGCGCGTCGGCAACCCGGCCCCGTACATCGGCGTGCCGGTCCTGGCGGCCATCGTCCTCGTCCAGACCACCGTGATGCACCACGCGATGATCGGCGGCACCCCGCCGTCGCTGCCGCTGGTGGCCGTGATCAGCTGGGGGCTCCTGCGCGGGCCCGTGCCGGCCATGTGGTGGGCGACCGGGCTCGGGCTCATGCTGGACGTCGTGTCGCCCCAGCCCGCCGGGTTCCACACCCTGCCGCTCGTCGGCGTGGCGGCCACGGGGGTGCTGCTCGGGCGCCGCCTGTTCTCCACCAACTTCCTGCTGCCGCTGGGCCTCGTCGCGCTGGGTACCGCGCTGTACAGCCTGCTCCAGTACGCCCTGCTGATCGTCGCCCATCGCGTCGACTGGGGCTGGGAGCCATGGGTGGACGCCACCCTCCCGTTGATCGTGCTCAACCTGGCATGGCTGCCCGCGATGTACCTGGCGCTGCGCGCGCTGGCGCGGCGGCTCGGCTCGCCGGCGATGGGCTGGGAGCGCTGATGCGGCCTCCGCGCGCCGGGCAGCTCTTCGCGCGCCTGCGCTGGATGCGCGTGATCGCCGCCGCGGCCTTCACCGTGCTGATCGTCCGGCTGGGGCACATCCAGTTCGTGCGCGGCGCCGAGCTGCGCGATCTCGCCCGCAACAACCGCTTCGCCGAGCACGAGATCGCCGCCGATCGTGGGGTGATCTACGACAGCCAAGGGCGGCAGGTGGTGTTCAATCGGCCGCAGTTCACCATCAGCATCGTCCCGGCTGCCCTGCCGGAGGACCCCCGGGCCCTGGCCGCGGTCCTGGCCCGGGTAGGGGCGGCGCTGGATCTGCCGGTGGCCGCGCGGCCAAGCCCCGCGCGGGCCGCCGAAGGGGCCGCGGACACCCCCGCGCCGACCGGGGGCGACGGCCGTCCGAGCCTCGAGAGCTTCTTGTACGAGGACGGACGGCTGGTCCGGACTTGGTCGCGGATCCCGATCCCGCGGACCCTGGCCCGCGAGCACGCGTTCGAGCTGATGGAAGATGCCATCCAACTGCCGGGCGTGGTCATCGGCGAGTCGTCGGTGCGCGAGTACGCCACCGGCCCGGCGCTCGCCCACATCCTCGGCTTCACCGGCAGCATCCCCGAGGATGAGATCGACGCATACCGCGCCGACGACTACGCGATCTACGACGTCGTCGGCCGCACCGGCGTCGAGTACACGTACGAGGACGTGCTCCGCGGGCGCAAGGGCCGCAAGGTGGTGATGGTCGACGCCATGGGCCACCCGCTCGCCGACATCTCGCAGCCGCTGGACCCCGAGCCGGGGCACGCGCTGCGCCTGACACTCGACGTCAAGTTTCAACAGCAGGCCGAGGCCGCGCTGCAGCACGGGCTCGACCGCATCGGCGCGCGCTCCGGCGCGGTGGTCGCCATCGACCCGCGCGACGGGGCCATCCGCGCGCTGGTCTCGCTGCCGACGTACGACAACAACATGTTCTCCACCGGCGCCAGCCCGGCGGAGTTCGCCGAGCTGCTGGCCAACCCCGACAAGCCGCTCCTCAACCGGGCGATCTCGGGCCAGTTCGCCCCGGGCTCGACGTTCAAGCTCATCACGGCCGCCGCCGCCTTGCAGGAAGGCGTCATCGATGCGTCCACCCGCATCGTCGACCCCGGCGTGATCTACCTGCCGAACCAGTACAACCCCGAGATCCGCTACCCGTTCGTGTGCTGGCACCGCGGCGGCCACGGCGCCCTGGACATCGTCGGCGCCATCGCGAACTCGTGCGACGTGTTCTTCTACGAGATCTCGGGCGGCAACGCCCCTGGGCGCCGGGAGATCGCCGGGCTGGGGAGCGCGCGCCTGGAACGCTACGCCCGCCTGTTCGGCCTGGGCGAGGCGTCGCAGGTGGACCTGTTGGGCGAAGCCGCCGGCCGCGTGCCGACGCCGGCGTGGCTCAAGGACTGGTTCGACCTCTTTTGGGGCACGGGGCAGACCTACATCACCGGCATCGGCCAGGGCTACTCGCTCGTGACGCCGATCCAGATGGCCAACGTCACCGCGGCCGTGGCCAACGGCGGGGTCTTGTATCGGCCCCACGTGGTCGAGGCGGTCAACGACACGACCGGCGCGCCGGTGCCGGTGACGCTGCCGGACGGGACGCGTCTGGGCAAGCCGGGCGGCGTCCTGCGTCGCCTGCCGATCGACGGGTCGCATCTGGCGCTGATCCGGCAGGGAATGGCGGCGGCCGTGCGATCGGGCACCGCCCAGCCGGCCTGGACCCATCTGCCAACCGAGGTCCGCGTGGCCGGCAAGACCGGCACGGCGGAGTTCTGCGATCCGATCCGGATCGACGATGGCACGCCCGAAGGCAAGGCCGACTGCCGCCGCGACCGCGACGGCTACCTGTTGACCCACGCCTGGTTCGTCGCCTTCGCGCCGGTCGAGCAGCCCGAGATCGCCCTCGCCGTTTTTGTCGACGGGTCCGGCCTGAGCCGCATCATCGAGGGGTCGCGCGAGGCGGCGCCGATCGCCGCCGACGTGCTGCGGGCCTACTTCGGCCTCCCCGAGCGCCGCCCGACGGCGACGGCGGCCGGCACGCCGTGCGACGGCTGCCCGGCGACCCCATCCACCGCACCCGCTGCACCCGCGGAGGCCGGTCGATGACGCGCTTCTCCGACTCGTCCGCGCGCGAAGCGCCGACGCCGCCCCGCCCGCCGGTGACCATCAAGGGACGCGGCGACGGCCTCCGCGTCGCGGTAACGGCCGCCAGCCCGGATGCCGTGGAGGCCAGCCTGCGCCAGCAGCTCGAGGCCCGCGCCAGCCAGTTCTTCCAGGACGCGGCCGTGACGCTCGAGCTGCCCGCCGAACCCATCGACCTCGGCCTCGCGGCGCGCCTGGCGGGCGTCGTCCAGGCCGCCGGACTGCGCGTGACGGCCGTCGTGGCCGCCGCCGCGCCGCCGCGGGGAGGGGCGGCCACGGACGGCACGCGCGCGCCCGTGCCGCCGGCCATCCCGGCCGACGCCGCCCTGGTCGTCCAGCGGACGCTGCGCAGCGGGCAGCGCGTGACGCACGCCGGCACGGTGGTCGTGATCGGCGACGTCAACGCCGGGGCCGAGGTGATCGCCGGCGGGAGCGTGGTCGTCTGGGGCCGGCTGCGCGGCATCGTCGAGGCCGGCCTCGCCGACCCGGCGGACCGCCCCGCCGAAGCGATCGTGTGCGCCCTCGACCTCGCGCCCACCCAGCTCCGGATCGGGGCGGCCATCGCCCGCGCCCCGGAAGAGCCGGACCGCGTGCCCGTGCCCGAGATCGCCCGGGCGCATGACGGCCAGATCGTGGTCGAAGCCTGGCCCTGACGCCCGGCTGAGGGCCCGTCCTGGACCACCGCCCCGCATGGGCCCCGGCGTGCCGGGCCCGCCACACCCGCCGGCGGCACCGGCCCGCCGCGGGCCGCCGCCATCCACCCCTCCCACGACCGAGAAGGAACCATGAACGCATCCGATTACGTCCCCCAGCGCGCGATGGTCATCGTCGCCCATCCCGATGACATCGAGTTCGGCTGTGCCGGCACCGTGGCCCGATGGGTCCGCGGCGGCGCCGAGGTCTGTTATGTCGTCTGTACGAGCGGCGACGCCGGCATCGCCGACCCATCGCTGACCCGCGCGCAGGCGGCCGCCATCCGCGAGGCCGAGCAGCGCGCAGCGGCGGACCTCGTCGGCGTCCGCGAGGTCATCTTCCTGCGCGAGCTCGACGGCGTGGTCGTCAACACGCTGGACCTGCGCAAGGCCCTGGTGCGCGAGATCCGCCGCTTCAAGCCCGAGGTGGTGGTGACCATGGACCCGACGGTCCTCTACGTCCGGGGCGAGTACATCAACCATCCCGACCACCGTGCCGTCGGCACGGCGGCCGTCGACGCGGTGTTCCCCGCCGCGGGGCAGCCGCACGTGTTCGAGGAGCTCGCGAGCGAGGGCCTCGCCCCCCACAAGGTGCGCAAGGTCTACGTGATCGGGTTCTCGGAGGGCGAGACCGTCGTCGACATCGCCGACACGTTCGAGCTCAAGCTCGCGGCCTTGCGTGCCCACGCCAGCCAGATGGGCGATTGGGACCCCGAGCCGCGGCTGCGCGAGTGGGCTGCCCGCATCGGCGAGGGGCACGCGGTGGCGCTGGCCGAGGGGTTCCAGGTGATCACGTTGATCGGCGACGAGGACTGGGCGGCACGGGCCACCCGCCCATGACGCGTCTCCCGCCGGCCAGCCACCGGCTGTGCCTGGCGCCGATGATGGACTGCACGGACCGCCACTGCCGGTACTTCGTGCGGCAGATCTCGCGGCGCATCCGGCTGTACACCGAGATGATCACCACGCAGGCGATCCTCCGCGGCCGCCGCGACCGCCTGCTGGCCTACGACCCTGCCGAGCACCCGGTCGCGCTGCAGCTCGGCGGCGACGACCCGGCCGCCCTGGCCGAGTGCGCGCGCATCGCCGAAGACCTGGGCTACGACGAGGTCAACCTGAACGTCGGCTGCCCGAGCCCGCGGGTGCAGCACGGCGCGTTCGGTGCGTGCCTCATGCTCCGGCCCGAGGTCGTGGCGGACGGGGTGGCCGCGATGCGCGCACGGGTGGCGGTGCCGGTGACCGTCAAGCACCGGATCGGTGTCGACGACCGCGACGCCTACGCGGACCTGGCACGGTTCGTGGAGGTGGTCGCCGCCGCGGGCTGCGACGCCTTCATCGTGCATGCGCGCAAGGCGTGGTTGAGCGGCCTCAGCCCGCGCCAGAACCGCGAGATCCCGCCGCTGCGCCACGCCGACGTGCGGCGCCTCAAGCGCGACCGCCCGGATCTCGTGATCGTGACCAACGGGGGCATCGCCGACCTCGACGCGGCGGTGGACCACCTGGACCACGTCGACGGCGTGATGATCGGCCGGGCGGCGTATGACCGCCCTTACCTCCTGGCAGGCGCTGACCGGCGCATCCTCGGCGACGCCACGGCCAGCCCGCCGAGCCGGGCCGAGATCGTCGCTCGCATGCTGCCGTACATCGCGCGCGAGGTGGCGGGCGGTGTTGCGCTGGGCCGCATCGCGCTGCCCATGCAGGGTCTGTTCCACGGCGAGCCGCGCGCCGGGCTCTGGCGGCGCCACCTGGCGCGGCATGCCCATCTCCCGGGCGCCGGCGCGGGCGTGGTGGAAGAAGCGCTGGCGCTCGCGGCCGGCTGATCGACCGTCAGGGGTAGGGCCGCACCTCGACCGGGCCCAGGCGCACGCCTTGGTCCGATGCCGGGGCGATGCGCGGCGCGGGCAGGAACGGCTTGGGCATGTACACCGGGTACGTGGTCGGCCGCGGCAGGAACGGCTTCGGCATGTAGATCGGGTACGTGGTCGGCCGCGGCAGGAACGGCTTGGGCATGTAGATCGGCAGCGTGGTCGGCCGCGGCAGGAACGGCTTCGGCATGTAGATCAACAGGCGAGGCGACGCGGTGGCGGTCGGCGTCGGGGATGGGGTCGGCGATGGGGTCGGCGACGGCGTCGGCGACGGCGTGGGCGACGGCGTCGGCGATGGCGTGGGTGACGGCGTCGGCGATGGCGTGGGTGACG
>CAYQBA010000186.1:0-8719 GCA_964415605.1 uncultured Anaerolineales bacterium | reverse complement strand
TCGTGAACGTCCCGCGCCCCTGCGTGATCGACCGCAGGCGCGACGCGTACCCGAACATCTCGCCGAGCGGCACGTGCGCGCGCACAGTGTTGACCCCGCCGGCCCGGGGCTCCATGCCCTCGATCTGGCCGCGGCGGGCGTTGAGGTCGCCGATGACGTCGCCGAGATAGCTCTCGGGCACCACGACCTCGACGCGCATCATCGGCTCGAGCAGGATGCTCTTGCCCTTTTGAAGCGCCTCGCGGATCGCCAGCGCCGCCGCGGCCTTGAACGCGGCCTCGCTGGAGTCGACCTCGTGATAGCTGCCATCCACCAGGCGCATGTGGATGTCGACAACCGGGAAGCCCGACAGAAGCCCCGTGCTGAGCGTCTCGCGCGCGCCCTGCTCCACCGGGCGGATGTACTCGCGCGGGATGGAGCCGCCCTTGATGGCGTCCTCGAAGATGATGCCCGAGCCCGGCTGCCCCGGCTCGACGTCCATCACCACGTGCCCGAACTGGCCACGGCCGCCGGTCTGCTTGACGTAGCGGCCGACGATGCCGGAGACCGGCCGCGTGATGGTCTCGCGGTACGCCACCTGCGGCCGGCCGACGTTGGCGCCGACCCGGAACTCGCGCCGCAGGCGCTCGACCAGCACCTCGAGGTGCAACTCGCCCATGCCGTAGATCAGCGTCTGGCCGGTTTCGTTGTCCACCCGCACCTGGAACGTCGGGTCCTCGTCGGCCAGGCGCGACAGCGCGTCCACCATCTTGTCGGCGTCGGCCTTGGTCTTGGGCTCGATGGCCACGTGGATCACCGGCTCGGGGAACGCGATGGCCTCGAGGAGAAGCGGGTGATCGGCGTCGGTCAAGGTGTCGCCGGTGGCCATGGCCTTGGGCCCCACCACGGCGGCGATGTCGCCGGCCGAGATGGTGTCGATCTCCTCGCGGTGGTTGGCGTGCATCTCGACCAGCCGGCCGAGGCGCTCGCGCTTGCCGTTCGTGACGTTGAAGAGCTGGTCGCCGGTCTTGGCCTTGCCCGAATAGACCCGCACGAACGCCAGCCGCCCGACGTATGGGTCGGTCATGATCTTGAACACCAGGGCCGTGAACGGGTCGGCGCTGTCCGGCCGGCGCTGCTCGGCCTCGTCGGTGACAGGGTTCGTCCCTTCGATGGGCGGCATGTCGAGCGGGCTCGGCAGGAAGTCGACCACGGCGTCGAGGAGCGGCTGGATGCCTTTGTTGCGCAGCGCGGTGCCGCACAGCACCGGCACCAGGCCGCCCGCCAGCGTCGCGCGCCGAACGCCGGCCCGCAGCGTCGCGGCATCCACCGGCTGACCCTCGAGGTACAGGAGCTCGACGGCCTCGTCGCTCTCGCCGACCTTCTCGACCAGCGTGTCGCGCGCCGCTTCGGCCTCGGCCGCCAGGTCGGCCGGCACGTCGCCCACCACGGGCGCGGCGCCGAGATCCTGGTCGTTCCAGACCCACGCCTTCATCTCGACGAGGTCGATGACGCCCTTGAAGGTGTCCTCGATGCCGATCGGGAGCTGGAGGCGCACCGGGTTGGCGCCCAGCCGGTCGACGATCATCTGGCACGTCATGTCGAGGTCGGCGCCGACGCGGTCCATCTTGTTGACAAAACAGATCCGCGGCACGTTGTAGCGGTCGGCCTGCCGCCAGACCGTCTCGGACTGCGGCTCGACCCCCGCGACGGCGTCGAAGACCACCACGCCGCCGTCGAGGACGCGCAGGCTGCGCTGGACCTCGACCGTGAAGTCGATGTGCCCCGGCGTGTCGATGATGTTGATGCGGTGGTCACGCCAGTCGGCGGTCGTCGCGGCCGCGGTGATCGTGATCCCACGCTCGCGCTCCTGCTCCATCCAATCCATCGTCGCGGTGCCTTCGTGCACCTCGCCGATCTTGTACGTGCGCCCGGTGTAGTACAAGATGCGCTCGGTCGTCGTGGTCTTGCCGGCGTCGATGTGGGCGATGATCCCGATGTTGCGGGTTGACTGAAGCTTGTCGCGCGTGCTCATATGATTCGTCCAATTCTGATCCGGGCCGGCCCCGCCCCGCGGGGCGCCGCCAGCCCGACACCTTCAACTCACCACTTGTAGTGCGCGAAGGCCCGGTTGGCCTCCGCCATGCGATGCGTGTCTTCCTTGCGCCGGATCGCGGCGCCGGTGTTGTTCGCCGCGTCCATCAGCTCGGCAGCCAGCCGATCGGCCATCGGGCGACCCTTGCGCCCGCGCGCGGCGTTGATCAGCCAGCGGAACGCCAGCGCCTGGCGCCGCTCGACCCGGATCTCCATCGGCACTTGGTAGGTGGACCCGCCGACGCGGCGCGGCTTGACCTCGACCATCGGCGTCACGTTGCGCAGCGCCTGCTCGAAGACATCCAGGCCCGGCCGCCGCAGGCGATCCTCGACGATCTGCAGCGCGCCGTAGAACACGTGCGCGGCAGTCGTCTTCTTACCGCGGAGCATCAGCTTGTTGATGAACGCGCCGGCCGTCACGTTGCCGTGCAGCGCGTCAGGCTGCACCTCGCGGCGCGGCGGACGATTGCGTCTCGGCATCCTACTTCCTCCTTACCACACAAAGCGACCCCTCGATCACCGCTGCCTGCGCCAGCTCCCACCGCTCATCGAGCCACCGGCAACGGATCGACCCGAGGGGTCGTCGACCCGAACACCCGCCCCGAACCCGGGGCGCCGCATGGGTATGGGAGTGCCACCACACACGGTCACATATCTTAAGTTGTGGGCCCCACGGCGCCGACGGCGCCCGGCCCAGGATCGGCTACTTGCCCTTGGGCTTCTTGGCTCCGTACTTCGAGCGACCACGCCGCCGGGCATTGACGCCCGACGAGTCCAGCGCCCCGCGCACGATGTGGTACCGCACGCCCGGCAGGTCCTTCACGCGGCCGCCGCGGATCAGCACGGTCGAGTGCTCCTGCAGGTTGTGGCCCTCACCCGGGATGTAGGCGGTCACCTCCATCCCGTTGGTCAGCCGGACACGGGCGATCTTGCGCAAGGCCGAGTTCGGCTTCTTGGGCGTCGTCGTGCTCACCTTCGTGCACACGCCGCGCTTGAGCGGGCTACCGCCGGTGTCGCGCATGCGCCGCTCGAACGCGTTGAAGCTGTAGCGCAACGCCGGCGCCTTCGTCTTCTTGATCTGCTTGCTGCGGCCCTTGCGGACCAGCTGGTTGATCGTCGGCAACGCTTGTCTCCATCCCGCCTCATGGGCGCACGCCGCACCTTGGCGACGCTCGAACGCACGAAGAATTAGTGTATCACGATAGTATCTGCTTGTCAAGCAACCGCGTCGACGCGCCGAGACCCCACCCGGAGCGCCGCCCGCGGCGGCCTGGCTACTCCTCCGCGGCCCGCCGGCTGGGCGGCAGGCGCAGCCCGAAGCCCAGCCGCGTGCCGCGATCGTCATCGGCGTCGCGCCCGAGGACGATCGTCTGCCCAGCCTCGTCGAGCACCTTCACGCCGAGGCCAAGGCTCTGGAGCTCCTTGATGAGCACCCGGAAGCTCTCCGGGGCGCCGGGGTCTTGGATCTCCTCGCCCTTGACGATCGCCTCGTAGGTCTTGACGCGGCCATTGACGTCGTCGGATTTGATGGTGAGCATCTCCTGGAGCGTGTGCGCCGCGCCGTACGCCTCGAGCGCCCACACCTCCATCTCGCCGAAACGCTGTCCGCCGAACTGGGCCTTGCCGCCCAGCGGCTGTTGGGTCACCAGCGAGTACGGTCCGGTCGACCGGGCGTGCACCTTGTCCTCGACGAGGTGCGCGAGCTTCATCATGTAGATGATGCCGACCGTCACTGGCTGGTCGAACGGCTCGCCGGTCTTGCCGTCGTACAGCCGCTGCTTGCCGGACAACGGCATCGGCCAGCCGGTAGCGTCGGTGACGTCGCGGCTGGCGCGCAGGAGCGCGGCCAGGTCGGTCGACGCCGAGTCGAGGTGGCCCAGCTCGGGCCGCTCGGCCCGCATGTCGGCCAGCCAGGTCTGGAGGCACGCGACCTGCGCCGCCATGCTCGCGACACCGCGCGCCGCGGAGGGACGCCCTTGCAGGTCGAGATCGACGATCGTCGCGGCGTCGTGGCCCTGGTCGCCGAGCCACACGTCGAGCGCGACACGCCGGGCATAGA
Organism: uncultured Anaerolineales bacterium; assembly: GCA_964415605.1. GTDB lineage: Bacteria > Chloroflexota > Anaerolineae > Epilineales > Epilineaceae > UCB3. Next base: position 4,587 of record CAYQBA010000186.1, on the reverse strand, counting down.
CGTCATCGCCCCACAGCCGCTCCTCGTCCAGGTCGGATCGGCGGCTCTGAAGGTAGAGGCGGTTGACCTCGGTCTCGTCGCGCAGCGACACCGTGTCCAGCCCCTCGGCGGCCGCCCACTGCCAGGCGCGGTCGGCGATGGCGCGCCAGCCGCGGTCGATGAGCCAGGCCCGGGCCAGGTCGCCGGCGATGTCGTCCTCGGACGCACCGTCGAACACCGGCGTCATGGTCTTGAACCCGAGCCGGTTGGCGGCCCACCCGAGGTGCGTTTCGAGGATCTGCCCGATGTTCATGCGCCCGGGCACGCCCAGGGGGTTGAGGATGATCTCCACCGGCGTGCCGTCCTCAAGGAATGGCATGTCCTCGAGCGGAACCACCTGGCTGATGACGCCCTTGTTGCCGTGGCGGCCCGCCATCTTGTCGCCCTCGGTCACCTTGCGCTGCTGCGCCACCATCACGCGCACCATCCGCTCGACGCCAGCCGCCAGCTCGATGGCGTCGTCGCGGCTGAACGCGCGGACGCTGACCACCTTGCCGCGCTCGCCGTGCGGCAGCCGCAGGCTGGAGTCCTTGACCTCGCGCGCCTTCTCGCCGAAGATGGCGCGCAGGAGCTTCTCCTCGGGCGTGAGGTCGGTCTCGCCCTTGGGCGTGATCTTGCCGACGAGGATGTCGCCCGGCGCCACCTCGGCGCCGATCCGGATCACGCCGTGCTCGTCGAGATCGCGCAGGGCGTCGTCGCCGACGTTCGGAATGTCGCGCGTGATCTCCTCGGGCCCCAGCTTGGTGTCGCGGGCCTCGATCTCGTGCTTCTCGATGTGCACCGAGGTGAACTTGTCGTCGCGGACGACGCCCTGGCTGAGGAGGATGGCGTCCTCGTAGTTGCCGCCCTCCCACGACAGGAAGGCGACCAGGAGGTTTTGGCCGAGCGCGAGCTCGCCGCGGTCGGTCGACGACGAGTCGGCGAGCACGCGGCCGGCCTCGACTTGCTCGCCCTTGAACACCACGGGCCGCTGGTCGATGGTCGTCGACGCGTTGGAGCGGACGAACTTGTCGAGGCTGTAGACGCGAACGCCGCCGTCGTCCTCGCGGACCAGGATGCGGTCGCCGGTCACGCTGATGACCTCGCCGGCCTTCTCGGCGATGACGACGTGCCCGGAATCGACCGCGACCGGGAACTCCATGCCGGTGCCGACGACCGGCGACTCGGGGCGCAAGAGGGGCACGCCCTGCCGCAACATGTTGGAGCCCATGAGGGCCCGGTTGGCATCGTCGTGCTCGAGGAACGGGATCAGCGACGTGCTGACGCTGACGATCTGCTTGGGGTCGACGTCGATGAAGTCGACCCGCTCCGGCCGCGCCGACTCGAAGCGCTCCTCGCGCCGGACAACCACCTGATCCTCGACGAACTCGCCGTGCTCGTTCAGCGGGCTGTTGGCCTGGGCGATGGCGTAGTGGTCCTCGAGGTCCGCGGTCAGGTGCTCGATGCTGCCGGTGACGAACGGCTTGACCGGCACGTCGGCGAGGCCCAGGGCCGCGACCTTCTTGGCCAGGGCGGCGTCGAGCCGCGCGCCCGCGGCGGCCACCACCTTGCCCTTGGCATCGGCGACGTCCTCGCGGAGCATCCGGCCCTCGAGCGCCTCGACGGTGGCCGGCACGCGCGAGCGCACGACGCGGTACGGGGTCTCGATGAACCCGTAGTCGTTGACGCGCGCATACGTCGCCAGGCTGCCGATGAGGCCGATGTTCGGGCCTTCGGGCGTCTCGATCGGGCAGATGCGCCCGTAGTGCGAGTGGTGCACGTCGCGCACGTCGAAGCCGGCCCGCTCGCGCCGCAGCCCGCCGGGTCCGAGCGCCGAGAGGCGCCGCTTGTGGGTGAGCTCGCCGAGCGGGTTGGTCTGCTCCATGAACTGCGAGAGCTGCGACCCGCCAAAGAACTCGCGGGTGGCCGCCACCACCGGCCGGATGTTGATGAGGCCCAGCGGCGTGATCTCGTTGGGGTCGCGGGTGCTCATGCGCTCGCGGACCACGCGCTCCATGCGCAGGAGGCCGACGCGCAGCTGGTTCTGGATCAGCTCGCCGACGGTCTTGACCCGGCGGTTGCCGAGGTGGTCGATGTCGTCCTCGTGCGCTTGGTTGGTGTTGATCCGGATCATGTACTGCACCACGCGGTGGAGGTCCTCGCGGGTCAGCATGTGGGGGCGCGGCATCTGCAGCATGCCGTCCACGGCCTGGTTGGTCACGGGGTCGATGTGCAGCTTGCGGTCGAGCTTGTAGCGGCCGACGCGGCCCAGGTCGTAGCGGCGCTCGTTGAAGAGAAGGCCGGTCAGGAACGCGCGCGCGCCGTCGACCGTCGGGGGGTCGCCCGGGCGCAGCTTGCGGTAGATGTCGAGCAGGGCGTCTTCCTCGGCGCTCGTCGGGTCCTTCTCGAGGGTCGTGGCGATGTACGGGTGGTCCTCGTCGGTGTCGACGTGCTGGAACAGCCCGAGCAGGTCGTCGTCGGTGGCGTACCCGATGGCCCGCAGGAGCGTGGTGACCGGGAACTTGCGCTTGCGATCGACCTTGACGCTGATGACGTCGCGCTTGGAGGTCTCGAACTCGAGCCAAGCGCCACGGTTGGGGATGAGCTTGGCCTGGGCGAGCGCGCGCCCGGTGGTCCGGTCCTCCTCGACGCTGAAGTAGACGCCGGGCGACCGGATGAGCTGGCTGACCACGACGCGCTCGGCGCCGTTGATGACAAACGTGGCGTTGTCGGTCATCATGGGGAAGTCGCCCATGAAGACCTCCTGCTCCTGGATCTCGCCGGTGGTGCGGTTGACCAGGCGGACGGTGACCCACAGCGGCGCGCTGTAGGTCATGTCCATCTCGCGGCAGTCGGCCACGCTGTACTTGGGATCCTCGAACCGGTGGCCGAGGAAGTGGAGCTCGAGGTTCTTGTTGAAGCTGACGATCGGCGAGACCTCGCGGAACAGCTCGGCGATCCCTTCCCGCTTGAACCACTCGAACGCCTCGAGCTGCACGATGATCAGCGCGGGCGTGGCCTGATGGTTGGGGATGCGCGCGTAGTTGCGGCGCTGCACCAACGGCACGGCGATGCGCTCGGTGCGCACGGCCGGGGGCTCGGGCGCCGCCGCCGTCGTCGGTTCAAGCACCTGGGAGGTCTTGGCCATGGGCTCTCTGCTCCTTACCGCCATGCAATCCGGCCGGATGGTCGTGTCGCCAAATCGGGGCCCAACCCAACGGGATCCGGATCGCCGCCGACAGGCGCGTGGATAGGCGGCGACGAAGGGACCAAACGCTAACAATATCATACTCGGCCTAGATTTGTCAACCCCCAAGATTCACCAGGCGGCCGGGTCGGGGCTCGGACGGGCCTGGCGGGCTCAAGCGACGGGCGGGCGACTTTACCCCCGCCCGTCGACCAAGATGCCAAGATGACCCCGTCGACCGCCTCCCCCAACCCGCCAATTGTCACCGATCGCCTACGGCGCCACCGGCCCCCCCATCGCCGCGTGGCATGCCTGGCAGCCGGCGGCGATGTCGGCGTCGGCGACGAAGGCGGGGCTGCCGGGCCGGGGCAAGTGGCCGGCGTGGCAGGTGACACAGGCGAGGTCGCGCGGCGCGCGGGGCGCGCGGAGCGCGTGGTGGAAGTGGTTCTCGAAGCCCGGGGGGTCCAGGGCGGCGGCGTGGCAGGCCAGGCAGAGGTCGTCGGCCACGGGGTGGCGCACGGCGCCGAGCGGCGCGTAGTCGGTGCCGACGACGGCGTAATCACCGCGCAGCCACGCGGCGGCGTCGCGCGCGCCGATGGCGAGGCTGCGCACCCGGCCCGCAAGGCCCGGTCCGCCGTGGCAGTCGACGCACCGCAGGCGGTCGGGCGCGGGCAGCCGCGCGTGCGCCGAGGCAAGGTCGACCGGCTCGGGCGCGGCGGCGCGCGCGACGAACGCGACCTCGGGCGGCAGGTGGCACGCTGCGCAGGCGGGGTCGTGGGTCTCGACGACGGCCGCGCCGCCGAGGAGCGCCATGCCGGCGCCGGCGACGATGGCCGCGGCGGCGCCCGAGCGCCGCGCGGCGCGCCGCAATTGACCCGCCGGCGCCGGCGCCCTAGAATCGCCTGCCATGCGCATCCCCCTCTCGCTCGCGGCGGCGATGGCGGCCGCCGCCCTCACGGCGGCGTGCGGCGCCTCGGAAGGCCGCTCGACCAACGTGCCGGGCATCCCGGTCTACCCCGGCGCGCAGCTCACCGACGCCTGGCCGGCGGCGTCCGTGGCGACGCCCGAGGCGTCGCTCAACGGCGATCCGGAGCGCGACCCGACGGACTTCTATACCATCCCCGGCGCCCGGCCGGAGGACGTCATCGCGTGGTACCGCGAGCGGATGCGCGACGCCGGCTGGCAAGCGGTCGGCGACCCGAACCTCGAGGTCGTCATCTACAACGATGCCCAAGGCTGCTACGCGTTCGTCAGCGTGACGGGCGTCGAGGACGGCGTGAGCCTGCAGATCTCGCGCCAGGACCCCGCGACGCCGTGCGTGGTGGTGCCGACGACGGATCCCGGCACGGAGTAGCGCCGGAAGCTCAGCCGCCGCCGGCGGC
>CAYQBA010000185.1:5995-8788 GCA_964415605.1 uncultured Anaerolineales bacterium | reverse complement strand
CGCCACGGCAGCGAACGCCATGGCTCGGGCACGCCGGCGATGCCGATGCGCGGCCCCGCGGCCACGTCGACGTCCTCGCGCGGGACGTCGAACGCCGCTTCGATCCAGACGGCGGCCTCGGGGGCGCACAGGTCGGCGCCGTGCAGCGCGCCGTCGATGCCCAGAGCGGCCGCCAGCTTGGCGGGGCCGTTGGTCCATGCCGCGCTCGACAACGGCCGGCCGCGGCGGTCCAGCCGGCGCTCGGCGATCGCGGCCAGCCCCGTGTCGGGCTCGAGCGCCCGGACGAGCACGGCGCTCGGCTGGCCCGGAACACCGGTGACGACGTTGAACAGCCAGTGCATGCCGTAGGTGAAGTACACGTAGGCGTGGCCAGGCGGGCCGAACATCACCGCCGTGCGGCCCGTCGGGCGCCCGCGGTTGCGGCTGCCGTGGCACGCGAGGTCCGCCGCCCCCGCGTCGCAGTAGGCCTCGGTCTCGACGATGATGCCGCCGGCCGGCGTGCCCCCGGCCGTGCTGACCAGCCGGTGACCCAGGAGGTCGACGGCGACTGCGCGCGCCGGCCGGGTGAAGAAGCCGCGGCCCAGCCGGTCGCCCGGCGACGGGGTCAATCTATCCCCGATCCCGTGCCGTGGCCAGCCCCGCCGCGCGTCACGCGACCAGCCGCAGCGCCCCTCGGCGCGCCATCCCCCGTGGCGCCGACGCGGATTGGACCGTCGGCGTGCATCCCGTCGCCGTACATGATGTGCGAGATCGCGACGCGCGCGTCCTCGCCCGGCAGCCCCCAGTCCGGGGCGTAGCCGAACACGTCGGCGATCGGCCGGCTGCCGAAACGGTCGTCGAGGATCTCGAGCTGGTCGGTGCCGACGAGCGCCGGGTGCGGCACGCCGCACGCGTGGGCCAGCGCCAGCAGCTCCTTGCGCATCGTGACGACGTAGTTCGCCAGCCGGGCCGACTTGAGCGTGGGGTCCAGCCCGGCCATGAGCCAGCGGCTCTGCGTCGCCACGCCCGTCGGGCAGTGGCCCGTGTGGCAGCGCTGGGCCTGGATGCACCCGATGGACAGCAGCGCCTCGCGCCCGACGTTGATCAGGTCGCAGCCCAGCCCGAGCGCCAGGAGCGCCTGCTGCGGGAACCCGAGCTTGCCGCTGCCCACGAAGACCACCCGGTGGTGCAGGCCGTGCTCGGCCATCACGCGGTAGACCCGGCTGAACCCGATCTTGAACGGCAGCGCCACGTGGTCGGTGAACACCAGCGGGCCGGCGCCGGTGCCGCCCTCGCCGCCGTCGATCGTGATGAAGTCGACCCCGCGGTCCGTGGTGGCCATCAGCCGCGCCATCTCCTCCCAGAAAGCCGTGTCGCCGACCGCCGACTTGATCCCCACCGGCAGCCCGGTCTCGTCGGCCAGCTGCTCGACGAAGTCCAGGAGCCCGTCGGGGTCGCGGAAGGCCGAGTGCGTCGCCGGGCTGAGGCAATCCTGGCCGGCGGGGACGCCGCGGATGGCCGCGATCTCGGCCGTCACCTTGGCCCCGGGCAGGACGCCCCCGAGGCCGGGCTTGGCGCCCTGGCTGAGCTTGATCTCGATGGCCCGCACCGGCGCCGACGCGACGGTCTCGCGGAACCGCGCGAGGCTGAAGCGGCCGTCGACGTCGCGGCACCCGAAGTAGCCCGTGCCGATCTGCCACACCAGCTCGCCGCCGTGGCGGTGGTAGGGCGCGATGCCGCCCTCGCCCGTGCTCTGGAGGCAGCCCGCCAGGCGGGCCCCGCGGTTGAGCGCTTCGACGGCCGGCCCGCTCAGCGACCCGAAGCTCATGCCCGAGACGTTGACGATCGACGCCGGCCGGAAGGCGTGCCGGCGCCCGCGGTGGCCGCCGATGACCTTGGCGCACGGGATGGGATACGTGTGGTCGGCCCCCTCGAACCCCGGCGGCGGCGGCAGCCCGAGGCTGCGGTGCTTGATGATGAGGTAGCTCGGGCTGACCTCGAGGTCGTTGTCGGTGCCGAACCCGAAGTAGTTGTTGCGCCGCTTGGACGACGTGTAGATCCAGGCCCGCTGGTCGCGGCTGAACGGCCGCTCCTCGTCGTTGCTGGTGACGATGTACTGGCGCAGCTCCGGCCCGATCGACTCGAGGAGGAACCGGAAGTGTCCGATGATCGGGAAGTTGTGAAGGATGGCGTGTTGGCGCTGCAGGACGTCGTACGCGATCAGCCCGACGACGGCCACGGCGGCCAAGAGCGAGACGACGGCCAAGGTCGACATGCTGTGCTGGCTCCCCGGTGCCCTATCCGTCCCAGAAGTGGCGATCGAGGTCGACGCGCAGCGCGTCATCGACCTCGACGCCCTCGTCGCGCAGCCGCGCCGCCTGCTCGGCGGCGTCCCATTCGCGGTTGACCAGGCTGATCCGCCCGTGGCTGTTGACAACGCGCTGCCACGGCACGCCGACGGCCGCTGGGTCGCCGGCGCGGCTCGCGAGGGCGTTCAGGGCGTAGCCCACCGCGCGCGCGGCCCGCGGCTGCCCCAGCAGGCGCGCGACCGTGCCGTACGTCGTCACCCGCCCGGGCGGGACGCGGCGCACGACGGCATACACCCGGTCGTAGAACGAGCCCAGGCGGTCCTCTCCGTCGGATCGCACAGCCGGCATGATGGCCCGATTGTAGCGCAAGCCGCGATCGTCGCGCGGGGCGGCTCGCGGTCCGATCGCGCCGCCGGCGCCGCGGCGGGGGGCGGGCGGGGGGGGCGCCCCCCACACACCGCCCACACACCCACCCCGGAAACAGGGTTCCAGCGGCCCCCCCTGG
>CAYQBA010000185.1:0-5985 GCA_964415605.1 uncultured Anaerolineales bacterium | reverse complement strand
GCTCCGATCACGCGTCCGACACGCACAGCCGGAATCCGGTGTACCGGCTGCGCCAGTTCGGGTCGTCGTACTGGATGTTCACGGCCGACACGTACTCCGGCGGCGAGACGAAGCCGCCTCCGCGGTGCATGCGCAGCAGGGTGTCCGGCGGATCCTCGACTTCGCGCCCGTCAGCGGGATCGTAAGGTGGGCGGAACGCGCAGGCGTTGGCCCTGGGGCCGTAGGCCGTGCTGACCCACTCGTCGACCGTGCCGGTCATGTCGCACAGGCCTTCCGGTGTCGTGCCGCCCGGGAAGACGCCGACCGGCGCGGGGAACGGGATTCGCGTCTCGGCCATCTGGCACGCCAGGGGGTGGAGGTCGCGCCCCCAGGCATAGGGGCGTCCATCGAGACCGCCCGTGGCGGCGATGGCCTCGGCGAGCGTCGGCAGCCGGAAGGGCCGGCCGGTCTGGGCCGCGAGCCAGTTGCAGTAGGCCCGCGCCTCGCTCCAGCTCACCCCGACCACCGGCTGAGAGGGGTTGTCGAAGCGGGCGTCCCGCCAGTGGAGCGGTTCGGTCAAGCGGCCGCCGGGGAACTGCTCGCGCAAGGCCCGCTCGAATGCCGCGTCGCCCAGCCCGACCCACCGCCGCCAGCGCTCCGCGATCTCCGGCGACAGGACGCCCGCCGTGGCGAACCGCTCGAGCTCGCCCGGGTCGCGCCGGAAGACCTCGCGCCAGTAGCGGCTGTTGCGCCGCGCGCCATCGGCGGTGCCGCGCCCGGTGTACCAGGCGCGCGCGGCGCGCGTGTCCCACCACCGGGGGTCGTCGTAGCCGCCGACGGCCATGAAATCCCCCCATTCCGCGTGGGTGACGGGGAACTTGCCCATCCGGAAAGCCGCCAGGTCGACGAGCCCGGGGGTCGGCGGGGTCCAGGCGTCGTCGACGGCGTAGCTCACCGGATAGGTGGCTCCGGCGAGGCGGATCAGCGCCGGGAGCCGGAAACGCCCGAGCGGGCCGTGGTGGATCTCGAGCCGTGGGTCTCCCAGGCGTCCGAGCGTCAGGCCCGCCGCCACGCGGGATCGGATGTCGGCGAGCGGCTCGGCGCAGCGCTCCACCAGCGCCTGACGCACCGCGTCGATCACGGCCGTGGACACGCGCGCCCGCACATCCCCCTGCTCCGCGCAGCGACCGGCCAGGACGGCGTCGGCATCGACCAGCCCGCGCACGAACGCGTCGGCGTCGGCGCTCATCTCCGCGGCCATCAGCACCGCGTCCTCCCACGGCGATGGCGGCAGCGGCGGGAGCGGTTCGGCCAGGCGAGCACGGATCAAGGCCTCGGCCGAAGGATGGATCGCGTCGGCGCGCCAGGCGGTGCGGGCGCGTTCCGGGTCTGGGCTGGCCGCGAGGCGGCGGGCGGCGAAGAAGTCGACGAGGAGCTGGTGCGCGAACGGCACGGCAGTGTTGTCCGGCTGGGCGTCGAGCACGCCGATGTCGATGCCGGCCTGGAGCACGGCGGGCCCGACGTCGGTCCCGAGCACGTCGAGCGCCGCCCGCCGCGGGAGGCCGCTCGCGCCATGGCCGCGGGCGAGGATTGCTTCTGCCAGCTGCGCCAGCCGGGCGACCAGGGGACCCTCGCTCGGCAGGTCGTGGGCGGAGCGCCACGACCGGTCGTTGACCAGGCAGGCCCGGTCGTGCGCCGTGAGCAGGCGCCCGGGCTCGAGAAGCGCGTTGTCGCGCTCGATCTCGCGGCGGATGCCGGATCGCACCATCGCGGTGAGGACCGCCGACCGGCCGCGCGGCGCCGCGTCGCCGGCGCGAGATCCCTGGAACCAGCACGCGAGCATGAACGGCCGCCGCACGAGGTCGATCTCGCCTGCCGCCCGGATGTCCTGCAGGAGATCCGGCCCCCGCGCCGGCGCCGCGAGATTCAGCCACGCCGCGATCTGCGCGTCGTCCAGCGGCTCGATGGTGATCTGCGGCAGCGGCTCGGCCGGGGTGGACATCGTCGTGCTGTAGGCGTGACCGCGGCACGTGATCACCGCGCGGCAGCCCGGATGGTCATGCAGTGTGCCGTGGATGAACTGCTTCCAGGCCAGCGTGTGGGCGTAGACCGCGACCGCGTCCGGCCCCGCGAGCTCGTTCAGCCCGTCGAGCAGCAGGGTGACGCGGCCCTGTGCCATCAGCATCGCCAGATCGGGCAGGGCCGGGTTGCGCGCCGACCACCGCGCGCGGAGCCAGGACCACGGGTCGGACGGGACGCGGCACGTGTGCAGCTCGACGAAGAAGGTCAGCCGATCCGTCCGCCCACGCGCGAACGCCAGCGATGTCTCGAGATCGAAGTGCCTGAGCACCGTGGTCTTGCCGGCCCCGGGCGCGCCGAGCAGCATGCACGACGGCGATGGGATCTGGCGCAGGGCCTCGTCCAGGCCGCGGCAACGGATGTCGTGGTGCGCGCCGGCGTCGCGCTGGATGGCGAGCCAAGGGGGGACGAATCGGTCATGCAGCCGATGGCGTGGCCCAGACCAGAGGGCGATGCGGGACAGGGCATGCTCGGCCAGGTCGTTGGGTCGGATCGCGGCCAGGGTCTCCGCCTCGTCGTCGGCCAGGCGTGAGGGACCGTCGTCGTGTTGTAGGCTCGCCAGGAAGCGCGCGAGGTCGCGGGGTCTGGGGGGCATCGCGGCATCGCGCGTACGTTGGTGGGGCCGGGCGCCGCCCGGCGGGAGCGATCCGATCACGCCGGGGCATTCTATCACATGGATGCGCCGAGCGCGGTGCATCGCTACCCCGCGCCGGGGTTGGCGTATACTGTTGCCGACGGCCGTGGGAACGCACTCGCGGGCGTCGCCGGGGCCGGGGCGGACATCGCCACAAGGAGAAGGGAGCGCGCACCATGAGCCGAGGCATGCTGACCGTGCTGGTGGCGATCGTCGCCATCGCCGGGCTGGCCGTGTTGTCGTTGGGCGGATCTTACAACCGCCTGGTCGGGCTCGACGAGCAAGTCAACGAGGCCTGGAGCCAGGTCGAGAACGCCTACCAGCGCCGCGCCGATCTCGTCCCCAACCTCGTGGAGACGGTCAAGGGGGCCGCCAGCTTTGAGCGCGACACGCTCACCGCGGTCACCGAGGCCAGGGCGAAGGTCGGGCAGGTGCGGTTCGACGGCCCGCCGACCGCCGAGCAGATGCAGGCCTTCCAGGCCAACCAGGATGGCCTGTCGAGCGCCCTATCCCGCCTGCTCGTCGTATCCGAGCAGTACCCCGAGCTGCGCGCCACGGAGGCGTTCCGCGACCTGCAGGCCCAGCTCGAAGGCACGGAGAACCGCATCGCCGTCGAGCGCCGGCGCTACAACGAGACCGCGCGCGAGTACAACACCGCCCGCCGCGGCTTCCCCACCGTCATGGTCGCCGCGATGCTCGGCTTCGGCGAGCGGGCGTACTTCAAGGCCGTCGAAGGGGCCGAGACGGCGCCCCAGGTCGACTTCGGCAGCGGGTCCGACGACGGCTGAGCGGAGGGCGCGAGCGCGCAGCCCATGGATCCCCGCCGCTACTTCACCACCGACCAGCTCGCCGCCGTCGCGGCCGCCGCCCGCGCTGCCGAGGGTCGCAGCGGTGGCGAGATCGTGCCGTACGTCGTCGGCCGCTGCGATGACTACCCCGAGGCCGGGTGGTTGGGCGGCCTGGTGGGCGCCATCGGGGCCGCCGGCCTGATCGCCGCCTGGCCCGTCGCCACGGGCTCCTGGCTCCCGCACGCCGCCTTGCTCGAAGCGCTGGCGCCGGTCGCGGGCGCGATCCTCGGGTACGCGGCCGCCGCGGTGCCGGCCGTGCGCCGGCGCCTCGTGGCCCCGGAGACCCTCGATCGGCGGGTGCGGCTCCGGGCGGAGGCCGCCTTTCTCGAGGAAGGGGTCTTCAACACGCAGGACCGCACCGGCGTGTTGATCCTGCTCGCCCTGTTCGAGCACCGCGCGGTCGTCCTGGCCGACGCCGGCATCCACGCGCGCGTTCAACCCGGCGAGTGGGACGCGCTGGTGGCGCACCTCACCGCCGGCGCGCGCGCCGGACGGCCGGCCGCGGCCCTGGTCGAGGCGATCGAGACGTGCGGCGCCATCCTCGCGCGGCAGGCCGTGCCGCTGCGCTCCGACGACAGCGACGAGCTGCCGGACGCCGTCCGGTTGCGCGAGCAATGAGCGCCCGCGCCAGCGCGGTCGGCCGCGCACGGCGATCCGCGGCCGCCGTGGCGATGGCGGCGGGTCTCTTCGCCGCCCTGGCCGCCGGCACCCGCGCGCAGGCCGAGGTGCCTGTGCTCGTCGGGCGCGTCAACGATTACGCCGACCTCTTGCCGACCGATGCCGAGGCGGCGCTCGAGGCCCGGCTGAAGACGCTCGAGGACGAGACCGGCGCCCAGGTCGTGGTGCTCACCGTCCCCAGCCTCGCGGGCGATCCGATCGAGGACTTCTCGATCCGCGTGGTCGAGCGGTGGCGGCTCGGGCGCGAGGATGTCGACGACGGCGTGCTCATCCTGGTCGCGGCCGAGGACCGCGCGCTGCGCATCGAGGTCGGCTACGGCCTCGAGCCGGTGCTCACGGACTTGCGGTCGCGGCGGATCATCAGCGAGATCATGGTCCCCCGCTTCCGCGACGGCGACTTCGCCGGGGGGATCTCCGCCGGCGCCGACGCGGTGGCCAGCGTGATCCGCGGCCAGGAGCTGCCGGCCGCACCGGCGTCCGACGCGCCCGACACGCTGCGCGAGGTGCTGCTCGGCGTCCTGTTCATGCTGGTGTGGGTGACGCTGGCTGGCGGCATCGTCGGATGGCTCGTCACGGCGGCGCTCACCCCGGTCGTGTACTGGCTGGTCGAGTCGACCGCGGGCGGGTACGGCTGGTGGGGCGTGCTGGGCTGGTGGGTCGCGGTCTTCTTGCTGCGGCGGCTGTTCGGCGGTTCGCTGGCGCGCGGACGCCGGATGCGCTCGGGCTGGCCGGACGCCTTCGGCCGCGGCGGCTTCGGCGGCTTCTCGGGCGGGTCCAGCGGGGGCTCCGGCGGGTTCTCCGGCGGCGGCGGCAGCTTCGGCGGCGGCGGCGCCTCGGGCCGGTGGTGAGTTGCTGAGGCCGGGACGTGCGCGATGCCGACGCTGACCCGCTGGTACATCAAGACCGCGCTGGCCTGGCTGGTGGTCGCGCTCGTCGTCGGCGTCCTCCTCGGCGCCCGCGGGGTCGTGCCGGTGCCGCCGATCGTCGACCGGATCGCGCCGACCTGGCTCCACATGTTGGTGTTCGGGTGGGCTGCCCAGCTGATCTTCGGGGTCGTGCACTGGATGTTCCCGCACGCCCGGCAGGCCCTGCACGGCCCGGCCGAACGGCTTGGCTGGGTCACCTACGTGCTCCTCAACGCCGGGCTCGTCCTGCGCCTGGTCGGCGAGCCGTTTGCGCCGGATCTCGCGGCGGCCGGCTACGGCTGGCTCCTCGTCGTCTCGGCCGGAGCGCAGCTCGTGGCCGGGTGGCTGTTCGTGGCCACCACGTGGCGCCGGGTGGCGGCGCGCTAGGTGCCGCGCCTCAGCGTGTGGGCCGTCCGCGCGGCGCTCGTGCATTTCGGTGCCGGCGTGACGCTCGGCGCCGTGATCCTCGCGGTCAAGGGATGGCCGGCCTGGCGGCCCGTGTCCCCACCGGCGGGCGCCCCGTGGCCGTGGTGGCTGCTCGGCGCGCACGTCGAGCTCGTTCTCGTCGGCTGGCTCGTGCAGTTCGCCCTGGGCGTGGCATATTGGATCCTGCCGCGGCGCCGGCTGGGCGGCCGGCCGGCGCGCGGCCGCGAGGCGTGGGCGGCCCTGGCGATCGGGTCGGTGAACGCCGGCGTGCTGGCCGTGGCCACGGGGACGCTCGCGGGGGCGCCGTGGGCCGTGGTCGTGGGCCGCGCGCTCGAGGCCGTGGCGGTCGCGGCGTTCGCCGTCCACGCCTGGCCCCGGGTCCGGCCGGCCGGGTCCGGGCCGGGGCGGTCCGAGCCAGTCGGCGGCCGCGGCGACA
>CAYQBA010000184.1:0-8813 GCA_964415605.1 uncultured Anaerolineales bacterium | reverse complement strand
GCGCGCCCGACGCCGCGGCCGCCACCGCGGCGAGCCCGCCCGCGGCGACGAGCCCGAGCACCAGGCGGCGTCGCCCGGCGGTGGCAGCGGCCAGCAGGGCAAACAGCCCGGTGCCGACGACGAGGCCGATCAACGGGCCGCGGCTCTGCGAGGCGATCAGGCCAGCGACGGCCAGGCCGCCCGCGACGCCTCCGCTGATGAGATCGGCGGTGCCGCCCGCCACGCCGTGGCGGCGCGCCTGCCACCCGGTCACCACCGTCGCATACGCGAGCGGGGCGACCATGGCCAGGTAGGCGCCCAGGAAGATGGGGTTGCCCAACGGGCCGAAGGCACGCTCCGCGGGCGACGTGCCGTAGATGTTCCAAGTCAGGCTGTCGATCCTCGCCCGCTGCAGAAGCGCGTACAACGCCACCGGCACGATGCCCGCCACGAGCGTGCGCCGCACGCGGTCGCGCGCGGGTCGCCGCCCGGCCGTCAGCGCCACACATGCCCCCAGCGTTACGAGCGCAACGCTGGCGAACAGCCCCTGACCACGCCGGTACGCGCCCCACAAGCTCACGGCTGGAACCGTCGAAAACGCGGCGCCGAGCACGAGCGCCGCCACCAAGGTCGCCGCGGCCAAGGTCAACGGGGCCAGGCGCGGTCGTCCCCACAGTGCCGGCCGGCGCTCCGCCGCCGCCACGAGCAACCCCCAGGCGGCGAGGCAGCCCAACACGATGACCCAGGCCAGCTTGTCGGGCTCGAAGACGCGTTCGGTGCGGGGGTTGAAGTAGAGCGGGACCACCGCCAGCGCCGCCAGCGGCGCCAGCTCGACCAGCGCCTCGGCGAACCGACCGACGCCGGTGGTGTTGCCCGCCTCGGCGGTGGGAGTCGCCGGCGGGCTCGGGCGGCGCCGGGCGGCCACGGGTCAGCGACCGCCGTCCGCCGCGTCGTGGCGTTGGCGCATGGTCATTCCTGGCGGCTGATGAAGCGGTACCCCGCGCCCGGATCGGTCACGACGATCTCGGGCTGGTTGGGGTCGGTCTCGATCTTCTGCCGGAGGCGCCAGACATACTGCTTGAGGACCTCGGTGGGGCGGCCGGCCTCGATCAGGCGGTCCCAGACGGCCTCGAGGATCTGGTCGTGGCCGAGTGTGGTGTCGCGGTGCTCGATCAGGAACGCGAGGAGCCGGAACTCGCGCGGGGTCAGGTGTGCCGCCCGCCCGTTGACCCACACCTGGCGCGAGTTGAAGTTCACCCAGAGGCGCCGATCGACGTAGATCGCCGGCTCCTCCGCGACGTCGGCGCCCGCGGGTTGATCGGTCCGTCGGGCCACCGCCTCGCAGCGCGCGACGATCTCGTCGGCGTGCGCGTCCATCAGCACGCAGTCCTCGGCACCCAGGTCGAAGCCCTGGCGCATGGCGTCGGCGTTGTCGACGATGAGGACGGTGCGCACCTCGGCGAGCTGATCGGCGGTCGGCCAGCCGCCGCCGGCGGGCACGCGGACCACCGCCACGTCGGCCGTGGCGGTGTCGGGCAGCGCGGGCGCCCGCTTCACGTCGAATCCCGCTTCCGTCAGCGCGCGCGAGAGCGCCAGGCGCCGGTCGCGGGGCGGTGTGACCAGGACGAGCTTGCGGCGGGTGATCATCATGCGGATCGCTGCCTCATCCTCACGCCTCGCGCGTCTGGAATCGATAGCCGATGCCGCGCTCGGTCCGGACGTAGCGGGGATGGCGCGGATCGGGCTCGATCTTCCGGCGCAGGTGGTGCAGGTGCACCCGCAGCGTGGCCTCGGCGTCGTCGTACGACTCGCCCCAGACGGCCTGGAGCAGGTCCTGGCTGGGGATGGGCTGGTTGGGGTGCTGGACGAGGTAGCGCAGGAGGTCGAACTCGATGGGCGTGAGCGTGATCTGGCTGCCTTCCACCATCACGTCGCGGGTGGCGATGTCGACCACCAGGTGGTCGTCGGTGTAGCGCGCCGGGCGCTCGATGAACGGTCGGCGGCGGGCGCGGTCCATCACGGCCCGCACCCGCAGCTGCAGCTCGTCGATGTCGAACGGCTTGGCCACGTAGTCGTCGGCGCCGAGCTCGAGCCCCCGCACACGGGCCTCGAGCTCCGACGACGCCGTCACCATGATGATGGGGGTGTCCCAGACCTCACGGATGCGCTGGCAGGTCAGCCACCCGTCCATCAGCGGCATGCTGATGTCGAGCATGATCAGGTCCGGCCGCATCTCGTAGGCCAGCCGGAGCGCCGCCTGGCCGTCGCCCGCCTCGATGACCTCGATGTCCGGGGCCCGCAGGGCCATCTTCAACAGCTCGCGCGCGTCGGACTCGTCGTCGACCACGAGGATGCGCTTGCGCGTCATGCGTCGTCCCCCGCCGCCGGCAAGGTAAACGACATGCAGGTGCCCGAGCGCGACGTCCGCGAGATCCACAGGCGCCCGCCGTGCGAGGCGACGATGTTGCGGGCGAGGTACAGGCCGAGCCCGTAGCCTTCCTTGCCGGCCGACGCCTGGCCGCGCCCGAACGGGGCGAAGACGCGCTCGGCGTCCTCGGGGCGGATGCCGGGCCCGTTGTCACAGACATCGACCCGGACGGTGTTGCCGGCGGGCGCGACGGCGACGCGCACCCTCCCGCCGGGAGCGTACTTGGCCGCGTTGTCGAGCAGGTGCTCGAACACCTGGCCGATCTGCCCGCGGTCACAGCGCGCGGGCGGTGTGGCCGGGTCGGCCTCGACCGTGAAGGTGGTGCCGGCGCCGGACTGCGCCGCCGTGAGCTGGAACGGCTCGACCGACGCGCGGGCCACGGCAGCCAGGTCCACGGGCTCCACCCGGATCAACAGGTGCCCGTCGGCCGCCACGGCGTCGAGCAGCGCCTCCAACCGGGCGACCAGGCGGCCGCTCTGCGACTCGATGATCCGGAGCGCCTGGCGCACGCTGTCGAGGTCGCCGGCGTCGAGGTTGCGCCCGGCGAGCTGGGCCCCCACCCGGACGTTGGCCAGCGGGGAGCGCAGGTCGTGCCCGATGAGCGCCAGGAACTGGCCCCGCGCATGGCTGTCCAGACGGCCGGACGCCGCGACCTCGAGCCCGAGGTCGACCAGCGAGGCAATGGTCTGGAGCAGCGTCATGTCGTCCGCCGACCAGCCGCCGTCGCGGGCCACCGCGAGCACGCCGGCCGGGTGGCTGTCGCCGGGAATCGGCACGCACGACCACCGATCGCTGCGGACGGTCTCGCCGGTCAGGCAGAGCTCGACGGCCGCCCGATCGAGCGGCCGGTCGGCGCCGGCGTCGGACCGGCGGTACATGGCGGCCAGGACCGGGCCGTCCTCGTTCAGCCAGATCTCTCCGGCCACGGCGTCCAGGATCTCGACGGCCTTGCGCGCGACCAGCGGCAGGAAGACCATCCGGTCCGCCGCGCCGGCCGCGGATCGGCTGATCTCGGCCAGCCCCTCGAGCTGCGCGGAACGCCGGGCGCCGACCGGGCCGGAGGCATCGTTGTGCGCCAGGAGGGGGACGCTCTTGGCGCTTGTCTTTGCGTCCATGGCGGGAGGCCTTTGGTTGGGGTCAGGGAACGTAACATTACTTTTACCACGCCTCTGAACGTTTGTCCAGTCGTGCTTAACATTTCCGTCAGGCGGGAGGATCGTCGCCGTCAGGCGGGAGGATCGTCGCCGGCGGGCGGGAGGATCGTCGCCGGCGGGCACATGACGGGCCCCCGGGGGCGCATCCGGCCCGGGGGCCCGTCGGTGGTCCGGCATGGGGAGCGGGGAGCACGCGCGCCCGGGTCGTGGACCGCCGCGGCCGCGACCCGCCGCCCGTGCACCGCGCTATAATAACCACCCGCGCCGGCGGTCTTGGACACCCGGCAAGATTCCTACGAAGGGGAGGGTTGCCGTGTTGCGATGGGGGATGCCGCCAGTGGGCGGCCGGCCGAGTGCGATCGTGCGGGCGTCGACATCCACGGCGCCGCGGGCCCGCGGTTGGGCCGCCCTGGCCGCGCTGGCCGGTCTGTTCGTCTCGAATGCCTGCACGGGCGATCCCCCGACCGTGACCCCGGTGCCGCCGACGGTGGACCCGCTGGCGGTGGCCACCGCGCCGCCGGATGCCCGCCCGCTGACCATCGAGGTGCTCAACAGCGAGCTGGCGCTGGGCCTGGAGCGCATCGCCTTCCGCCTCAAGGACGAGGCCGGGGGCCAGCTCCGCGACGGCACGGTCTCGGTGACGTATTTCCGCGTGCTCTCCCAGACCGGCCAGTCGGCCCGGCAATCGTCGGGCGGGGCGGTGTACTTCGGCGGCGGGCTGCCGGACGGCGGCGCGTGGGTGGTGTACACCGAGTTCGACTCGTCGGGACCGTGGGACATGCAGGCGCAGGTGTCGCGCAGCGACGGCACGGTGCTGGAAGGGCGCACGCAGGTCGATGTCATCGGCCGGACGCGGACGCCCGCCGTGGGCAGCCCGCCGCCGACGGGCGACACGCCGGTCGTGGCGGAGGGCGGCGATCTCGCGTCGGTATCGTCCGACAGCGCGCCCGACGCGGCGCTGTACCGGACGACGGTGGCCGAGGCCAGCACCAGCGGCAAGCCGACGGTGGTGCTCTTCGCGTCGCCGGCGGCATGCGGGTCGGCGCTGTGCCAGGCCGCGCTCGACGAGCTCAAGGCGGTCAAACAGCAGTACGGCGACCGCATCAACGTGATCCACGTCGAGACGCACGACCCGGCCAACGTCAACAGCCTGACGCCGGCGGCGGTCGCCTGGGGGGTGCAGTCCGGGCCGTGGCTGTTCGTCCTCGACAAGCGCGGCCTGATCTCGGCGCGCGCAGAGGGCGGCGTGGACCGCACGGAGCTTGGGCTGCTGGTGGATCGCGTGCTCGGCGGTTGACGATGGGGCTGGCCGCGCGGGGGTAGGGCTCTCCCCCGCTTGCGGCTTACGACGCGAGCGGCTCTCGCTGGGTCGGTGCTGGGCCGTCGTCGACCCCGGCGAGGCGGAGCTGCCGCGGGGCGGCGCGGCCGTCGAGAAGCACCCACGGCAAAGCGCGCGCAACCACGATGCCGAGGGCGCGGAGGTGCGCCGGGTCGCGCAGCTTGCCGGCGCGGCGAGCGGCGACGATGCGGTCGACGGCCGCCGGGCCGAGGCCCGGCACGCGCAGGAGGGTCTGGCGGTCGGCGCGGTTGACCTCGACGGGGAAGCGGTCGGGATGCCGGATGGCCCAGGCGAGCTTGGGGTCGACGCCGCGCACGAGGTTGCCGTGCCCGTCCAGCGGGATCTCGGCGGCGTCGAAGCCGTACTGCCGCATCAGGAAGTCCGCCTGGTAGAGGCGGCGCTGCCGGCGCGGATCCTCGGGCGGCAGGCCGTCAAGCGGGGTGTCGGGGATGGGCCGGAAGGCGCTGAAGTAGGCGCGGCCGAGGCCAACCTCGCGGTACAGGCGATCGGTGGTGCCGAGGATCTCGGCGTCGCTCTCGCCGGCGGCGCCGACGACGAACTGCGTGACGCGGCTGATGCGCCGCCCGGTCTGCGCGGCGACGGCGGCGACATGCCGCAACGGCGCCACGAGGTCGGCGTTGATGTCCTTGGTGCCGGTCAGCCGCGCCAGGCGGGCGGCGGTCGGGGCCTCGAGGTTGACGCTGACGCGGTCGGCCAGCGCGACGGCGCGCTCGATGGCGGCGTCGCTGGCAGCGGGCATGATCTTCAGGTGGAGATAGCCGTCGAACCGGTAGCGCGCCCGCAGGATCTCGGCGGTGGCGACGATCTGGGCCATCGAGTGGTCGCCGTGCCCGACGACGCCGCTAGAGAGGAAGAGGCCGCGGATCACGCGCGCGCGGTACAGCTGATCGGTCAGCCGCGCGAGCTCGTCGGGGGTGAAGGCCTCGCGGCGGAAGCTGCGGCCGGCGCGGAACGGGCAGTAGTAGCAGTCCTTGGCGCAGGCGTTGGTCTGCAGCATCTTCAGGACGGGGATGGGGCCGTCGGTGGGGTGCTGTACGAGGCTGATGTGGCGGCGGATGTCGCCGTGGCGGTAGCGCTTCTCGGCCCGCGCGAGGCCGTCGGAGGAGGTGTCGCCGTCCGGCGCGGGCCGGCCCTCACGCGCGCAAAGGTCGAACTGGGCGTCCTGCCCGAGGAGGTCGGCGCGGTCGAGGACGTCGGCGGACATATATCAAGTATACGAACGGATGTTCGTCTTGTCAAGGGTCGCACTGCTCCTTTGCGTCGCCTCACCCACCGCCACAGTGATCGTCACTGACGCGTGGGGCCGCTCGGCGTGGCGTGCGGCCCCGACGGCCATCGCGGTTGCGCGCGGTGGCCCGCGGCCCTACACGAACGTCGCGATCTCCGCGAGCGGCTTCTTGGTGATCACCGGCACCTGTGCGCCCTCGGCGGGGTAGCCGACGACGAGCAGCAGGAACGGCCGCTCGTGGCCCGGCCGCCCCAAGAGCTCGTTGAGGAAGCCCATCGGGCTGGGCGTGTGGGTCAGCGTGGCCAGGCCGGCGTGGTGGAGGGCGGTGATGAGGATGCCGGTGGCGATGCCGACGGATTCCTGGGCGTAGTAGTGCTTGACCTTGCGCCCGTCGGGTAGGGCCCCGAAGCTCTGGGCGAAGATGGCGATGAGGGCCGGGGCGGCCTCGAGGAACGGCTTGTGGGCGTCGGTGCCGAGCGGGGCGAGCGCCGCGAGCCATTCGGGCGGCGCGCGGTGGGCGTAGAACTCCGCCTCTTCCTTCTCGGCCTCGACGCGGATGCGGCGCCTGACCTCGGGGTCGGCGACGACGACGAAGTGCCACGGCTGCATGTTTGCGCCGCTCGGGGCGGTGCCGGCGGCGCGCAGGCAGTCCTCGACGACGCCGGACGGCACGGGGCGCGCGGCGAAGTCGCGCACGGTGCGGCGGCGGAGCATCTCGGCGGCGAAGTCGGCGGCGCGGCGCCGCATCTCGTCGGCAGGCAGCTCGGTGAACGTAGTCAGCGGGGCGAAGGTGGGGGCTTGGGGCGGCATGCGCGTGGGCTCCGCGGGTTGGCTTCGGGCACAGGGCGGCGGTTGCGCGACGGGTCGATCGGCGGAATCATATCACTGTGCGCCGCCACGCGCCGGGGGTGCTCCCGCTGGACAACGGCGCTACGGCTGGGCAGGGGCGGCGTCAGGGTGTCTCAGGCGCGGCGCAGCATCCCGGCGGGTGGATGGCGCGGCACAGCCTCACGGCCGCCAGCGCGCCGAGGGTGGGCGCGAGCAGGTAGATCCAGAGGTGCGCGACGTTCCCGGACACCACGGCCGGGCCGAGCGACCGGGCGGGGTTCATCGACGCGCCGGAGATGGGGCCGGCGAAAAGGGCCTCGAGCGCGATGACGGCGCCGATGGCGAGGCCAGCCAGGGCCCGCCGCTCCGGCGGTGCCGCCGACACCGACAGGATGACGAACATCAGGATGGCCGTCAGCACGACCTCGAGCACGCCAGACTGCGCCGCCGCGCCCGCGGGCTGCGTGGCGCCGAGCGTCGGCGACGCGGGGAAGAGCGCGCGCAGAAGGACGCTGGCGCCGAGTGCCCCGCACGCCTGGGCCGCGATGAACGGGGCGACGCGGCGGGCCGGGTGGCGGCGCGCGGCCCACAGGCCGAGCGTCACGGCCGGGTTGAGGTGGGCGCCGGAGACGTCGGCGAGCGCGTAGATCAGGGCGGTCACCACGAGCCCGAAGGTGAGCGCGACGCCGACGTGCGTGACCGCGCCGCCGGTGAGGTTGTCGACGACGATGGCGCCACAGCCGGCGAACACGAGGACGAACGTGCCGAAGGCTTCGGCGACGAGGGCGGGGGCGTCGGCGCGGGGGGAGCGGGTCGGGTGCGTGGGGTCGGTCAGGGGCATGGTCGTCTCGGCATCACCGGGCGTGTCGGTCGCACCGGCAAGGATGGGTCTGGCAGGTGATATCGCTACAATCCTAGCATTCAGCCTGCTGGCAATCATCGCTTGACAGCCGGGGCCGCCGCATCGAGGGGGATCCACGACCGGCCGGCCAGGCGCTCGTCCTACGTTCCACGCTTCGTCCGCCCACCCCGAGGCGGGGTGAAGCGTGTTGTGGTCGGAGGTGATTCCCGGCGCGGCACGGGTGTGATCAAGAGCGAAGCGATATGCTGGCATGAAACCCGCATCCGCCAGACGCCTTCATGGTCACCATCATCGAAGTCAGGCCCGGCGCAACTCTGACGCCTGTGCGACGGCGCCGACGCTCGAGTCGACACAGCATCCTCGGCAAGAAGAGGGGGCGTGATTGGCAAGGCGCGAGAGAAAAGTCGTGGCGACTGAATCGGGATCGGCGGCGGGCGACCAGCCGGAGACCACCGGCGCGCCGCATCCTTCCGCGCACGCCTCGCCCTCGCCCCTCCCCACCGGCACGGTGACGTTCCTCTTCACCGACATCGAAGGCTCGACCGAGCGTTGGGAGCATCACCGCGACGCGATGCGGGCGACGCTCGAGCGGCACGACGCCGTCGTGCGCGGCGCCATCGAGTCGCACGGCGGGCACGTGTTAAAGACAGTCGGGGACGCGTTCTGCGCGGCGTTCCACACGCCGTTGGCGGCCGTCGCGGCGGCACTGGACGCTCAGCGGGCGGTCGCGGCGGAGGACTGGTCGGCGTGCGGGGCGGACTTCGCGCCGCTGCGTGTTCGTATCGGCATCCACACCGGCGTGGCGCAGGAGCGGGGCGGGGACTACTTCGGCCCGGCGGTGAATCGGACGGCGCGGCTGGAGGCGGCTGGGCACGGGGGGCAAGTGCTGATGTCCTTGGCCACGCAGCAGCTCGTGCAAGGCGATCTGCCGGCGGACTGGACGGTGCGCGACTGGGGGACGCACCGGCTGAAGG
>CAYQBA010000183.1:0-8927 GCA_964415605.1 uncultured Anaerolineales bacterium | reverse complement strand
CCCTGGCCCCTTTGGGGGCGGGGGTGGCGAGCGAAGCGAGCCGGGGGTGGGGGGGATTCGCCGCGGCGACAACGCCGGAGCGTGGCGGGTTCGAAGCCGCGCGCGGCATCATGCCACCCCCCGCAAGCCTCAAGGCACCGCGAACGTGGTCTGCATGCCCAGCGTGAGGTGCGGCGCGCCCGACGCCGGGTCGGGCAGGAAGCAAACAAACGCATAGCGCCCGGCATCGAGCGTGGCCCCGAACTCCTGGCTCATGGCCGGGGCCAGCGCCACCACGCCCCCGACGCCGACGCCCGGCGGCGGGCCCGGGGGCGCCTCGGGTCCGAAGTACGACGCAAACTCGTCGACGGTCGCGTCGCCCTGGAGCTTGATCAGCACCGCCTCGTGGGCCTGGGTTCCCTTGTTCTCGAAGCGGAAGACATGGCTCCCGGCGCCGATGGCGGACGGCAGCTCGAACGCGAAGTCGCTGCCGGCCACCGTGAGATCGGCCTCGGGCGCCGCGGCGGCCGGGGCGCCTTCGTCCTTCACGGTGAAGCTGCCCATCATGCCCTTCTGCGAGTGCAGCTTGCCGTCGGGGCTCGGGATGTCGCAGGTGATCGCGTACGGGCCCGGCTCGAGGTCCACGAAGGCGTTTGCCGACTGACCGGGCATGGCGGCGTTGGGACCGCCGAGCAGCGTCGCCCACTCGGGCGACGCGCCGTTGGACTCGCCCATGTAGGCCTTCAAGTCGTCGACGGTCTTGCCCTCCGCGAGCTTGACGAGCTGGATCTGGTGCAGCTCCTGGCCTTCGTTCTGGATCACGAGCTCGGTCATCCCGGCGGCGATCTCGGCCGGGCCTTGGTAGCCAAAATCGGTGCCCTTGAAGGTGACGACCGGCGGCGCGGCCGCGTCGGACGCCCCGGGGGCGGCCGCCTCGCGGGTCTGGCAGGCGTTAAGGGACAGCGGCACGACGAGGGCGATCGCGCCAAGCGCGATGGCGTTGCGGCATCGTCTCATGGGTTTCTCCTGAGGGGTACGACCGTGCGGTCGAGTTGACTGGGGTGGAGTATAACACCGATCGACCGCGGCAGGAGGTGGGTTGACCGCGGCCCCGCAACCGCCTATTGTGTGCGCTAGGGAGCGTGCCGCCGCGTACAGCCAGCGAGGTGAACCATGGCCCACCGTCCAGCCTGCCGCTCGGCCGCGGTCGCCGCCGTCATGGGCGGCGCGCTGGTGGCCGTGTCGATCGCCTGCCTTCCGGCAATCCAGGCCCAGCCCGGTCAGCCCGGCGGGTTGGTTCGGGTGGCTGGTCGCGCCCTGGTCCGCGACGGCGCACCGTTCGAGGTGCGGGGCGTCAACTACTACCCCAAAGACCATGCGTGGCGGTCGTTCTGGCTGGACTACGGCGCGATCGCCGCCGACATCGACCGCGACCTCAACCACGCCGAGCGGCTCGGCATCAACACCGTCCGCGTCTTCCTGCCGCTCGACTTGTTCGCGGATGCCAACAGCCCGCACCTCGCCAGCCTGCGCGACCTCGTCGACCGGCGCCTGGCGCCGCGCGGCATGCTCGCCATCGTCACGCTGTTCGACCTGATGGCCGCCGGGCAGCCGCCGGGTGCGCCCTCGCCCTATGCCGCCGAGCGCCACGACGCCGGTCGACGCCATATCCAGGCCGTCGTCGAGACCCTGGGTTCCGACCACCCTGGCGTGCTGGCGTGGGACATCAAGAACGAGGTCGATCGCGACTACGCCTCTTTCGGGCGCGCGACGGTGCTCGCCTGGCTCGACACGATGGTCGCCGAGCTGCGGCAACGGGATCCGAACCACTTGATCACGGTCGGCGCGTTTGGCGTTGGGCCGGGTGCCGCCTGCCGAACCCCGGGCGGCGAGGGCTTCGATCCCGCCGCGGTGGCAGAGCTGGCCGGCCGAGTCGACTTCGCGAGCGTGCACTACTACCTCCCGGAGCGCTGTTTCGCGGTCGACTTGGCCGACCTGGGCCGCCGGGTCGGCGCGATGCCGATCGTGCTGGAGGAATTCGGGCTGTCGACCACGCGCGAGACGGCGGACGGCACGGCGGCAACGCACACCGAGACGCAGCAGGCCGCCTACTACAACGCCCTCCTGTCGCAGGCCGCGGCCGCGGGTCTGGCGGGCGCCGTGTTCTGGACGTTGAACGACTTCACGGCGGTGACCGATGCGATCCCGGGCCCGCAGCGGCCGGCGGAGCAGTGCCTCGGGGTCCTGCGCAACACGCGCGTCGACACCTGCCATGTCCGGGCCGGCGACGACTTCGCCGAGAAGCCGGCGGCCGACACCGTCGAACGCCACTTCGCCGCCGACGCGGCCTACCTCGACCTCTTCGACGGCTGGGTCGACGCCGCCACGGACGCGCCCCCGCCAGGTTGGGCGGACTCGTGGCGGGCTGGCGGGGCCCTCTTGCGGGGTCATCAGCCGGGGCAGCCCCTGTGGAGCTGGCGGCCGGGGCACGTGGCCCTGACCAAGTGGGTCGCGGGCGGCACGCGACGGACGGGGCTCGTGACGGCGCCGCTGCTCGTCGACGTCGACGTCGATCGCCGGCCGCTCCTGACGCTGCGCATCGCCGAGCACCAGGTCCGGGACGCCGCCAACGGCAGCCCGAGCGACCTCTTCGTCGGCATCGCGGCGGCCGGCCGGATCACGCGGTTGATCACGGTCACGCCCGCGACGCCGCTGCCGGCCACGTTTGGCGTCGATCTGCGGGCGCCGCCGCTGGGCTGGCACGGCCGCCGCGATATCCGGATCGTGCTCGGGCTCGAGCCCGCGGCCGGCGCCAACGGCTACGGCGCCGCCTACCTGCTGGACTGGCTCGGCCTGTTGCCGCCGTGCCGCGAGATCCGCGGCTCGACCGACGGATGGGCGATCGACACGTGCCCGACGCGGCCGGACCTCCCGCGCGCCATGGCCGTCCGGCTCGACGGGGCGCCTCGCGGGCGGGCGGCGCTGGCGCGCGTCTACCATCGCACCGAGGACGGGCACGGCACGCCGCAGGTGGCCGTCGTGTACGCCAGCGGGTTCATCCGGCTCAAGCCCAACGCCGACCCGCCGATGCCGCTGCCGTTCGGCAGCTCGTTCGTCCTCGGGCCGGGCCACTGGGCGGAGGTAGCGGGCAAGCCGGCGTACCACCACAACCCCGAGCTGGACCAGCTCGCCATCGACACGCGCCGTCTGCCCGACGGCCCGCTGGACCTGGCGTTGCGCGGTCGGCTCGGCGACTTCGCGGCGCACTACACCCTCGCGCTCCCGGCGCCGAGCGACGCCCAGACCCGGCTGCACGTGGTGCAGGCCTTCACCGCCACGCGGGCCATCACGATCCCGGCGTCGCGGAGGGCGGCCGCCGAGGGGTTCAAG
This sequence comes from uncultured Anaerolineales bacterium, assembly GCA_964415605.1. Classification (GTDB taxonomy): domain Bacteria; phylum Chloroflexota; class Anaerolineae; order Epilineales; family Epilineaceae; genus UCB3. The sequence goes on along the minus strand of CAYQBA010000183.1, from coordinate 5,558 downwards.
CTGGCGGAGATCTCGAGCATGTTCATCCGCCCCGACGGGCGGTGCGCGAGCTCGGGGGCGCCGCGGCTCGACTGCCACGACAGCGATGCGGCCGCGTTCGTCGGGAGCGACGGGGCGCTGCACGCCGTGCGGTTCGCGGACGTCTCACGCTCCGGACTCCTGGTTTCGTCGCCGATTCCGCTCGGCGGCACATGGCTGGATGCCTGGCACGCCGACGACGATGGCTGGCAGGGCAACACGCCGAACGTACGGATCGCCCTCGACGCGTTGCCGGATGATCCGGGGCGCGCCGTCCGGGCCCAAGGCGCCATCAGCATCACCACCGATCCCAACGACGACAACGTGGCGCTGTGGCTGCACGACGACGCCGCGGCGTCGCGCGCCTGGGCGGCCGGGGCGGCGGGCCGGTCCGGCTACTGGCTCGCGGCGTCCGACGATCCACCCGATCCGTGGGCGGCGTTGGGCCTGCGCGGCGGCGCGGTGCTGCGCGGGTTCTCGACGTTCACCGATGTCGAGCGGTGCAACCTCGTCAGGGACCCGGCGCAGGACACACGGGGACGGGAGCGCCCGATCCTCGGCGTCGACGGGACGGCGATGAACTTGGTGTACGACCTCGGAGACGCTTACGGGAGCTGGGTGCAGCTCCGGTGCGACTTCGATCCGCCGCTGGACTTGAGCGCGTGCGACCATCTGCGGTTCGACTGGCGCGGCGAGGCGGGGGCCGCCAACGCGCTCGAGGTGGGGCTGATCGATCGGGTGGGCGGGCGGAAGCGCGTCTTCGGCACGGGTTATCCCCACGTGACGCACCAGCCCGCCTGGGGCCAGCTCGTGGTTCCGTTCGACGCGCTGCGGCCGTGGGCGCCGGGCACCGCGCTCGACCGGCGGGCGATCGTCGCGTTCGTCGTCGCCGCCATCAAGCGCTCGTGGCACCTGTACCTGCCGCGAGTCGACGTCCCGCCGGGGCCGGCAGGCGCGCCGGCGGCGACGTCTACGGCGGGTGCGTCGTCGACCGGGATGGCTCCGCCCGCCGACGCCGGCATCGACGTCGGCGGGGAGGGGAGCCTGGCCATCGACAACATCGCGGCGCTGGCGCTGATCAGCCGCACGGTGCCCGCCGCGCTCGAGACCGTGGCCCCCAACCCGGCCGCCGCCGGCGCGGCCGTCGGCTGGCTGGCGCGCCAGCAGCGGCCGTCCGGGCTCGTGAGGTCGTGGGCGGAGGAACCGGTCTGCCTGGCCCACACGTACGACCAGGCGCTCGCGCTGATCGCCTTCACCCGCGCCCAACGGTGGCGTGAAGCCGACGCGCTGGTGGACGGGCTGCTGCGGGCCCGGTCCACGAGCGATGGGACATGGGTCCGCACGCACCGCTGCGACGGGCCGGCGAGCGTGCCTGCCAGCGGCGATCGGTCGGAGGGCGACATCGCGTGGGCGGCGATCGCCTTGAGCCAGTACGCGGCGCTGCGCGAGCGGACGCCGGGCGAGCGCGGCGCGGTGGGCCCGGCGCTCTCGGCGATGCTGCAAGCCGCGGGATGGCTGCGGCAGCGGGTCGACGCCAACGACGCGTCCGCGCCTGGGGCGGGCTGCGTCCGCGACGACCGCTCGGGGACGGAGATCGGGACGGCGGCCACGCTGGCCGTGTGGTGGGCGCTGCGGCAGGCCGGGCCCAGCCCCTCGGTGCACGCGGACCGTGTCCGGGACTGCCTCCTGCGCGATCGTTGGGATGGCGCGCTCGGACGGTTCAAGGGCGGCCGCGACGACCCGCAACCGCAGCTCGACAGTCAGGCCTGGGGCAGCGCGTTTCTCCACGCGGTGGACCGGGAGGTGGATGCGCGCCGGGCCCTCAGCTACGCCCGCGACACGCTGCGGCTGCCGGCGCGCGGCGGACAGGTCCACGGCCTGGGCGCCGTGGCCGGCCCGTGGGTCGTGTGGAACGACGGCTCTGCCCAGTACGCCGCCGCGGGCGGCGAGGGTGCGAACAGCCTGGTCGCCGAGCTCGTGGCGCAACAACGACCCGACGGCGCCGTGCCCGGCGCACCCGACGCGTTCGCCGGCGGGGGCGTGTGGGCCACCCGTTGGCACGGCGTCGGCCCGACGGCCTGGCTGTACTTCGCGCTGACGGGCAACCCGCTGGCCGAGCCGAGGTGAGCGGCGGGCGGGGACCACGGTGCTTGACATCCGCCGGGCAGGCGCTATCCTGCCGGGCGACAGGAGCCCGCTCGTTGCACCGCGTTTCCGCACCACCCGCACATGGATGAATCGGCCGTGCTCCGCGTCCGAGCCTTCGGGACCTTGGAGGCTTTGTTTGACGGCATGCCCTGGCCCCGGCCGCGGCGCCACGACACCGAGATCCTGTGGCTCTTCCTCCTGCTGCATCGCGACCTGCCGCTGCGACGCGAGCACGTCGCCTTCAGCCTGTGGCCCGACCTCCCGGCCGAGGTGGCCAGGGCGCGGCTGCGCGGCCACGTCCACTGGCTGGAACGCCACCTCCCGCCCCGGCCGGGCGGCCTGGAATGGGTGGTGCGCGATCGAACCGCCATGCGTTGGGACCCGCTGGCGCCCACCTGGCTGGACGTCGACATGTTCGAGGCGGAGCTGCGGCGCGCCCGGTTGCTGCAAGACGCTGACGACCCCACCGGCGCCGCGCGGGCGATCGACGCGGCCGTCGCGGTCTATCGCGGAGACCTGGCGCCGGACATCTATGCGGAATGGCTCGAGCCGCACCGCCAGCGGCTGAGGGCGGCATTCGTCGACGCCCTGCACCGCGCGGCCGAGCTGGCCGCGGCCGCCGGGAGGCTCGACGACGCCATCGCCGCGGCGGGGCGCGCCCTTGCAGCCGATCCGCTCAGCGAAGAGCGCCACCGGCTGGCGATGGCGCTGCACGCGCGGGCGGGCGACCGCGCGGCGGCGCTCCGGCAGCTGCAGGCCTGTCGCGATGTGCTCTGGTCCGAGCTCGGCGTCGAGCCGGCGCCCGAGACGCTGACCCTCGGAGCAACGATCCGCGACGGGGCGATCGACCCGGACAAGGCCGCCCGCCCTGGCATCGCGACCGCGGGCGCCCGGCCCGCGCCGGGCCACCCGGCGCTGGCGATGGGCGGCGCCGACACGCCGGCGACCACCGACCGCGGCGCCGCGGCGGGCATGGCGCCCGAGCTCGAGGACCCCGCGTCACCACCGCCCGGCAACCTTCCGGCGGCGGCGGGGCCCCTCATCGGGCGGGAGCGGGAGCTGGCGCAAGCGGGCGCGGCCGTGGCCGAGGCACGGCTCCTCACCCTGGTCGGGCCGGGCGGCGTGGGGAAGTCGCGTCTGGCGCTGGCGGTGGCAGACGCGCTGCGCGGCGACTTCCCCGACGGGGTGTGGTGGATCCCGTTGTACGGCCTGCGGCGATCGGATCTCGTGCCCGATGCGCTGCGCGAGGCGGCCGGGATGGTGGCCGGACCCGACCAGGGCACGCTGGCCGCGGTCGCCGCGCACTTCGCGACACGGCGCGCCCTGCTGATCCTCGACAACTGCGAGCACGTGATCGACGGCGCCGCGGACACCGTGGCGGCGATCCTGGCCGCCGGCCACGGCCCGCGGGTGATCGCGACGAGCCGCGAGGCCCTCGCCATCGACGGCGAGACGGTCTGGCCTGTGGCGCCCTTGGACCTGCCGCCGCCAGGGGATGATAGGGGTCCGGCGCAGGTCCTCCGATCGGGGGCCGTCCAGCTCTTCGTGGCGCGGGTCCGCGGCGCGTGGCCGGGCTACGACGCGGCGCCGGACCGGCTGCCGGCCATCGCCGAGATCTGCCGGCAGGTTGACGGGCTGCCGCTGGCGATCGAGATCGCGGCATCGCGGGTTCGCATGCTGTCCGAGGCGGAGATCGCCGCGCGCCTGCGATCGGGCGACCAGGTGCTCGGCGCACGGCGCCGTTCGCCCGCGGCGCACCACCGCTCGATGAGCGACACGATCGACTGGAGCTATCGCCTGCTCACCGGGGCCGAGCAGGTGCTGCTGCGTCGCCTCGCCGTGTTCGCGGGCGGCTTCACCCTGGCCGCGGCGGAAGCGGTGGGGGCGGACGCGAGCGGCGCGCGGCGGGCGGACGGCCTGCCGGCGGGTGCCGTGCTCGACGTGCTCGCGCGGTTGATCGACAAGTCGCTGGTGGCGGTGGAGGCGCCGGCGTTGGGTGGCCGCCGCTATCGTCTGCTGGAGGTGATCCGGCAGTTCGGGCTGGCGAGGCTTGCCGAGGCTGGCGAGACCGCGGCGACGGAGCGGCGGCATGCGGAGCACTTTCTCGCCATGGTCCGGAGCGGCGCCGCGCTGGCCGCGGGCGACCAGCCGACGGGACCGTGGTTCGACACGCTCGACGCCGAGTACGCCAACCTGCGCCAGGTGATGCAATGGCTCGAAGCACAAGGCGAGATCGGCGCGGGTCTCGAGCTGGCATACCATCTGAACGACTTTGCCTACGCACGCGGGCACGTGGGCTACGAGAGCGCATGGTTGCGGGGGCTGCTCGACCGCGCGGGCGATGAGGTCGCGCCGGCGCGGATCGACCGTGCCAACCTCGACCTGGCCCGGCTCGTCAGCCGCCGGGAAGACCATGCCGGCGCTTGCGAGCTGATCCGGGCCGTCGTCGCGCGCACGGACGCCCGGGCGGATCGGCCGACGCAACAGTGCGCGCTCGTCCTGCTCGCCTACATCGAGCTGCTGCTTGGCAGGCTCGACGCGGCCGCGGAGGCCGGCGCGGCGGCGCGCCGCTGGGCGATGGAGATCGAGGACACGGGCGCCATTGCGAAGGGTGAGCTGGTGCTGGCCGACATCGCGCTGCGGCGCGGGGACTTGTCCGCCGCCGAAGCGCACTTCCTGGCGGCCGACCGCGTCGCCGAGCCGGAGCACCGGAGCGACGCGCTGGAGCACAATCTCTGCCTGGGGCTCGGGCGGATCGCGCAGGCACGCGGCGACTACGCGGCGGCGCGCGCTTACTTCGCGCGCGGGCTCCTGGATGCGGAGGGACGCGGCAGCTTCCACAATCTGTCGACGTGGTCGAGCATGCTGGGTCTGGTGTGCGTCGAGGAAGGCGACTACGCGGCGGCGATCGAGCATCTCAAGCGTGGCATGGCCGTCCATCCGCGGCCGCTGGAGCCGATCACGCGGGCGCGGTTCATCAACAACCTCGGCATGGCTCACTTCCGGCAGGGGGACTACGCGGTGGCGCGGCTCTACTTCGAGAAGGCGCTGGCGCTCAAGCGGCCGTACGGCGAGGAGGCGGTCTGGTCGCTGTGCTACACGCTGCTGGACCTGGCGGACCTGCTGGTGGCCCTGGGCGACCTGGAGCCCGCGCGCCGGCTGGCGGAGGAGGGTGTCGCGGCGGCGCGGTCGTGCGGTTCGGGGGATCTGTCGGCCTGGGGCGCGCGGGTGATGGCCAAGCTGTGCGTGGCGGAGGGCGACGCGAGCGCGGCCGGCGGGTGGCTGCGGTCGGCGATCGAGGGGGAACGCGCGTGGGGAGGGCCGCCGGGCCGCGCGCGGACGCTCGACGTGGCGGCGACGGCGGCGCTGGCGCTGGCGGCGCCGGCGCTGGC
>CAYQBA010000182.1:0-8976 GCA_964415605.1 uncultured Anaerolineales bacterium | reverse complement strand
CTGGCCGCCCTGGCGACCCAGGGTGCAGCGCCCGCGCCGCGTGCCATGCCCGTGGTTCCCGCCGGCCCGACGCTCGACCTGAGCGCGCTCCCGCCGGCGTTCGCCGGCGCGGCGCGGACGGCGGAGCGGCTGTTCCAGCCATCCCGGCCGGCAGGCGAGCCGCGCGGCGGCGGCGTGTGCGAGCAGGAGTCGGCGCTCGCGCCGCGGGCGGATGCCTGGCACTGCGTCGAGGGTGGCCAGCCCTACGACCCGTGCTACAGCGTGCCCGGCGACGACCGGCTGGTGATCTGCGGCGCGCGGCCGGGCTTCGAGACCAACGGCTTCCTGTTGCGGCTCGTCTCGCCCCTGCCCGAGAACCGCGCCGCCGTGACGCGCGACGACCCGTGGATCCTCGGCCTGGCCGACACGACGTGCGAGATCATCCTCGGCATGGGCCTGACAGATGCCATGACCTTCGGCGCCAAACCGCTGCGCTACGGCTGCCGCGATGGGACGTACGTGGTCGACGTCGTGCGGGACCGCCCGACGTGGGCGGCACAGCGCGTGACGCTGCGGTTCGAAGGCGAGCGGCCCGCGATCGACTCGGCCGCGTGGGAGCCGGTGACGACGGCATGGCGGTAGGCCGTCACCCCCCCATCCGCCGCCCCACCCGGTCCAACACCGCCCGCTCGCGCGCCTCGGCCTCGGCCAGCAGCGCCTCGCCTTCCGTGACCCGCGCGCGGGACGCCTCGGCGTCGCGCAGGTTGACCGCGTTGATCCGCACGTTGAGCAGCGCCCCGGCGGCGGCCGTCCGGGCGCACAGTGCCCCGACGCCCGCGTCCGAAACCGCCTCCGGCGCGCCAAGCTCGGCCATGGCCTCCATCACCGCCAGCGACGCCACCGCCGCGCGCATGACCGCGAGCGGCACCTCGATGGCCCGCTGGTTGGCCGCTTCGACGGCGGCGTCGCGCACGGCCGCCTCCTCCGGCGTGCCGCTCGGCAGCCGGTTGGCGTCGAGCACGGCGTTGAACGCCCGCGTGTCGTCGTCCACCAACGCGCGGAGCGCCGCCAGGTGCCGCTGGCCGATCTCGGCCCAGTCCGAGAACGTCTCCCAGCGGGCGTCCCAGCCGCGCTTGTGCGCCGAGACGTTGGCCACCATGGTGCCGAGCGCCACGCCGAGCGCGCCGACGTAGGCCGCCACCGACCCGCCGCCCGGCGCCGGCGCCTCCGACGCCGTCGCATCGGCGAAGTCGGCCAGCGACAGCCGGACGAGGGGCTGGGGCACCGGCGCCCCAGCCCGCAGGCGATACTCGATGACCTTGTGCGCCGGGTCGAAGGGCGCGAGGTCGTCGAGCCCCAGCGAACGCACCGCGATCCGCACAAGCTCGGCCTCGGGCACGCCGACAGAGCGCTGCTGCTTGCGCAGGAAGTGCCGGCCGGCGTCGAGCAGCACCCGCAGCGGCACCATCCCCACCAGCTCCGAGCCCGTCACGCGCATGCCGCGCGCCTCGGCGCGCTCGCAGCACGCCTCGAACGCCGTGTGCAGCGGCGTGGCCTCGAGGTCGGTGAGGTTCATCGACACCTGCGCCACGCCGTACTCCGGGATGTACCACCCGATCGCCTTCACCGCCTTGAGCAGGCCCGGCTCCCACACCGGCTCGCCGGCCGCGTCGCGCACCAGCGGCCCGGTGAGCGGATCGCCGCTGCGCTTCTGGCGCCCCTGCTCGCGCACGTCGAACGCCACCGCCGACGCCCGGCGGGTCGACGTGGTGTTGAGGTTGACATTGTAGGCCACCAGGAAGTCCCGCGCGCCGATCACCGTCGCGCCCGCCTGCGGGTTGAAGACCGCCGGCCCGAAGTCCGGCGCCCACTCGGGGTCGCGCAGCTTCTCCGGCAGGCCCTCGTACTCGCCGGCGCGGATGGTGGCGAGGTTGCGGCGCGCCGACCGCGTCGCGGCGCGCTCGTAGAGGTAGACGGGGATGCCGAGCTCCTCCCCCACCCGTCGCCCCAGATCGCGGGCGAGATCCACGACGGCCTCCATGCCGATGCCGGCGACCGGCACCAGCGGGCAGACGTCGGTGGCGCCCATCCGCGGGTGCTCGCCGTGGTGCGCCCGCATGTCGATGACCGCCGCGGCCGCCCGGATGGCGCGGAAGGCGGCCTCGGCGACGGCTTCCGGCGCGCCGACGAAGGTGACCACCGTGCGGTGGGTGGCCTTGCCGGGGTCGACGTCGAGCAGCCGGATGCCGTCGACGGCCTCGATCGCGTCGGTGATCTGGCGGATGGCAGCGGGGTCGCGCCCTTCGCTGAAGTTCGGCACGCATTCGACGAGCGGTGGCACGGTGGACATGGTCAGGCGGCTCCCGCGGGTGGGATCGGCCGGCGCGGCAGGCCGGGTCCGCGCAGCCACGTGCCGTCGGGCACGTGGCGCGGCTCGGGCTCCTGGTTGTCGAAGTCGACGTCGCCTTCGACGACCACGCCGTCGCCGAAGCGGACATCGCCGGCGACCCGCAGGCTGCGGCAAGCGATGAGCGACGGGGCGCCGGCCGGGAAGCGCGCCTCGAGGTCGTCGAGGCGGCCGAAGTAGCGGTCGTCGAGCTCGACGATCGGGATCGCGCCGCGCCGGCTGGGGTGCAGCTCGAGGCGGCCGTCGGCGTGCAGGACGTAGGCGTCCGACCACAGCCCCAGCAGGTCGCTGGTCTTCTTGACCGGCCGGAAGCGGTCGCGCGGCACACGCACGGCGCGGGCGCCGTCGAAGACCTCGATCGCGGCGCCCATCGCGGTCTCGAGCTGGTAGACCGTCGGGCTGTCGAGCCGCAAGGGGTCGACCGGCTTGCGGTTGCGGATCAGCGGCAGGTCGATGACCCCGCCCCCGCGGGTCATGACGTCGCGCAGCGTGGGCAGGTGGATCCAGATGCTGTTGGTGTTGAAGTACCGGTAGCGCGCGACGTCCTGGAACGCGTCGAGCTCGTCCGGCGGGCACTGCGCGATCTCGCGCAGCATCAGGCGGCCGTCGGGTCGCCGCGCCAGGTGCCCGCCCTTGCGGTCGGCGACGGTGCGGTCGGCGACCTCCATCAGGAACGGGATGCCCTCGCCGGCCAGGTAGCCCAGGAGGTCGAGGTCGAACGTCGCGCCAAGGTTGTCGGCGTTGCTGACGAACGCGATCTCGTAGCCGGCGGCGAGCAGCCGGTCGAGCATCCCGCTGGCGACGAGGGCGGGGTAGAGGTCGCCGTGCCCCGGCGGGCACCACGTCTTGGCCGGGTCGGCAGGCCACTCGGCCGGGGTGAGGTCCGCCGCGTCCACCTTGGGCACCTGGCTCTGCACGAAGTCCGCGGGCACGTCGGAGGCGATGCCGGTGTGGAGGGCCAGCGCCGCGCGCGTCGGCGCCTGGGTGGCGAAGCTGTTCATCAGCACCAACGGCATGCGCGCGCCGGTCGCGGCGCGCAGCGCCAGCACCTGCCGGACGATGATGTCGAGGAACGACAGCCCTGCCTTGACCGGGATCAGCGACTTGGGGCCGGACAGCCCCATCGACGTCCCGAGCCCCCCGTTCAGCTTGAGCACGACGGTGCGGTCCAGCGCGGCCGCCCCCGCCGCGCGATGACCGGCCAGGGCCGCGGCATCCGGCACGTCCGCCACTGGCCCGGCGACGGACGCGCCGATGTGCCCCGTCGCGCCGGCGAGCAGCCGGGCGTACTGGTGCCGGAAGTTGGCGATGACGACGTTGGCCTGGCCGGCCGCCCGCATCCGCGCCTCGAACGGGGCAAAGCGGCGCTCGAGCTCGGCGGCGTCGGGGCTGAGGGAGGTGTCGGCGTCGGCCATGGCGGGTCTCTCGGGCTGCGGGCACGCGCGGGCGGATGGCACGGGGCGGCCACGGCGCCGCTTGCATGGCGCCGGTTGGATCACAGGCACCGGCGGCTCGCCGCACGCCCGCGCGGGATGTTAGCGGCGCGGGGCGAAATGGCAAGTGGCGGAGGCCGCCCGAGCGGGGGAGCGGCCCGTCCGGGCCGGCTGGTCCGATCCGCGGAACGTCGAGGCCCTGGGCCTGCTATACTCCCGCCGGGTTCCGCGCCGATTTCAAGGGGCAGGTTTTTCGAGAGGGTATCATGCCGCCACGCTCACCGAGCCCGCGCGCGCTCCGCCTCGCCGCGCCCGCCCTCGCCGCGCTGGCCCTCGCGGCGTCCGCATGCAGCCTGCCGGGCCGGCCGGATCCCGCCGGGCTGGCGTGGAGCCTGCCCGCCGTGGTCAACGACGACGGGCGCGGCGTGGTGCAGTTCGACCCGGCCCTCACCGTCGACGCCGCCGGCACGCTGCACGCCGCGTGGCTGGACTTCCGCGACGGGGCGGGCGTGTTCGGGCTCTACTACAGCCGGCGGCCCGCCGGGGCGGCGGAGTGGGGCCCCAACCAGCGCGTCAGCGACCTCGTCGGACCGGTGTGCCGCGACGACGCCGACATCGCGGCCGACACGGCCGGCGCCGTGCACGTGGTGTGGTCGGACTACCGCGCGGTCGATCCGGACGTCTACATCAGCACCCTCCCGGCCGGCGGCGGCGCGTGGAGCCCCCCGCGGCGGGTCAACGACGACGGCACCCAGACCATCCAGTGGTCCCCCGCCATCGCCGCCGACGACCGCGGCGGCGTGTACGTGGTGTGGTCGGACTACCGCGACGGCCAGTCGGACATCTACACCGCCTACCGCGCGGCCGACGGCCGTTGGCAACCCAGCCAGCGCGTCAACGGCGACCCCGATGGCGTACAGGAACGCCCCGCGATTGCCGTGGCCCCTTCGGGCGAGGCGTTCGTGGCCTGGGCCGACCATCGCCGCGACCCCGGCGACATCTTCGTGGCACGCCGCGCGCCGAGCGACCCCGGCTGGGGCCCGGCGGTCCGCCTGAACACCGACGCCGGCACCGCGCGCCAGGCCGACCCGGCGCTCGGCGCGGACCGGATGGGGACCGTGACCGCGGTGTGGCACGACGAGCGCGACGGCACGGGCGCGGTCTGGGCCGCGCGGCTGGCGCCCCGGCCGGACGGCGGCCCCGCCGACGCGTGGACGGCCGACGCCCGCGTGTCGGCCCCCGGCGCGCCGGAGGCGGATCGACCGGCGGTCGCCGGCGGGCCCGCGGGCGCGGCGCTGGTGGCGTGGCACGCCGCTGCCGGACCATCGTCGACGCTGTGGGGTGCGCATTGGCGCGGACCGGGCTGGGGCCCGCCGGAGCGGATCGACGACTCGGCCGTGGCGGCCGCGAGCCGCAACGCCGCCGCGGTCATCGACGCCGCGGGGCGAGGCCATGTGCTGTGGTTCGGCGACGACCGCGACCGCCAGAAGGAGGTCTTCCATGCCGTCGGCGACGTGGCGGGCGTGGTCCTGCCCGCGGTCGAGCTCACCGGACGGCTGGAGCACCGGGTGCCCGAAGCGGGCGCTGGCGGCGCGTGCCCGGCCGGCGGCTTCGTGGTGGTGGCGTGCAACGGGACGACGAGCGCGCCGCTGGCCGCCGACGACCCGGCCGCGCTGGACGCCTGGCTCGGCCGATCCGTCGCGGTACGCGGCCGGGAGGTGCGCCCGGCCGACGGTTGCCCGCGCGTGGTCGACGTGACCGTCGCCGCCGCCGCGCCGCTCGACTGCTTCGGCCCCGACGGGATGCTCGCCGGCCGCCTCCACGCCCCGCCGCTCGCCGCGCCGGCGGGGGCGATGGTGTCGCTGGACGGTGGGCGGGCGCCGGTCGGCGCCGATGGCCGCTACTTCTTCCGCGCCGTGGGTGCGGGCGCGCATCGTCTCGAGGCGACCGCCCGCTGCGGCCTGACCGCCGCGACCACGCTCACCGTGCCCGCCGGGGCAGCGTTGACGCGCGCCCCCGACGCCCGGGTGCGGCTGGGCGACGTCGTGGCGGACTGCGCCATCGACGCCCGCGACCTGGCGGCCGTGAGCGCCCTCTATGGCGCGGTCGCGCCAGTCGACCCACCGTGCGCCGACGTCAACGCCGACGGCGCGGTCGACCTCTTCGACGTCGTGGCGGTGGCGGTCCACCAGGGGGCCGCGTGCCCCACGACGTGGGACACCGCCGGGCCGGCAGCGGACACGTCGCGCGGATCGACCGAAGCGGCCGGGCCCGAGGCGCGCGGCTTCGCGACAAGCCGCGGGCCCGCCGGCGATCCCATGCCGCCTGACCCCGTCGATCCCGGCGCCGATCGACCGGCGGCTGCAGCGGAGCCAACGCTCCCGACGGTTCGCCTTGGCTCCCTGGCCCGCGCGGCGCCACCCGAGGCCGCCCAGATCCCCCTCGCGGCCGTCCCGTCCGCCATGGACGACGGGACGATCGTCGACGTCCCGTTCAGCGTGCACGGCGCGCGGGACGTCTACGCCTTCGCGCTCTCCGTGCGGTTCGATCCGGGGTCGACGTCGATCGTCGACGCCGACCCCGCCGCGGCGGGCATCCAGGCCGCCGCGCTCGGCGACGTGCCCGCCGGCGCCCAGGTCATCGCCAACACGGTCGACCCGGCCGCCGGCCAGGCGCACCTGGCGGTGACGCTCGTGGCGCCCACGCCCCCGCTCCACGGCGATGCGACGCTGGCGCGCCTGCGGTTCCGCCGCGCCTCCGCGAATGGCCGGCGGCCGCGCGTGACGTTCTTGCAGCTCGCCGACGCCAGCGGGCGGCCCATCGATGTCCAGCTCGACGTCGGAGGGCTGGTGGTGGCCGCGGCCTATCATCTGTGGCTGCCCTGGATGCGGCCCTAGGCGCTGAAGGCCGCCAGAGAGGCGTTGTCGTCACGGTTCAGGCGAGTTGCTCCAACCGCGTGTCCCGCGCGTGGTTCGGGAAGCCCGCGCATGCCTCAGCTCGACGCTTCGCGCGCCGGCGCCAACGCGCGACCTGCCCCTCGTTTGACAGCTATGGTAGGATACGCCGGACGCTCGATCCCAGATGACGCCCCGGCGCCGGCTCCCCACCCTCTTCCGACACCGCGGCGTCCGATCGACCCCGTCCATCAAGCGCCGGGGAACGGCGCATCGTCGCCCATGCGGGTCGCCCGCGACCGGGCCGGTCCACATGGCAGCCAGGAGGAGGCGCATGATGATCCCCTCGCGCGGCAGTGCGGTGTGGCTCGCCGCCGTGTTCGCAGCGGCCGTGTCGATCGGCAGCCTGGGTGGGCTGGCGTCCACCAGCCGGGCCGCCCCGGCGCGGCAGCCGGGAGGCGGCAGCGAAAGCCCGTGCACGTGCACCGCGGACCGCGTGGTCGGCCCGAACGTGCTCCAGCAGTGCGAGACCACGGCGGTCACGGTCAGCGTGCGGCCCGGCTGCCCGGGAACGCCGGTCCACATCGTCATCGTCATCGACGAGGTGTACAAGCCCAGCTACTCCGAGCCCAAGGACCGCACGAGCGCGCTGCGCAACGCGGTCAACCAGCTCGACCTGCGCGAGAACCCGCACGTCAAGGTCGGCGTGGTATGGATGCAGCGCGGCAGCGCCGTCCGCAAGGAGGCGTTGACCAACGAGGAGCAGCGCATCGTCTCCGTCCTCGACATCCCGGTCGTGTCGCGCTTCGGCGCCCAGGTGCAGTGCTTCGACTGCGGCTTCAAGGAAGCCGTGCGCATCCTCGACGACGGCGCGCGCGGCCTGCCGCGCAACGCCGACATCCACGAGATCGTGATCCTCGCGCCGCTCGGGATCTACACCGCCGAGGCCGTGCCGGGCGTCCTGCGCGGCGCGCAGCGCGCCAAGTCGCGCGGCGCCACGGTCATCTCGACGTGCTATGCCTGGACGCACTGCGATCCGGTGCTGCGCCAGGCGGCCAGCGAGCCGCGCCTCTACCTCGGCTTCGGCGAGGGTGCCCGGCTGGCCGCGATCCTGAGCGACGTGGTCCGCCAGACAGCCTCGACGTTCCTGCGGGCGGTGTCGCTCGTGGACGTCCTGCCGCCGGGGCTCGACCTCGTGCCGGGCTCGGCCAGCCCGGCGCCCGACGACGTCGGGCCCGACGGGCGGACGCCGCGCTGGATCCTCGCCGGCCCCTTCGATCACCCGTACACCATCACGTACCGCGTCCAGCCCAACGGCCTGGGCGCCAACGTCCTCGGCGGCGGGCGCGTGGCGCTGACCGACAGCCTGCACCGCGACTTCGGCGTCGTCGTCCCCACCGGATGGATCACCGTCGTCGCGCCGTGTGCGGTGCCGCCCACCCCCACGCCCGAGCCGCCCACGCCGACCGATACCGCGACGCCGACGCCGACGGACACCCCGCCCCCGACACCGACGCCCAGCCCGCTCCCGCCCACACCGACATCCGTGCCGCCGACCCCGGCCCCCACCGCGACCCCGAAGCCCGCGCCGATCTACCTGCCGCTCGTGGTGCGCGAGCAGTGCCGGCCCGACAAGGTGCGCGCCGACATCGTGCTGGTGCTCGACGCGTCTTCGAGCATGCTCGAGCCGACCCGCAGCGGCCGCCCCAAGCTCGCCGCGGCGGCCGAGGCGGCCCGGCTGTTCGTCGATCGGCTGGACTTCGCGCCGGACGCGGCCGGCAAGGCCGACCAGGCCGCGCTGGTGGTCTTCAACCGCGCGGCCACGACGCTGGTCCCGCTCGGCCGCGACCACGCGGCGCTGGCCGGCGCCCTGGCCTCGATCGACGTCGACCTGACCACCCGCCTCGACCTCGGCGTCGCCGCCGGCACCGACGCCCTCTTCGGCACGGCGCGTGACAGCCGCAACCAGGCGGTCATGATCGTGCTGACCGATGGCCGCGCCAACCCCGTGCCGGTCGAGGCCGCCATCGCCGCGGCCGACGCCGCCAAGGCGCGCGGCGCGCAGCTCTACACCGTCGGCCTGGGCAACGACGTCGACGACGCGGCGCTGCGCAGCATGGCCAGCCGGGCCGGCATGTACCGCATCGCACCGGACGGCGAGGACCTGTCGGCCGTCTATCGGGACTTCACGGCCGACATCGCGTGCCGCGCGGATCCGTTCTGGCCCCAATGACGGATCGCCCCGGCCGGCCGGCGCGCTGCT
>CAYQBA010000181.1:0-9003 GCA_964415605.1 uncultured Anaerolineales bacterium | reverse complement strand
GGCAGGTGGGCGCAGCACGCCGCGACGGCGGCCGCGCCCACCGGGTCCGCGCGCACGCGGGCATCCCCGATTGCCCGGCGCAGGAGATCGACGGACTCGGCCTCGGTGAAGCCCGCCAGGCCCAGCGTCGGGGCCGCCTGCAGCACGCCCAGGTCCCCCCGGCGGGTGGTGACGACGACGCGCGACCGTCCGGCCGACGGCAGGAGCGGCTCGCACTGGCCGTCGGACTGGGCATCGTCGAGCACCACCAGCGCGTGGCGGCGGTTGAGGAGCTCGCGCACCGTCGCCGCCCGAGCGGCGGGATCGTCGAGCCGGGCGACGCGCTCGAGCGCCCCGAAGGCGCCGGCGACGTGCAGGAGCAGCGTGTCGGGGTCGGCATGCGCCAGACTCAGCCACAGCACGCCGTCCGGGAAGCGGTCGCGCAGCCGGTGCGCGGCGAACGTGGCGAGGGCCGTCTTGCCCAGGCCGCCCATGCCGACCAGCCCGACGACGATGGGGCCCGGGGCGGCGGCGGACCCGGTGATCTCGCGCTCGATCCACGCGATGTCGTCGCCGCGCCCGACCCACCACACCGGTGCGGCGGGGGCCTGGAAGGGCGCTGGGCTGGCGGCCTCGTCGATCGGCGGCGCGACCGACGCCGCGGTGCTCGCAGCCACCGCCGCGCCCGCGGCGATCGCGGCGTCGGCCTCGAGCGTCGCCAGCGTGGCGGCGAGCGTCTCGACGGCCGCCCGCTGGCGCTTGAAGTAGCCGCGCTCGCCGAGGGCGAGGTCGTCGGCGATGAGCATCACGGCGTCCTGGCGGACGTACTGGCGGTAGAGCAGGTCGGCGGCATCGGCGTAGCCGGCCTGGCGCATCGCGTCGAGGCCGCGGCCGAGCACGGCGCGCAGGGCCTCGGCGCGATGGATCGGCGTGTCGGCGCGGCCCTCGGCGGCAAGCCAGGCGGCGACGAGGGCGAGCTCGGCGGCCAGCTCGGTGCGCCCGACGTCGGGCTCGTGCCAGCGGCGCAGCGCGCGGCGGACGCTGGCGGGCGAGACAGCATCCGGTACGGCCGGGGATGCACGAGGGACGGGCATGGGATGTGGGGGGATTATATCGCGGACGGGACGCGCCGTCAGTCCGGGTGGGACGCGCCGCTGGTGATCGAGTCAAGCGCGGCGATGTTGAGCTGTTGCACGCCGTTTGGTATCGTGCAACGGCCCGGTCGCGATGACCGAACTTGCACATGATGTCGTGTGTATAATGCGCTGATGACACGCATACGTGTCGCGCGGCACGCGAGCTTGCGCCGTCGTGATGTTCAACCACATCACGCAATGGCGATGGGCCGGCTCGTGGATCGTGATCCGATTCCAGGCAACGGGGGAGATGCGGGATGATGGCTGATCGATCACGATTGGGGTGGTGCGTTGCGGCTGTTGCGGCGGGGCTGATGGTCTTGGGACTCGGGGCGTGTCGTCAAGAGACACCGTCCCCCCCAGTCGAGAACGCGACACAACAACCCGCAACCCCGGACGCGGCGACCGTGGTGCCGGCGACCGATGCACCGGTGGGATCCGCGGGGTCGAGCGCGTGTGACGACACCCCGCGCGAGTGGTTCGATCGGTGGGTTGCCGTGACCGGCGGCGGGGCCGATGCCCAGGTCATCGGGAACCAGGGTGCTTCGCGCCCATGGCCATCCGCGCCATCATCCGACCTGTCTGGTCGTCCGCCGCAGTCCAAGATCCACCCGGTCATCAAGGGCTGGATCGAAGACCGGTTGCCTGGCCCCCTGCCCATCGTCGTCGTGCTCGACGATGGCGAGTATCAGCTCCCGGGGTTGCCGCAAGTGGCGCTCGCGGGAGACGAAGGTCCGATACCCCCTGCCGTACAAGCGTGTATCGACAGCATCCTCGACGATCGCGCGGCTCTGTATGATGGCTTCCTGCAAACGTATCAGATGCGGTTACCTCCCGCCATCGAGGCTTCCGGCGTCGAGCGCTTCTGGTTAGCGCCAGCCCTGGCGGTCACGGCCACGTCGGCGGCCAACATCGACCTCATCGCGCGCGACAAGAGCGTGGTGTACATCGAGCCGAATGAGACGGGATATGGGCCGGCATCGGGGCAACCCGGAATGCGCCAGACCCGTCTCCAACACCGCCAGCAGCCCAGGCCGGCGGAAGACGTCCCGGTGGAGGATGTGCTGGAGGCCATCGGATTCACGCCGGCATTCATCGCAGAAGGCACATCGAAGACGCTCGCGCTGCTCGACACAGGCGTGAATCCGCCCAGGGATCAGGACGTCGCAGGCGCCTACGATTGCGTGGAGGATGGCGTGCCATGTACCGCGAATCAAGGCTTCCCGAGCGTGGATGCATGGAAGCACGGAACACTCAGCGTCGCTGTGCTGAGAGGCCTCGGTGTCGCCTCGATCCGCAGCTATCGCGTCTACGGAAAGGCACAACCTCTCGATCCGAAGCCAGCGACCGTGCCCCACATCGCCCGCGGCTTCCAGGCCGCCGTGGCAAACGCCAACAACGCCGTCATCCTCGCTCAAGTGCAGCCCGAAGAGAACCCCGCGAGCGGGCTCGTGGCCCGCAACGCCGATTCGGCATTCGATGTACAGCAAGGCACAAACCCAGGCCGTGTCATCGTTGCGCCCGCCGGCAACCTCGGCAGTCACGCCGATAACGGGCACGGCACAGGCCCGTGGGCATGGCTGATGGCGTCACCGGCCAGCGCGCACAAGGCGTTGGCGATCGGAGCCTACGATTTGAGCACAGGTGACCGGATCGACACCCAGCGCATCGGCCATGTCCCCGACGGGCGCGTGAAGCCAGACTTGTTGTTCCCAACCAACATCACCGTGGACAATGAACTCTACGACAAGACGAGCGGCGGCGCGGCGGTCGCCGCGGCCGCCACGGAGAATGTCCGCAAGTGGATGGAGGCCAAGGGCAAGACCGTCCCTGGCAACAGCCAGTACGAGGTGTCGCCGGGCGAGGTCTACGCGTTCATGCTGAACGGCGGCGACCAGGCCTTCAACCCCATCCACGGCGAGCAGGGCTTCTCGCCGCTTGCCGGCGGCGGCAAGTTTGTCCTGCATTCTGACGCCGCCTTCGCGTGGGGCCAATTGGTGGTGACCAAGTCATCGACGGAGACAACCATCACGCTGCCCTCTCAGATCACCATCCCCGCGCGCTCCGTCATCGATGCCACCATCTGGTGGCCGGAGGCACACGACGCCCAACAACATACGGATCTCGACCTGGCCATCACGAATGGTGACCAGCCGGTCGACGTGAGCAACGGCTGCCTGACGGTCTTCGAGCACGCGCGCTCGATTGTCGAGTCCGCGGGCGGGTCGTGGGCGCTCAGAGTCTCGGGATCGGGCTCCTCCGACCAAGCGGTCTATTGGGCTGTCAGCGTGCGACCGGAAAGTGCCAACGACACCCGTTCGGGCATCCACGACAAGGCGGCGTGCTCCCAGCCACCGCAGCTGAACCCCCCGGCCGACGCCGACCCGAGCGATCCGCCGAACGAGCCGAGCCCGTCCCTGCCGCGACCGTCGGCAGCCGGAAAGGTGCATGATGCAGCGGGGTGCGCTGTCCCTCCGTCCGGGATGAACACTTACACCGTGGTCTTGCGCGAATGGAACAGTGCCACCTCGGAATGTACGGGAGAGCCCGTGGGATCCACGACTGCTTCAAGCTCGAACCCAAACTTCTCGTTCAGTCCCATCGGCACGCCCACCGCGACTTACTGCGTCGTCGTCCAGCAAGGCGCATCCATCAAGCCCACCGGGCAGATCGCCAACCTGACCAACATCTGTGCTCAAGTTCCCTGATCGCGCCGGAGCCAGGTGAGGAGGCCGCGAACAACGACCCCGCGGGGCGCGCCGGCATCTTGCCGGCATGGAGTGCTGCAGCCGTCCAGAACGCGGCACTCCATACCGCTGCCTTGCTTCGGGACGACTTCTGGCCCATCGTGTCGTCAACCACCATCCGGCGTCAAATCGCCACGGCACACGGCAACCATCGCCGCCTGCAGCGCCTCGTCCGGCGTGATGCTGCCCTCGACGGGCGCGGTGGCCAATCCCCCCACCGCGCCCGCCAGCTCCGCGTCCTGTGCCGGCGGCAGTCGCCACCCGTAGCGCGCTTGCGCCGCGCGGTAGACATCGTACAGCCGCGCCGCCTGCGCCAAGCCACCCGTGACCACCAAGTAGCGGATCACCGTCGCCAGCCACGGCAGCGTGTGGCGTGCGCCCTCGATCTTCGCGCCCAGCGACAGGCATCGGCACAGCACGACGCGCGCCGCCGCGTGCTGCCCCTGGTGCAGGCGGATGCGGGCGATGCCGTTCAACGCCTCGCCCTGGGCATATGGGTTCCCGCACTGGGTCGCCATCTTCCAGGCGTGCTCGAAGTGCGCCAGGGCTTCGGCCGGGTGCCCGGTGTCGGCCATCACCTGGCCGAGATGGTTCAGCGCCGCGCTGCGCACCCAACGCTCGTCGATCGACGCGCAGATCTCCACGCACCGCTTGAACTCCCGCTCGGCCGCGCTGTAATTGCCCGCCACGTGGCTCAGGCTGCCGAGATCGCGCCTGACCTCCGCCTCCGCCGAGCGATGCCCCACCGCTTCGTAATGCGCCAGAGCCTGCCGCAGCTCCGCAGCCGCCCCGTCGTCATCGCCCAGGCGGTACAGCACCAGCCCGAGCATGTGGCGCGCGGCGGCCACGCCGCCGAGATCACCCAACCGCGTAAATGCCGGTACGCTCTCCGCCAACGATGCCTCCGCGGTGCCGAGGTCGTTCAAGAGCCACGCCATCTTCGACAGGTTGAGCAAGAGGTTGGCCACGTTCCAGTCGTCGCCCGCCCGGCGCGCCGCGCCCAGGGCTTCGCCGTACAACCGCCGCGCCTCGTCCAGCTTGTCCTCGCGATGGCGGATGGCCGCCAGGTTGTTCAGCGTCCGCCCCAGCCCCCGCCAGTCCTCGTTCCGGCGCCGAAGCTCGGCACACGCCTCGAGCGCCGCCAGCGCCGCGACATCGTCGGACGCGATCATCGCCAACACGCCCCCCGCGTGTAGCCCCGCCGCCCGAACCGCGTCCGGCGTGGCTTCCGTCGCCAAGCCAAGCAGCCGCTCCAGCCGTACCCGCCCGTCCGCCTGGTTCCCCCGCGCGTCCCAGTACCGCCACAGCGCCGCCGCCAGGCGCAGGCCGGTCGACACCCGCGCGCCCGCCTCGCCGTCCTGCCTCCCACCCGCCGCCACCGCATGATCCAGCGCCTCGATCAGGTTCGCGTAGTCCGCGTCCAGCCGCGCCAGCCAGCCCGCCTGATCCGCCCCCGTCAGCTCCGGCTCCGCCCGTTCCGCCAGCGCCGCGAAGAACGCCAGGTGCCGGTCGCGCGCCGCGTCCGCCCCGGCGTCGTCCGCCAGCCGCTCCACCGCGAACCGCCGGATCGGCTCGAGGCACCGGTAGCGCGGCACGCCCCCCGCCACGTCCGCCTCGACCAGCGACTGCTCCACCAGCCCGCCCAAGGCCTCGAGCACGTCGCCCTCCGCGATCGAGCCGCCCGCGCAGACCGCCCGCGCCGCCTCGAACGACCACCCGCCGCGGAACACCGCCAGCCGCGCGAAGACCGCCTGCTCCAGCCCCGACAGCAGGTCGTGGCTCCATCCGATCGCCGCCCGCATCGTGCGGTGCCGATCCGGCGTGCCCGCCGCGCCGTGCGTCAGCAGCCCGAGCAGGTCCTCGATTTGCGCCCCGATCGCGCCTACCGACAACGTGCGCATCCGCCCCGCCGCCAGCTCGATCGCCAGCGGGAGGCCCTCGAGCTGCTGACATAGCCGCGCCACGTCGGCCGCGTTCCCCCGGTCCAGCCGAAAGCCGTGCCGCACCTCCGCCGCCCGATCGACGAACAGCGCCACCGCCTCGCCCCGCAGCAGCGCCTCGGGATCCGCTGGATCCACCAGCCCGGACGTCTCGGCCGGCGCTCCCGCCACCTCCACCGGCGACGTGCGTGCCGCCCGGCCCACCGCCCGCGCATCCCCCGCCGGCACGCCCAGCGTCGGCACGTCCCACAGCTGCTCCCCGGCGACGTTGAGGCGCCCCCGGCTGGTCGCCAGGATCGAGACCTCGCCGCACCCCTCGAGCACCGCGTTCGCCAACGCGCCGCACGCATCGAGGACGTGCTCGCAGTTGTCGAGCACCAATAGCAGCTGCCGATCCCGCAGCCGCCGCACCAGGGCCGGCAGGCTGAGCGGCTCCGACGGGTCCTGGAGCCGGAGCGCGCGCGCCACCGCCGGCAGGACGTCGCCGCCGTGCGCCACGTCCCCCAGGCCCACGAACCACACCCCGTCGCGCCAATAGGGCAGCCGCCGGCGCGCCAGCTCCAGCGCCAGCCGCGTCTTCCCGACGCCGCCCGGGCCCACCAGCGTGAGCAGGCGCGTGCCGCCCAGCAGCGCCTCCACCGACGCCAGCACCGCCTCGTCGCGGATGTAGCGGTTGCGGCGCGGCGGCAGATTGTGCCGCGCCGCGTCCGGGAACGCCGCGGCCACCGCCCCGGGCGCAGGTTCGCGCGTGACCTCGCGCTCCAGCGCCCGCAAGCGCGCCGCCAGCTTGTCGAAGCCGAGCACGCAGCGCCGGCGGATCTGGCGTTCGGGGTTGCGCGCGCCGGGCGCCTGCGTCAGCGCCGCCAGCGTCTGGACGTCCAGCGGCATCGGCGCCGTGAAGCGATGGTACAGCACGCTCCACGCCTCGCGGTCCCGGTCGCCACGCTCGAAATCCCCGGCCAGCTCGGATTCGACCACCGTCTCCGACCGCCGCGGCTCGAGCAGCCCGCGGGGCGAATCGCCGCGCGCCGCCGCCAGACCCTCGGCCACCAGCCGGCACAGCAGGTCGCGCAGGAGGTGCTCGCGCGGGGCGTCGGCTTCGAAGGGGCCCGTCGTGGAGTCGACCCGCCGGCGCAGGCAGTCCAGGCCGACGAGCGGGCTGGAGCGGAGCCGGGCGCCGCGCCGGACGTCCTTGAGCGCCGCCTCGACGATCTCGGGCGTGATCTCAATCATCGATGTCGGACGTCATCCCCCCGTGCCGCGCCGGTCCGCGTGGGGGATGATACCACCGCCATCGACCCGGCGGGCGGCTACTCCGTGTTGACCAGGAGCGTCAGCCCGCGGTGCAGCGTCTTGAAGACCCCGATGATGCGCGGCATCGGGCCGTCGTAGCCTTCGCCGCGGATCGGCACGTCGATGTGCGGCACCGCCGGGTTCTCGGCCTTGAAGCGGATGATCCCCTGCTTGGGCAGCGGCAGGTAGCGCTTCAGCGTCACGCCCTCGTCCGGCAGCACCACCGCCACGATCTGGTTGCGGTCGGCCGCGTCCGTCGAGCGCAGGACGACGAGGTCGCCGTCGAGGATGTGGGCGTCGCGCATCGAGTTGCCGCGCACCCGCACCGCGAAGCAGCGCTCCGGGGCGCTGATCGCGCCCGCCGGCAGCGGCAGGCGCTCCCGCGCGTGGGCGAGCTGGAGGGCCACCGACTCGTTCGTGGCGGGGCCCGCCGCGATGTCGGCCGGCAGGACGCGGATCCAGTCCACGCCGCCGGACCAGCTGCGCGCGGCGGCCGCGCGGGCCAGCCCAGGGCCCGCCAGGGCGCCGGGGAAGCAGCGGTCGATCGCCTCGATTCCGGCCTGCAGCACCCGGATGGAGCGCGCGGTCTTGGGGACGTAAGTCGCCCAATCGCGCGCCACGCACCAGTCGATGTCGCGCTTCACCTTGTCCTTCGAGCCGTAGCGCAAGACCGCGTTGAGCTCGTCGTAGGAGATGCCGATGCCGTGCTTGCGCCGATAGCGCTCGACCTCGAGGAGGAGCGCGGCGCCGTCGTGCTGCCGGTCGCGCCGCTGGCGGCGGGCGGGTGGGGCGGTCATGGGACGCCTCCGGGAGGGTAGGGAACCTCGGGGATCATAGAACAAAAGTATATAGATCATGCGTTCTGGCGTCAAGTGCCGCATCGAGAACCGGCCGCCCACCCACCGCTGCCCCAACGACCCGCCCGCCGCTATAATCCGGCCGCACCCATGACCGCACCAACCGCTGTTCCGTCCCCGTTCGCCGCCCCCGCACCTGACCTCGGCGTCGACATCGCCGGCGTCCGGCTGGTCAACCCGTTTGTCCTGGCATCGGGGATCCTCGGCACCCACGCATCGCTGATGGAACGCGCCGCCCGTGCCGGAGCCGGCGCGGTGACCGCCAAGTCGTGCGGACCGGCACCGCGCGGCGGGCACGTCAACCCGACGTGTGTCGACTTCGGGCCGGGCTTGCTCAACGCCATCGGGCTGGCCAACCCCGGCGCGGCGGCCGAGGTCGCGCTCCTGGCCGAGACCCGCGCTGCCCTGGCGCCGCTGGGCGTCCCCATGATCGCGAGCATCTTCGCCGACACCGTCGACAACTTCGCCCGCGTGGCCGAGATCGTGGCCGGCGCCGCGCCGGACCTGTTGGAAGTCAACATCAGCTGCCCCAACGTCGGCTCGGAGTTCGGCGAGCCGTTTGCCGGCAGCTGCGCGTCGGCCGCCGCCGTCACCGCCGCGGTGCGCCGCGCCGTGTCGCTGCCGCTGATCATCAAGCTCGCCCCCAACGTGCCCGACATCGGCCGCATCGCCCAGGCCGTCGTCGACGCCGGTGCCGACGCGATCTGCGCCATCAACACCATGCCCGGCATGCTGATCGACATCGAGAGCGGCGTGCCGGTGCTGCACAACCGATCCGGCGGCGTGTCCGGCCCGGCGCTCCGGCCCGTCGCCGTGCACGCCGTCTACCAGGTGGCGCGCGCCGTCGGCGTCCCGATCATCGGCACCGGCGGCGTGGCGTGCGCGGCCGATGCCGTCGAGCTCGTCATGGCCGGCGCCACCGCCGTCGGGGTGGGCTCGGCCGTGTACGCCGGCGGCCCGGGCGTGTTCGGCCGGCTGCGCGCCGACCTGGCCGCGTGGCTGGCCGAGCACGGCGAGACGCTGGCGGGCATCCGCGGCCGCGCCCACGGCG
>CAYQBA010000180.1:0-9053 GCA_964415605.1 uncultured Anaerolineales bacterium | reverse complement strand
CGCGCACGCTGCGCGACGCGATCGCGGACGGCGGGGCGCTGCCGGCCGAGGTGGGCGGCGCCACGGGGCGGGGCGGCGACCCCGCGGCGCGGGCCGGATCGGCGGAGACGGCGGCGGGCGGGGTGGAAGGTGCGGCGGATGCCGGCGACGGGGTGGGCGCGCCGGGGATCGTCGGCAGCCTCGAGCCCAAGGCCGTGCCCGGCAATCTGCCCGCCCCGCGGACGAGCTTCGTCGGCCGAGCCGATGCGGTGGCGACCATCGAAGGCTGGCTGGGCGCGCCGGGGCAGGGCGCGCGGTTAGTGACGATCACCGGCCCGGGCGGCGTGGGCAAGACGCGGCTGGCGCTCGAGGCGGCGGGGCGGCTGCGGGATGCCCGACCGGCGCGGTTCCCGGACGGCGTGTTCTTCGTGGACCTGTCGGCCTTGGGCGAGGCGCGGCTGGTCGGGCCGGCCATCGCGGCGGTGCTGGGCCTGGCGCCGTCCGGCGCCCAGCCGCTGATGGACCGCCTGGGGGAACACCTGGCGCCGCGGGCGCTGCTGCTGGTGCTCGACAACTTCGAGCACGTGCTGGACGCGGCGGCGCTGGTGCCGCGGCTCTTGGACGCGAGCCCCCGGCTGGGCGTGCTGGCGACGAGCCGGTCGGTGCTCCGGCTGTACGGGGAGCACGAGGTGAGCCTGCCGCCGCTGGGGCTGCCGGAGCCGGCGTCAGCGGGCGCGGCGGCGGACAGCGAGGCGGTGCGGCTCTTCGTCCAGCGCGCGGCCGCGCTGCGGCCGGGCTGGGTGCCCAGCGGCAGCGAGCTGGCGGAGGTGGCCGAGCTGTGCCGGCGGTTTGACGGCCTGCCGCTGGCCATCGAGATCCTGGCGGCGCACATCCGGCTGCTGTCCCCGGCGGCCATGCTGGCCCGGCTCGCCCCGCGGCCGACGGCGCTGGCGGGGCGGCGCGTGGATGTGCCGGCGCGGCATCGGAGCCTGCGGGACGCGATGAACTGGGGCTTTCAGCTTCTCGGCCCGCGCCAGCGGGCGCTCTTCTGCCGGCTGGCGGTGTTCGCGGGCGGCTTCGGTCTGGAGGCGGCGGCGGCCGTGTGCGGGGGGGCGGATGCGCCGATCGCGGGCGCGAGCCCTGGGCAGGGCGGGACGGCGCCGGGCTCGGGCGAGGCACGGGCGGTGGGGGGCGGCCGGAGCGACGCCGCGGGAGCGGCCGACCCGGGCGGCCATCCGCCTCCGAGCTCGAGCGCAGACGGCGATCCGGCCGGTGTGCCCGCCGCGTTCCTGGCGGACCTCGAGGGCCTGGTCGAGGCCAGCATGCTCGCCCGCGTCGAGGACCCCGACGGCGACGCCGTCGACGGGCCGCGGTTCCGGATGCTCCGGGTGGTGCGCGAGCACGGGCGCGAGATGCTGGCGGCGCGCGGCGAGCTGGCGGCGGTGAGCGGGCGCCACGCCGCGCACTTCAGCGCGCTCGCGGCCGCGGGCAGCGCGGGGCTGCGGGGGTCGGAGCAGGCGCACTGGCTGCGCGTGCTGGCCCAGGAGCACGACAACTTCCGGGCGGCGCTGGCGTGGTACCACGCCGATCCGGGGGCGGCGACGGCGGAGCTCGCGCTCGCCGCGGACCTCATCCGCTTCTGGGAGATGCGGGTGCACTTCGAGGAGGGCAGCCGGATGATGGCGCGCGCGTTGGCCCGGCGCGCGAGCGATCCCCACGACGCGCTCCAGCTGCGGGCGCTGATCGGGGCCTCGGATCTGGCGACCGGCGCCCACGACTTGGCGGGGGGGCGCGCGTTCGCGGAGCGGGCGCTGGCGGTCGCCGAGGCCATCGAAGACGACGTCGGGATGCTGCGGGTCCTGAACAGCCTGGCGGGCATCGCCTGGCGGCAGCGCGACTACGCGGCGGCCGAGGCGCGCCTGCACGCGGCGCTGGCCGCGAACGCGGAGCTCGGCAACGAGCGGCTGGAGGTGGTGTTCCGCGGGAACCTCGGCGTGATGGCCACCGAGCAGGGCCGGCCGGCGGCGGCGGTGGCGCATCTCGAGCCGGCGCTGGCGCTGGCGCGGCGGCTGGAGATCCCGTTTTACGCGATGCAGATCCTGGCGCAGCTCGGCCGCGCTGCGCTGGCGCTGGGCGACCTGGCGGCGGCGGAGGGGCACACGCGCGAGCTGCACGCGCTGGCGGTGGAGCTCGGCAACGACGAGATGCTGGCGGCGGCGCACGCCATGACGGGCGCGCTGGCGCTGGAGCGGGGCGACCTGGGGTCGGCGCACGCGGGCTACCGGGCGTGCATCGCGGTCGCGGGGCGCATCGACGACATGACGTGGGTGGCGCAGGGGCTCATGGGGCTGGGCCGGCTGGCGCTGCGGGCCGGGCGCGCCAAGACGGCGGTGCGCCTCGTCGCGGCGGCGCGCGGGGTGCTGGCCGCGGGTGAGCCTGGCCTCACGGCGGCGGACGCGCTGGTGGTGGAGGCGGCCCTGGCCGAGGCGCGCGCGGCGCTGGGCGACGCGGCGTTCGAGGCGGCCCGGGCGTCCGGCGAGACCCTGGCGCGCGAGGCGGCGATCGCGCTGGCGATCGCGGCGACGGCGGATTTGGTCGGGGAGCGCTGACGCCGCCCCGAACGCTTCCCGAACGCTCGCGCGACCCCCACCGAACGCTTTCCCGACGCGAGCCGGACGCCCGCCGCCTAGACTGGCGGCGGACGAGTCCGGCTCCGGTGGTATTGGGAAAGGTTGGGGATGATGCGAGCGAACACCCTGGTCGTGCTGCGTGGTTTGGCGTTGGGTCTGGTCGTGGGACCGTGCCTGCAGGCGGGCTCGGCGCTGGCCGGTCGACCGCTCCAGGCGCTCGACGGCTTGGCGTCACGCGGCGAGTCGGCCGTCGCGCACGGCCGCGCCGAGGCCCAGGCGCCCGGCGGCGCTGCGTCTCACGCGCCCGGCGAAGGGCTCACGGTCGCCAGCAACCAGCCCGCGACCCGGCCCATCGCCGGCGACGCGCTTCCCGCCCCCGCCGACGCCGTGGCCCGCGATCCCCGCCGCGGCGCCTGGGCGACCTATTACGGCACCGCGCTCGGGCGCGCCCTCGTCGCCCCCACGCTGGCCGGCCCGGCCGACGGCGTGCCCGACGGCCCCGCCATCCCGCTGGACGGCGCGTGGCGCACCGCCGGGCCGGCCGGCGCCACCAAGGGCGTGACCGCGCTGGCCAGCGCGTCCGACGGCCGGCTGTTCGTGGGGACGAGCGGCGACGGCCTG
Organism: uncultured Anaerolineales bacterium; assembly: GCA_964415605.1. Classification (GTDB taxonomy): domain Bacteria; phylum Chloroflexota; class Anaerolineae; order Epilineales; family Epilineaceae; genus UCB3. The sequence continues at coordinate 5,823 of CAYQBA010000180.1, read as the reverse complement.
CGGGTGTACGCCCCCGGCGCCGGCGGGGCCTATGCCTGGTCGACGATCCGCACCGGTCGCGGCCTGCCCGGCCTGTCGAGCAACACCATCACGGCGCTCGCCGTCTTCGGCGGCGAGCTGTGGGTCGGCACCGCCGGCGCCGGCCTCAGCGTGATGAAGCTGTCCGACGGCACGTGGCGCAACTTCAACGCGGCCAGCGGTCTGCCGGGCAACGACATCCGCCGGCTCGTCGCGGTCGACTCCGCCGCCGGGACCGACGTGCTGTGGGTCGCGACCGACGGCGGCGCCGCGCGTTACAGCGTGGGCCGCGGCGGCGAGGCGTGGCTAAAGGTCACCACCGCCGACGGCCTGCCGAGCAACGACGTGCTGGACGTCGCCGTGCAGACCGTCATCACGCCCGTCACATACATCGCCACCGCCAGCGGCCTCGCCAAGTCCGACGGCGGCAGCTGGACGGCGGTCAACGGCCCGGCGGCCTGCCCGTTCGACCGGGCCTCGCGGATCGAGGTCGACCGCAGCAACGTGCTGTGGCTCAGCGCGCAGCAGAACATCCCGGCCCTCGACCGCGCGGCCGGCCCGCAAGGCGTCCACGCCTCCCCCGGCGTGTCGACATCGCCCGACGTCCACGCCTCCCCCGGCGTCTCGACATCGCCCGGCGTCCACGCCTCCCCCGGCGCCTCGACATCACTCGGCGCCCACACTTCCCCCGGCGCCTCGACATCCCCCGGCGACGTCACCACGGCCGGTCCCGGTCCCGACTCCGGGCCCGAAGCGCCGTCCGCCCCCGCCGCCAGCACCTGGGTCCCCATCGGTGTGTGCCGCTACGTGTACGCCATCATCCAGTCCAAGTGGACGCTGTACGACACCGGCGCGCCGGGCCTCCCGTCCAACCAGGCGCTCGACTTCCACGCCGACCCCGCCAACCGGATGTGGCTGGCCTTCGCCAACGGCGCCGCGGTGTACGACCAGGGCAGCTGGCGGATGCTGACGCCGCCGGCCTCCCCGCTGGCGTCGGCCAAGGTCGCCGCCGTCCACGCCGTCGGCGAGGCCGTGTGGTTCGGCCACCCCGACAGCCCCACGCTGACCCAGCACGCGCCCGGCTGGCTGCGCTTCGACGGCGCCGGTCTCAAGGCACCCGGCAAGACCCCCGGGCCCGTGTGGGTCGAGGACGGCGCCGTGTGGGTGGGCACCGGCAACGGCTTCAGCTGGTACACCACGGCCGAAGGCTGGTCCGGCCGCGGCCTCGGCGCCGCCGTTGCCGCCGTGACCGGCTTCGCCCGCGACGGCGCCGGCCAGCTGTGGATCGCCACCGCCGGCAGCGGCGTGTTCGCCTTCGACGGCGCGTCGACGGCCGTCCAGACCACGGCCGCCCAGGGCCTCCCGCACGACGACGTGCGCGGGCTGGCGACCGATCCCCAGGGCCGGCTGTGGGCCGCGACGGCCGGCGGGCTCGGGCTGCGCGCGGGCGACTACTGGCTGAAGCTCACCCAGGCCACCAGCGGCCTGCCCTCCGACGACCTGACGGCCATCGCCGTCGACGCCACCGACCGCGTGTGGGTCGGGACGGCGGCCCACGGCATCGCGATCCTCGACCCCGGCGCGTCCGGGACCCCCGCGTGGACCGCGATGACCGCCGCCGACGGCGTGCCGGCCGGCGCCATCCGCGCCCTCGTCCCCGACCCCGCCGGCGGCATGCGGGCCGCGACGCCGGCGGGGTTGGCGCGGTGGGACCCGGCCACGGGCGCGTGGACGGTCGCGACCGCCGCGGCCGGGGCGATCCCGTCCGACGACGTCCTCGGCGCGGCCGTCGACGGCGCCGGCGTCGTGTGGTCGGCCACGGCCGCCGGGCTGGGGATGGACGCGGCCGGCACGCAGACCACGCTGCGCGTCACCGGCAGCATGCTGGACCGCGATCGCGTCGGCGCGGCCGCGGCGGGCGGCGACCGCCTGTGGGCCACCAGCGGCGGGCTGCTGTCGGTGCGCGGCGTCATCACCGGGCCCATCGGCCAGTTCGCGCCCGTCGTCGGCGGCTTCAGCCCGGCGCAGGGCGCGCCGTTCGCCACCGTCACCATCGACGGCTCGCACTTCGACGACCGCGGGCCGGCCTACAACAAGGTGTACTTCGCCTACACCGGCAGCGAGGTCTACCGCGCCACCGTGGTGTCGGCGACGGCCACCCAGCTCGTCGTCAAGGTGCCCAAGCTGGCCGTCGACGGCCCGATCCACGTCATCGCCAACGGCCTCGCCGGCACGAGCGCGGCCGCGTTCAAGGTGGCGCCGGGCATCAACAGCCTCGACGGCGCGTGCCTCGGCCCCGGCGAGACGCTCGTCGTGCACGGCAAGGGCTTCATGGCGCAGGGCGCGTACTCGGCCTACGTGAAGGTCGGCAACGGCCCCTGGCAGCTCGCGGACGCCTGGGACGCCGACACGCTGTGGCGCGTGATCCGCCCCGGCGACACGTCCGGCAAGGTCAGCGTGCGGCTGGGCCAGAACGGCCCGACGGCGACGAGCGCGGCGAGCCTGGCGGTGGCCAAGGTGACCATTGCCGGGTCGAACGTCCAGCAGGCCGTCATGGACGAACCCATGATCTGGGGCAAGCGCACGCTCGTCCAGGTCTTCCCCGAGCACGACCAGGAGAGCGCGTGCCAGGTCAAGGCCACCGAGGTCGTCCTGGAGTGGAAGAAGAAGGGCGGCGCCCTCAAGCGCGCCGGGTGGACGGGCTGGGACCCGCCGGGCGGCAAGCCTCTGCCGTGGTTGGCCGCGCCGTCACCGTCCGCGCCGCTCGGCGCCGGCCTCACCGCCGTGGCGGAGTTCAACTCGCCGCGCAGCAGCTTCACCGGGCTCTTCCCGCTGGCCGACTTCGACGGCCTGCGCGTGACGATCAAGAACGGCCCGATCCAGGTCGCGACGGTCGACCTCGTGCCGTCCGCGTTCGACTTCGTCGACACGTCCGGCGCCAACCGCAAGCTCGTGATGACGCCGGTGTTCCCGACCACGTTCTCCAACGCCGCGCGGCAGGCGTTCTGGAGCCAGGCGTTCGACAGCTTCGACCACGTGGCGCGCCTCATGCCGCAACAGGACGTCGATTGGTTCGGGACGGCCAACGCCTGGATCTACAAGTGGTACGGCGCCATCGGCTACGACGACGTCGACCTCAACCTCGAGGGCGAGAACCCCGACGAGGGCGACGACGGCAACGCGGTACGCGACCTTGTCAACGACGAGGTGCAGCCCGACGGCATGACCTACGCGGTGGCTCTGGTGGCGCCCCAGGCCGGCGACAGCGACAACACGGCCGCCGGCGTCAGCAACGCCGGCACGCACACGGTCATGGCGTTCAACACCGAGGGCGTCGGCGGCAAGACCATCGTCCACGAGGTCATGCACGCCTACGGCCTGGTGGCCGGCGGCGCGGCCAACAAGTCCAGCACCAACGGCGCGCACTCGCGCTACGACGAGGGCCGGTGGTTCGACAAGGACGAGGCTGACAAGGGCGTGAGCGGTTGCCTCGAGCAGCTGCGCTACCGCCAGGCGCTCGAGGACCAGACCGGCGACACCCGCCGCATCGCCCGCCTCACCGGCAGCGAGGCCACGCAAGTGATGTCCAACGGCTGCGGTCCGAGCGACCAGGCCAAGTCGATCATCTCGTACGCCCCGTGGCGCGACAACTTCAACGTGTTCCTCGAGCCGTTGGACCACGCCACCATGCTGCTCGCGACCTGCGCGACCATCGAGTACGGCCTCGGCGGCTGGGAGATCGTCTCGACCTGCCCCGGCTATGTCGTTCCGGACGACTTCCCGCTCTTGCTGCAGCGGCTGGGGCGGAGCGCGGACGGGATCCGGCACGGCCAGCGTCGTGCCGCCGACGCCCCCGCCGCTCCCGCCGACGCCGCGCGCAGCCTGCGCCTGGCCGGGCGGATGACGCAGGGCGGCGAGGTGACGATGCGGCTGCGCTACGTCGAGGACACGGCGGCGGGCCGCACCCCCGCCGCGCGCGACGGCGGCTTCCGGCTGCGGCTGCGCGGCGCCGGCGGCGCGGCGCTCGTCGACGTCCCGTTCGACGTGGCGTTCGAGGCCGGCCACCGCCATGGCGGGGACGACCAGGCGCATCACGCCGACACCGCGCCGCCGGCCGGCTGGTTCCACCTGCGCGTGCCGTTCCCCGACGGGACGGCCGTGGTCGAGCTGGTGCGCGTCGTGGACGACCAGGTGCTGTGGACCGCCTCGCCCAGTGCCCACGCGCCGACGGTGGCCGTGACCGCCCCGACCGGCGGCGCGTTCGCCGCGGGCGCGACGGTCCCGGTGGCGTGGACCGGCGCCGACGCCGACGGCGACGCGCTGCAGTACGGGCTCGACTACTCCGCGGACGGGGGGCAGACGTGGCTGACGATCGCGCCGTACATCGTGGGCGCGGGCTTTGCCTGGGTGCCCGAGCACGTGCCGCCGAGCGCCCAGGCGCGCATCCGGGTGCGGGTCAGCGACGGGTTCCACACGGCCGCGGCGGTGTCGGCGCCCTTCGGGCTGGCGGCGCGCCCGCCGCTGGCCTTCATCCGTTCGCCGCGGCCGGGCGCGACGTTCACCGAGGGCAGCATCGTCGACCTCGTCGCGCGGTCGATCACGGCCGGCGGCGTGGACGCGGGTGCGTTTGCCTGGCGGCACGACGGGCGGCCGATCGGCAACACGCGCACGCTCTCCGCGACGCTCGAGACCGTCGGCGCCCACACCTTCGAGGTCGACGTCACGGCCGACGGGCAGGTGGGGACGGCCAGCGTCACGGTCCAGGTGATCCCGGACTACGACCGCGACGGGCTGCCGAACGACTGGGAGCTGCTGCATCGGCTGAACCCGCTCGACCTGGCGGACGCCATCCGTGACGGCGACGGCGACGGGCTCGCCAACCTCGACGAGCGGATGCACGGCACGGACCCGCGCAAGCCCGACACCGACGGCGACGGCGCGCCGGACGGCGTGGAGGTCGACAACGGCACGGACCCGCTCGACCCCAACCGCCTGCCGCCCGCCGGCCCGGTGCTGGTGGTCGGCGCGCCGACGGTGCCCTTCGGCATGACCGGCAACGCACCGCCCGGCGACCGGACGATCTGGGTGACCAACGGCGGCGCGGGCGTGCTGAGCTGGGCGGCGTCGACGGCGCAGGGCTGGATCGAGCTGGCGCCGGCCGGCGGCACGGCGCCGACGGCCGTGACGGTCGGCATCGACCCGGCGAAGCTGCCCGGGTCCGGCCCGCACGGCCCGCTGCCGGGCGAGTACATCGGCTACGTGACGTACACGGCCGACGGCGCGCAGGGCAGCCCCTTCGTCCAGACGGTGAAGGTGAGCGTCAAGGCCGTCGTGCCGACGGGAACAGCGTCCGCGACGCCGACGACGCCCCCTGGCACGCCCACCGCGACGTTCACGCCGTCCGCCGGCACGCGCACGTTCACGCCGACGCCGTCGCGGACCCCGCCGGGCACGCCGACGCCGTCCGGCACGCCCACGCCGGTCGACGATCCACGGGTCACGCCGACTCCGACCACCGACCCGAACGAGACCCCGGCGGTCTGGCCCACGCGCACGCCCTCGGCGACGGAAGACCCACGGCGGACGTGGACGCCGACGCCGACGGAAGGGCCGCGCGCGACGGCGACGCCGATCGAGCCGCCGCGGGGCACGCCGACCGCGACCGGGGAGCCCCGGGCTTCGGCGACCCCGACGGCGACGTCGCGGATCACCAGCGCGCCGACCGAGCCGCCGCGGGGCACGCCGACGCCGTCGCCCACGGCCGCGCCGCCGTCCACCCCGACCGCGACCGACGCGCCCCCGGTC
>CAYQBA010000179.1:0-9129 GCA_964415605.1 uncultured Anaerolineales bacterium | reverse complement strand
CATGGCCCGGGCCGCGCGAGCCCGGATCGCCGGGCCGCCGCCCGCGCTCACCCGCCGCCCTCGCACGCCAGCCGCTCGGAGATCTCGGCATAGATGCGCGCCAGGTCGTCCGTCGTCGGCGACTCGCGGTAGTGGTCGGCGCTCGAGGCCGCCGCCCGCAGGAGGTCGCGGTCGATGGCGCCGCCCAACCCGATGGTGTACACGCGCACGCCGGTGGCCTTGAGCTCGGCCGCCCGCGCCAGGACCGCGGCGTTCGGGGCTTGGTCGACGTTCTGCAGGCCGTCGGTGAGCAGCACGACGACCGGCAGCGTGCCCGGGCGGCGCTCCGCCAGGACGTCGGCGGCCACGGCGAGGCCGAGGTCGATGCGCGTCCCCTCCGACGAGACGAGGTCGCGCAAGGCCGCCCGCACCCGCTCGGCGTCGCCGGTGAGGCCGACCGCGCGCTCCGCCGTCCGGTTGAACGCGACCACGCCCACGCGGTCCGACGGCAGCCGCAGGAGGTCGGCGAACGCCCTGGCGGCGTCCTTGGCGGCATCGAGCTTGGTGCGCGCGCCGCCCGGCGCGGGCTCGCGCATGCTGCTGGAGGTGTCCATGACCAGCGCCACGTCCAGCGGCCGCTCGGGCCGGATGCAGCCGCCCGCCGTCGTGATCGGCAGGTAAACGCGGTAGGCACCGCAGAACACGTCGACCTCCGGGATCGGGAAGACCAGCCGGCCGGAGCTCCCCAGCGCGTCGCGGTAGCGCGCCGTGGCCTCGACGTTCGTCGGCCACAGGCCGCACTCCAGCGGCACGAGCGTGTAGGTCAGGCGGACCCCGCCGGCCGCCGGCACGTCGTAGAGCGTCCACGTCAGCGTGTTGCGCACGGCGTCGAACGCCGCCGCCGGCCGGGCCGAGCCGGCGACGTAGCGCATGTTGGCGGGGATCACGTCCTCGATGGTGATCGACTGGAACAGGCCGGCCACCGGCCGAAAGCGGGCCAGCGCCGCGACGAGCCGCCCGAGGTCGACCGCCGTGGGGTCCACCAGCACCCGATCCGGGTCCCCGGCCATCTCCTGCAGGCCGACGATCGACAGGTCGCTGGACTCCTGGGTCGAGAACACCAGGCCATACAGGTCGACGCCGGCCTGGCGCGCCCGCGCCGCCGCGTCGGCCGGGTCGTCCTTGAACGCCCCGTCGCTCACGATCAGCACGATCCGCCGGGCCGCCGCGTCGCCGCGCGGACCGGTCAGCTCGCTGACGGCGAGGTCGATGCCCGCGGCCATGCGGGTGTCGCCGCCGCCCGTCAGGCCGAGGATCCGGGCGCGGATGTCCGCAAGGTCGCGCGTCAGCGGGGCCGCCAGCGTCGCCCCGTCGTCGAACGTCACCAGCCCGATCTCGACGGCCCGGGCATCGACCGCCCCGAGCACCGCCGTCAGCACCGCCTGGGCCCGTTCCAGCGCCCCGTCGAACGTCATAGAGCGCGACGTGTCGAAGGCGACGACGACCTGCGCCGGCGCGAACGCGCCGGGGCACGCGCCGTCGACGGCGAGATCGACGTCGACCGTCGCCCCGAGCGGGATGCGGGCAGGGCGGGCGCGCTTGTCGGGCACGGCCAGGCACGCCCCCGGCGGCACGGACGGGGGCGCCGCCGCGGCGGGGGCGAACACCCACACCCCCGCCTGGGCCAGGGTGTACTCCGGCAGCCCGCGCCGGCTGCCTCCGATCTGGGGATACGGCTCGCGCTGGACGTGGTTGACGTAGACGTAGCCGCCGGCGTCCACCGCGATGTCCAGCGCGTCGATGGCGCGGTCGGGCATCGCCCAGGCAGCCGCGAGACCGCCGTCGGGCCGGTAGCGCAGGCCCCAGCCGCCGCGGCCGAGCACGAACACGTCGCCGGTCGGGCCGGCGGCGATGGCCAGCGGCCCGTCGTGCACCGCGAAGTCGCCGAGGGCGGCGCCGTCGAGGCCCCGGACCACGACGCGGTTGCGCCCCTGGTCGGTGAGGTAGACCCGGTCGCCGTGGACGGCGATGTCCACCGGCACGGCGTTGCCGTCGCCGGCCGCGATCGGCCAGTCGTGCAGGACGACGCCCGCCGCGTCCAGGACGATCACTTTCTGGCGGCCGATGTCGAGCAGCGCCACGCGGCCCCCCTCGGCCGCCACGGCCTGGAGGTACGGGCTCTCGTCCAGGCCCGCCAGGACGGCCGGCGCGAAGGTCCAGGCCGGCAGGCCGTCGTCCGGCCGCTGCTGGAGCTGGTCCGGGTCGATCGTGTACACCGTCCGCCCGTCCACCGCGACGTCGCGCGTGAACCGCGTCTCGCTGTCGCCGCACACGCCGAGCTGCGACCGCAAGGGGACGGCCAAGCCGCCCGTGCCGTGGCGGTCGTAGCGCTGCACCGTCTGGGCCTCGGCGCCATACGGCATGACGACGTACTCGTGGTTGGGACGGGTGCCAAGGCGGGTATACCGCCCTTGCAGCACGGCCACGTCGCCGCCGGCCGCCACCCGCAACGGGTGCGGCGGGCCCTCCAGCTCGGGGTTGTCGAGGGCGCCGGCCAGGCGGGGCGTGGCCGGCCGGTCGGCGGGACGATCGAAGATCACGAGGCCCTGGTAGTAGCAGTGGTTCATCGACGCCAGCAGCCGCCCGTCGGCGGGGACATCCAGCCGGAACACCACCTGCCCGAAGAACGCGCTGTGCTGCCCGCCGGTCGGGCCGACGTACAGCGGCCGGCCCTCGCGCAGCGCGAAGATCTCGGCATGCCGGCTGACGAACGCGCCCGCCGGCCCGACGGCCACGTCCTCGGGGTTGTTGAACGGCACGAGCTCGCGGAACGCGTGGTCCGGGGCAAACACGGCCACGCCTTCCTGCTTGGGCATGTCGACGGCCTGGGCCTCAGCGCCCCACCGGCCCGGCCGGTGCCCGGAGGGCTCGGGATCGGGTTGACCCGGCGCCGGCGGCTCGCCGAAGGCCGCGGGGCAGCGGTTGACGACGTACAGCGTCCCGTCGCGGTCGACGTCGAGGCTGTCGGGCATGCACGACGTGGCCACCACGGCGCTGGGCTTGCCGTCCGGCGCGAACACGTCCACGCCGTCCGGCGGCGTCGCGCCCGGCGGCAGAGGGGTCGGCGGCGGGCCAGGCCAGATGATGAACGGGTTGTCGGGACCCGTCCGCGACACGTACACCCGGCCGTCGAGCCGCACGCCGACATCGTGGTACATCACCGTCACGTCGGCGCGCATCGGGAGGTCGAAGAAGTCGACCAGGCGCCCGTCGGGCGTGTAGCGCTCGACGCGGTGCGGGAAGACGCCGCCGCGCATGAACGGGCCGCGCACGAGCACGTGGACCACCCCGTCGAAGCCGGCGTCGAGCCGCAGCGGCGACCAGAACTCGCCGGTGCCGGCGCTCTGGGGGACGGCGAAGAGCCCCTTGGGCCGGCCCTCCGGATCCAGTACGTGCACGACCGCGTAGCGCGCGTCGAGGATGTAGACCGTCCCATCCGGCCCGGAGCTGATGTCGGCGGTCTCGCCGAACCGTCCGGCCGTCAGCGCCCACGGGGCCTTGCGCCAGGTGTCGACCAGCCGATAGGTCATGCCGCCGCTCTGCGTGGGCCCAACCTGAACGGCTGGCGCCGCCCCGGCCATATCCGCCCGCGCGGATGTGGCGATCGCGACCACCAGGGCGAGCAGCGCGGCGCGGGTCCGGCGTGGGGCGATCGGACGCGAAGGGCGTGCCGCGGAGCCCGATGTCCGGGACCACGAACGACCGCAGGCATCGGGGGAAGGGGTCATCGATGGCTCCGCGAGCTATGGGAGGCGCGCCGGTGGCGCGCGGCGCGGCCTTGGCTTCAGCGTACGATCCCTGCGGGATCGAAGGACGCGATATCGCGGGCGGACACTCGGCCGGGGGGGCGGCCGCCGCGGATGGCGCACGACGTCCATTATAATACGCGCGGCGTGCGCCGAACGTGAGCACACGGACCGATCGCGCTCGAGGCGGCCCGTGAAGCCGGGCGAGAACGGGACCTCGACCGCCTGGCCGATCGCGCTTCAGGCAGGGAGTCAACCCCCATGACGGCACCGGAACCGATGGAAACCGTGTTCGCCGGCAACATCGTCGCGGCGGACTTCGTGCGCAGCCTGCTCGAGGGTGCGGGCATCCGTGCCTGGCTGCTGAACGCCCACATGGGTTCCATCGCCCCGTGGCAGGTGGGGCCGGGGGGCATCGGCGCGGTCCAGGTCGTGGTGGCCGTCGAGGACGGCGCGGCCGCGTGGGAGGTCGTCGCGGCGTACGAACGGGGAGACCCGTCGCCGAACGATCCGCCCGACCCACCCCCCGACACCTAGAGCCACCCCTCCCCACGCGCCTTGAGCGCGTCGACCACGGCCTTGATGTCCTGCGCCCGGTCCAGCCGGCAGACCAGCACGGCGTCGCCGGTGTCGACGATCACGAGGTCCTCGACGCCGACGGTGGCGATCAGCCGCCCCGCGCGCCCGAACACCAGGCTGCCACGGGTGTCGACCCCGACGTGCGGCCCCACGACGGCATTGCCGTCGGCGTCCGCCGGCAGGGCCGCCTTGAGCGCGTCCCACGCCCCGATGTCGCGCCACTCGAACGCCGCCGGCAGGCACGCCACGCGGTCGCTCTTCTCCATGATGCCGTAGTCGACCGACGTCCGGTCGGTGACCCGGCCCCAGATCTCGTCGAGGCGCGCGTCGAAGTCGGCCGCACCCGCGGCCGCCGTGATCTCGTCCACGCGCGCGGCGAGATCCGGCAGGTGGCGCGCCAGCGCGCCGGCCAGCACCGGGGCCGCCCAGGCGAACATGCCGCTGTTCCACACGAACCGCCCCGCGGCGAGGTAGCCTTCGGCCACGGCGCGATCCGGCTTCTCGACGAAGCGGGCGACGGTGAAGGCGTCCGGGAAGTCGCCCGACCCGGCCGCACCGTCGATGCCCGCATCGCCGCCACCGCCCATGGGCGCCGCCAGCCGGGCGCCGAGCTCGATGTAGCCGTAGCCGGTCTCGGGGCTGGTCGGCCGGACGCCGAACGTCACCAGCCACCCGGCGGCGGCGACCCGCGCCGCGGCGGCAACGGCGCGGCGGAAGGCGTCCTCGGGCGCGATGAGATGGTCGGCCGTCACCACGACCATGACGGCCCCGGGGTCGCGCGCCCGCACCACCGCCAACCCCAGCCCGACGGCCGCCGCGGTGCCCAACGCCGCCGGCTCGCCGATGACCTGCGCCGGCGGCACCCGCGGCACGGCGGCCCGCGCCGCGGCGGTATACTCGGCGTTGGTCAGGACGAACACGCGCTCGGCGGGCACGAGCGGCGCCAGGCGATCGACCGTCAGGGCCAGCATCGAGCGGTCGCCGAACAGCGGCAGGAACTGCTTGGGGTGGTCGCGGCGCGAGTACGGCCACAGGCGCGTGCCGCTCCCGCCGGCCAGGACCACGGCGTACAGCGTCATGGGCCGGCCATCCAGCGCTGCCCGCCGATTGCTTGCACCATCCCGGTCACCTCCATCCGCATCAGCGTGCTCGAGAGGGTGGCGCTGCTCACGCCGAGGGCGCGCCCGATCTCGTCGATGTGCATCGGCTCGCCGGCCAGCTGCGTCAGGATGGCCGCCTGGAGCGGGCTGGCGGGCAGCACCTCCCGCGCCGCGCGCTGCGCGGCGGCGCGCTCGACGTCGAGCGCCGCGAGGATGTCGGCGGCCGAGCGCGCGATGGCGGCGCCGTCGGCCAGGAGGCGGTGCGTGCCCACGCTCTGCGGGCCGAAGATCGACCCGGGGACGGCGAAGACGTCGCTGCCCTGGTCCAGCGCCTGCCCCGCCGTGATCAGGGCGCCGCTCTGCTCGCCGGCCTCGACGACGACCGTGGCGAGCGCCAGCCCCGCGACGATGCGGTTGCGGGACGGGAAGTTGCCGGCGTCGGGCGGGCACCCGGGCGGGAACTCGCTGGCCAGCGCGCCGTGCCCGGCGATCCGCGCCCGCAGGGTCTCGTTGGCCCGCGGGTACACCACGTCCACGCCGCAGCCGAGGACGGCGACCGTGGCCCCGCCGGCCTCGACGGCCGCCGCGTGCGCCGCCGTGTCGATGCCGAGCGCCAGCCCGGACACGATCGTCAGGCCCGCCGCCGCCAGGTCGGCCACGATGCGCGCGGTCGCCTGCTTGCCATAGGCCGTCGCGCGCCGCGTGCCGACCACGGCGACGGACGGGGTGTCGAGCCAGCGCGCGTCGCCGATCACGTACAGCACGCACGGCGCCCCGGCATGCCGCCGCAGCCGCTGGGGGTAGGCGGGGTCCTCGCGCAGGACGGCCTGGATGCCGAGTTCTTCGAGCCGGCGGACGAGATCTTCGGGGTTGGTCTTGGCGCGCACGTCGAGGAGCGACGCGAGGGTCCGGTGGTCCAGGACGGTCGTGAGCGCCGGGACCGGTGCGCGCCACGCGGCCTCGGCCGAGCCGAAGGTGTCCAGGAGGGCCTGCATGCGGGCCGGGCCGATCCCCGGCACGTGGCTGAAGGCGATCCGGTGGGCTCGATCCGCCGGGTGCGCGTCGAGTCGTGGCGCCGCGCCGAGCGTGCCGCCCGCCAGCGCCGTGGGAAGCATGGGTTGTGTGGACATACGTGGGTCACCCCGTGATGTGGGGTGGGTGGCGCGCGCAATGGTAGTCGGTGGGTGCCTTGGAGTCAACGCGACGAATTCCCTCACCGACCATGCCATGCCACCGAGGCCGGTGCAGCTCCCTCAAATGCGCATGTGACCGAGGCGGGGGCATTCCGGGCGGCGCGCGTGGGCGGGGCCGGCGCAGGCGCGCGATCGGGCCCGCTCATCCGATCCCGGACAGCGCCGCCCGCAGCTTGAGGGCGATCTCGCGCGCCTCGGCCGCCGGGTCGGACGCCGCCACGAGCCCGGCGCCGGCGAACGCGGTCGCCGCGGCGCCGCGCAGCAGCACCGCACGGATGCCGACGGCCAGCTCGCCCCCGCCCCGGCCGTCGAGCCAGCCGACCCCGCCGGCATACCAGCCGCGGTCGAAACCCTCGACCGCCCGCGCGAGGTCCAGCGCGGCGCCCCGCGGCACCCCGCCCAGCGCCGGCGTCGGGTGCAGGACAGCGGCGGCGGTGAGGATGTCGAGCCCCGCCGGCGCGGCGGCGTCGAACGGTGTCTCGAGATGCTGCACGGTCGCCAGCCGCCGCAGGCGCGGGGCTGACGGGTGCGCGGCGTCGACCCCGAGGCGGCGCAGCGCGTCTGCGATGGCGTCGACGACCATGGCATGCTCCGCCCGGTCCTTGGCGCTGGCGAGGAGCGCGGCGCCGAGGGCGCGATCGACCGCCGGGTCGGGGTCCCGGCGCGCCGAGCCCGCCAGCGCCATCGTGGCCGCCCGGCCGTCCAACACGCGCACCAGGCGCTCCGGCGACGCGCCGACGAACGCCGCGGGGGCTGGCGCCCCATGGTGTTCCAACTCACCAGAGTCCTGGTCGCGAACACCGCTGCTCACGGCGTCACCGGCCGGCTGAACGAGAAAGTGGAAGCAGCCCGGCTGGACGGCGCGCAGGCGATCCAGCACGCGCGCCGGGTCGCAGGCGGTCGCCGTCGTCGTCGACCACGCCGTGGCCAGCACGACCTTGCGCGCCTCGCCGCGACTGATGGCCGCGACCACCCGCTCGATCCGCGCGGCCAGCGCCGGGTCGGCCGCGTCGGGATCCGGCCAGGCGGGCGATCGGTCGGGCGACTGGTCACGCCACGGCGGCGCGGCCGCGGGCGCCGGGTCCGGCCGAGTGGCCACGGCGACAGGCGGCGCGGCCGCGGCGAGCACGGTGCCTTCGACGAGCCGGCGCGCGATGGCGCGCGCGTGGTCAGCAAGATCCGCGGCGGCGCCGGCAAGGTCGTGGTCCGCCGCGGTGATCGTGAGCCACGCGTCCCCGCCGCGGCGCGTCAGCGTCACGGCCGGCAGCACGAAGCACGCCGGCGGGAAGCCTGCCCACGGGCTGGCCGGGTCGACGTCGTCGCCAAACGCGAACCCGCCCAGCCAGCGCGGCGAGGGCGGCGCGTCGTCCGGAGTGCGTCCTGGGCCGATCGGCGCGTCGAACACGACGGCGGCGCAGCGCCGCCGGACGACTTCGAACCGGTCGGGGCCGGCGGCGGCGACGCGGCACGTCGCGCCGTAGGCCGCGGCGACCACCGGGTCGTCGGGCGCCGACCAGAAGAAGCGGGGCGCCCCCGCGGGCGCCAGGTCCAACAACGCGCGCGGGTCGATCGCCTGCCCGGCGATCCCGGGGAGCCGGGCGTGCCAGACGCGGATCGGGCGCGCGATGATGGGGTCGGGGTCGAGATCGGTCACGGCGGTGGATTGTAGCCGGAACGGGGGGGTCGTGGCGGCGGAGCAGCGTCGGAATGGGGTAGCCCTTAGCGGCGCCGATAACGTCACGCACGCCGTCAACGTCACCGCATCGAACATCGAATCCACCTCGCGCCCGCCGAACCCGGTCACCCGCCCCCAACGCCGACGGGCGCCGGCAGCTGCCGGCGCCCGTCGGGACCGTCGGGTTGGCGCGCGGCCCCCCGCGAGGCGGGGCGGCCGCGCAAACACGGATCAATACTCCGGCATGCCCGGCGGCTCGGCCGCCGCCTTCTCAGGCTCGGGCTTGTCGGCGATGAGCGCCTCGGTGGTGAGGATCATCGCCGCGATCGACGCGGCGTTCTCGACGGCGGCGCGCGTCACCTTGGCCGGGTCGATGATGCCGTGCTCGTAGAGGTCGACGTAGTCGCCGGTGAGCACGTTGTAGCCCAGGACACCCTTGTGCTCGCCGCTCAGCCGCTCGATCTCGCGGATGACCACCGCGCCGTCCTGGCCGGCGTTGCGCACGAGCTGCTTCAGCGGCTCGGCCAGCGCGTGCTCCACGATGCGCACGCCGGTCGCCTGGTCCGTGCCCGCCTCGACCGGCACGTTGGCCACCGCCTTGCGCGCCTGGATCAGCGTGACGCCGCCGCCCGGCACGATGCCTTCCTCGACCGCGGCGCGCGTGGCCGAGAGCGCGTCCTCGACGCGGTGCTTCTTCTCCTTGAGCTCGACCTCGGTGGCCGCGCCGACGCGGATGATGGCAACGCCGCCGGCGAGCTTGGCCAGGCGCTCCTGGAGCTTCTCGCGGTCGTAGTCGC
>CAYQBA010000178.1:0-9197 GCA_964415605.1 uncultured Anaerolineales bacterium | reverse complement strand
CCGGGCTGGACTTCTCCGCCCCCGCCGTCGCCGCCGCCCGCCAGCTCGCCGCCGAGCTCGCGCTCGACGCCACCTTCGTCGAAGCCAACGTCTACGACGCCCCGGCCGTCCTCGATCGCCGGTTCGACATCGTCTACACCGGCCTCGGCGCCCTGTGCTGGCTGCCCGACCTCGAGCGCTGGGCCGACGTCATCGCCGCCCTCGCCGCCCCCGGCGGCATCGTCTACATCGCCGAGTTCCACCCCCTCACCGACATGCTCGCCGACCACGACCTGACCATCGTCCGCCCGTACTTCCAGGGCGCCGACCCCACCGTGTGGGACGAGCCCGGCACCTACGCCGAGCTCGGCGCCGCCACCCGGCACAACCGATCGTACGAGTGGACCCACCCCGTCAGCTGCGTCATCGACAGCCTGCTCCGGCGCGGCCTCGTCCTCGAGCGCTTCCGCGAGCACGACTACACCCTGTTCCCCCGCTGGCCGTTCCTGCGCCGCGAGGGCCACGACACCTATCGCCTGCCCGAAGACATGCCCAGCCTGCCGCTGATGTACAGCGCCCGCTTCCGCCGGCCCGCGGCGTAGCCCAGGACGCCGGCGCCGACAGCCGACACCCCGGAGCCCCCATGCCCCGCACCCCCTCCCGCCCCGTCTACTCCACCGACGGCGGCCCGACACCCGAAGCCCGCGCCGAAGCCAAGACCGCCGCCCGCGCCAAGTCCAAGCCGTCACGCGCGGCCGCCACGCCGCCGCACACCGCGCCCGTCGCCGTCAGCCTCCCGCCCGCCCAGCAGACCGCCCACATCCGGCGCGAGAAGAAAGGCCGCGGCGGCAAGACCGTCAGCGTCATCCTCAACCTCCAGCTGACCCCCGACGACCTGAAGGCCCTCGCCAGCCAGCTCAAGGCCGCCTGCGGCACGGGCGGCACGGTCAAGGACGGGGCCATCGAGATCCAGGGCGACCACCGCGACACCCTCACCGCCCAGCTCCAGGCCCTCGGCTACAAGACCAAGCTCGCCGGCGGCTGACCGCCCGACGCCGCGGTCCACCTCGAGCGACACGGGGCATAGACAACGCCTGGCAAGACGCTGCGATCATCGTTCTCTTAGCGACAATTAGAAACCAGCAGCAACGACAACTAGAAACCCGCACCAATGGGTGATCTGGGCTGGCAGGCGGTAGACTCCTCGGCAAGGAAGGGGGTTGCCGGTGACAGCCAAAGACATCCAGGTGGAGATTGCCATGAAGGAAATACAGAAGGGTCGGACCCAGCAGCAGGCGGCGGCGAAGGCGAACCTGCGGGACCGAGGGACGGTGGCTAAGTACGCCAAGAGCGGCAAGCTGCCCAGCGAGATGAAGGAGCCGCGGACGTACCGGACGCGCGAGGATCCGTTCGTGGCGGACTGGGCCGAGATCAAGGTGCGACTGGAGGCACTGCCCGATTTGGAGACCAAGGTGCTCTTCGAGTGGTTGTGCGACAAGCATCCGGGACGCTATCGGACGGGGCAGTTGCGGACGCTGCAACGGCGGGTCCGGCACTGGCGGGCGCGGCATGTCGGAAAGGTGGTGAGCCTGCCGCAGACGCGGCGGCCAGGCGAGGTGCTGCTGACCGACGGGCGGTCGAACCCGCGGCCGGCGAGCGAGGCGGTGGCGCGCGCGGGGGAGGCGAAGGCGGCGGGCATGACGGTGTTCACCATCGGGCTCGGGGCGGACATCGACGTGGAGGCGCTGGCGGAGATCTACCGCGCGATCGCGGTGGCGCTGCCTTGCCCGGTGGGGGTGTTCTGGGGCGGGCGGTAGTAGGGAATTGAGGACAATGTGGCGGGTGGTCGGCTAATGTTACGCGAAGCTGGCGACGGGCACCGGGCGGGTGACGGCCAGGTGCTGGCGCTCGCGCTTGATCCGTTCGATGGCGTGCAGTGTCTCGGCGGTCAAGTAGCTTTCGCCGCAATGCGGGCAGCTTACGATCGGCACGTTTTCGATCACCAAGAGCCGCTCGCCCTGACCATAGCTCCGGCTGACGTGGCGAATCCGGGCGCCCTCTTGGCCGCAGTTGTCACAAACCATGATCCCGTTCCTCTAGAAGCCTATGCACGGTACACCGTAATGATGACGAAGGTAGCCGTCGGGCCAAGCTTGACCACGACGATGACCACGTCGCCGCTTTCGGTGCTGCCTTCGATCAGGTACTTCGCTTCGCCGGTGTTCGCATCAAGCTGCCGTTCTACAATCTCGCCAGTCAGAACAACATGCTCGACGTCGAAGATCGTCAGCCCGTCATCCTCCATCTCCTCTTCGGCGTGGAGAGTCATGACGTACTCGAGGCGGTCAATCCGCCGCCGGATCTGCCTCAGGAGGTGATCGAACATCGGCTGGGTCGAATTCTACTCCAGTACTCCAGCAAACCGAAGTGTCAATCCGCGGCGATCGCGGCTGCCCGCGCCTTCGTCGGCGAACTGCGCTTCGACTGCGGCGATCAAGCCGCCATCGTCGCCTTCAACGCCGAGGCCACGCTCTTAGCACCCCTCACCGGTGACCGCGCGGCGCTAGACGTGGCTCTCGCCGGCATTCAGACCGCCCAGCAGACCTGCATCGTGTGCGCGGTCGATGCCGCCGCCGAGCACCCGAACCGGGTGGGGTGAGGGCGAGCGGGGGCTAGAGACGACCGTCTCAAGTTTTGTGACGATGTAAGGTAAGCAATGGCTCGTTATGACACAATTGGGCACGGCTACTCCCATACGCGGCGCGAGGATCCTCGCTTCCGTGCGCAGATCCATGCGGCGTTAACCGATGCTCGAACGGTAGTCAACGTCGGCGCTGGTACCGGTGCGTACGAACCACGGCATGTGCCACTGCGTCGTGAACGCCGAGAGCGCGGCGAGGTGGTTGTGAGTTCGGTCAGGAAATGCCCAGCGTCCGCGCCGAGCACGCCGCTACACGCAACAAGGAGGCCGCATGATCTGACCCCCTGCCCTCGCGGCCCCGGCGGCGCTTCCCATCGCCGTCACCGGGCCGTCCCCCCCGTGCGGGTTTCTAATTGTCGCCGATGGGGGTTTCTAATTGACTTTAAGCGATCGTTCGTCCGGCCATCGCTCAAGCCATTCGGTTCAACCCGTCCGATCCACCCTGCATCGACCGACTTGACCTGGCCGCCTTAAAGACCGACCGCCCCCCAAGACCCCTCGCGGGGCCCCAAGGAGGCGGTCGACCTCCCTCCGCACCGCTCGCGCGGCGCGAAGGGGGGGATGAAGGGAAGGACCGTAGTTGGCTAGCGCCCCAGCCCGCGGCTCTTCAGCGTCAGCGGAATGAAGACCCGCGGCCTTCCGGTTGGCGGGGGCGGGTTGACCGGCGTATCTCCCGTTTCGGAGATGATGAGGTGCTCGTTGGCCGTCGTGATGACGGCGCGCACCCCCGTGATGTCATCCAGAGTCCAGCCCGCGCGCGGCGGGATGTCGGCGGCCTCGAAGCGCCACCGGCCCTGCTCATCCGTGGTGACCCCGAACGTGACGGCCGGCTGGTTCGCCAGCGCGATCGACAGCACCACGTCGCGGTTCGGCGCCGCCTCGAGCACGATCGGGTCGCCCTTGCTCCAGTCGAACGCCAGCTTCTCCACCGCGATGTCCGGCGCCTCGCCCGACGCCTCGAGGTGCACCACGTCCGTCGGCTGGATGTTGACCGGGCTCGTGCCGCTCCGGAACCGCACCTCGAACTCACCGTCCGAGCTCGCCTTCGTCGTCGCGCGCGCCCGCTCCGAGCCGTCCGATGCCCGCAGCACCACCGTCACCGAAGACAGCGGCGTCGCGCGCCCCGTCACCCGGTCCGTGGCCACGTAGACCCGGCCCAGCGAGCGGAACACATGCCGGTAGAACCGGTGCCCGCCGCTCGTGTAGAACGCCAGCTCGAAGCCCTCGCCCGGGTCGATCCCGAAGCCCACGTTGGCGTTGGCCTGGCCCTGCGCGTTCGTCTGCCCGCGGAACACCAGCCCCTGCGCCGGCTCGAGGCACGACTGCGCCGGCCGCAGCACCCAGAACGGCGTGTTCGCCGGGGCCGTGACCGTGATCTGCGGCTGGCCCCACGTCACCGCCGCCGAGATCTCCGGCAGCGCCACGTCCGCCGCCGCCGCGCCCAGCTTGACCTTGGCCGTCTGGCCCGCCGCGCTCTGGATCGGCAGCTGGTCCGCGCCGTTCAGCACCAGCCCGAACGACGAGTCGTAGTCCGCCTGGCCCTTGGCCGTCGCCAGCGCCGCGCCGCCCGCGTCCGTCATCGACGCCTCGACCGCGTCGCGCGGGGCCGCGTAGCCGCACACGTTGCCGCCGCCGTGCTGGACGTTGGCGATCGGCACGTACCGGATCCGCTCCACCAGGTGCCCGCTCGGCTCGCGGTACAGCGCGAACATCCGCGTGCCCGGCGCCACGTCGTACTGCGGCTGGAAGCCCGTGCTCCACGTACCGTCGGCGTTGATCGTCACCGAATTGACCTGCCGCGTGCCCGTCCCCGGCTGACCACCGCCGCCCGGCCCGCCGCCGCCCGGCCCGAAGCCGCCGCCGCGCGGGAAGGCATCCTGCACCGTCAGGCGCAGCACGCCGCCCGGCGTCGCCCGGCCGCCCGCCGTGTTGGCGTCGAGGTTCCCGTTGACCGTCAGCTCCGGCACCACCAGCCGCAGCTCCTCGCCCGGCTTCGACGGCATCCGGACCGTGACCACGTCGCCCGCGGCGATCGTCGGGCGCTGCCCGCCCGACTCGAAGACCAGCGCGAACGTCGCGTCCGCGCCCGTCTGCGCGTTGACCGTCGTCGTCCGGCCCCCGCTCACCAGCGCCGCGCTGAGCGCCACGTTCGGCAGCCACGACCCCGTCAGGCGCGCCTCGTCGAGGTTCAGCCGCAGGCCCGGCACCGTCATCCGGCTGATGATGTTGTGGCCCTGCTCGCGCGTCGTGAAGATGATCACGTCGTTGAACTGCACGTCGAACGTGCCGCTGAAGCTGTGGCTGAAGTTGCCGTTGGCGTCCGACGTCACCTCCACCGCCTGGCTGTCCGCGCCGAGCAGCCGCTGCACCGTCAGCGACAGCGTCCGGTTCGGCGTCGTCTTGCCGTTGATGAGGTCGTCGGCCACGAACGCCACGCCCGACAGCTCCGGCACCCGCACCTCGAACGTGTCGTCGCCGACCGTCGCGCGGACCCGGTCGCCCACCCGGATGTTGACCGGCTGGCTGAGCGTGTCCTCGAACTGCACCTGCCACTGCCCGCCGCCGCCACCGCCGCCGCCCGGGCCGCCGCCGCCGCCCACGTCGTCCTCGCCCGCCGCGACGTTGACCGTGATGTTCGAGTCCACCAGCGACGCGCTGACCTCGCGGCCGGCCGGGCCGTTGCCGCTGACGTAGTTGTCGCCGATCTCCATCGTCATCCGCACCGCCGCCCACGTGCTGAACAGCTCGTGGCCGCTGGCCAGCCGCGCCGTCACGCTGCCGCCCATCGGCGGCTCGATGTCGGCCTGCCCGGTGAAGTCCGCCTGGTACTGCCCGCCGGCGCCGGCCTGTGCCGTCACCGTGCGCTGGTTCTGCCCGCCGCCCTGCGTCACCGTCACCGTCGAGCCCGCCGGCACGACGCCGCTGATCATGTTGGTCGCCGGGTCGGTCTTGGCCGTGAACGGCGGGATCGCGATCGTCACCGGGTCGCCGCGGACGAACTCGACCTCGACGATGTCGCCGACCTCGAAGTCCACCGCCTGCCCGCCGCCGCCCGGCCCGCCGCCCCCGCCGCCGAAGTTGACGTTGTACGTGCCGGCGTTGTTGGCGTCCGTGTCCCGCTGGCCCTTCTGGGTGCCGTTGGCCGCCTTCACCGTCACCGTGATCGTGCGGCCCGGGTCCGCCACGCCGTTGACCACGTTGGTGTGCACGCCGATCCGGACCTGCTCGATCGCGTCCAGCATCCGGACCTTGAGCCCCGGCGCGATCGTCACGATGGCGCTGACCCGCCAGCCCGGCCCGATGCCGACCGCCGCCGACATGTCCGCCACGAACGCGCCCGGCGCGCCGCCAGGGTCCGCCGACGCCATGGCCCGGAAGACCGCGCCCGACGGCGACTGCGCCTCGATCTCGACCGCCATCCCCGCCGGCGCCGTGCCGCGCACCCGCCGCGTCGCCGCGTCGACCTGCATCGTCAACGCCGGGACGACGCCCTCGACGTAGCGCGACGCCCCCGGCAGCGCGCTGCGCACCGACACCGTGAACGTGTCGCCCGCCACCAGCGGCCCGAACGCGTTGGGGCCGCCGCCGCCCGGCCCGCCGCCCCCGCCGCCGACCGCCCAGTCCGTGCCGCCGCCCTGGATCGTCGTCGCGCGCGTGCCCTTGGACGTGCCGTCGGCGCCGCGGATGCCGACGCTGACCTGGTCGCCCGGCGTGGCGTCGCCGCTGGCCTGGCGCGCGTTGAGGCTGCTCGTGGCCATGAGGGCCGCGTACTCGGCCCAGACCGTGTTGCCGTCGGCCAGCGCGAGCTTGACCGAGCCGTGGTCGCCCGGCACGAGGTCCGCCGCCTCGGGGAATGCCAGCGAGTACGTCCCGGCCGCGCTGGCCCCGACCGTGCGGGTCACCGTGCCGCCGGCGTGCACGAGCACGACCTCGAGCGACGCTCCGGCCGGCGCGTTGCCGACCACGGTGTTGCCGTCGACGTTGATGCCGGCCGCGAAGGTCGGCACCATCAGGGTGGCCGTGACGCCGCCCTGCGGGATCAGGCGAATCGTGTCGCCCGGCCGGATGTTGGCGTTGCCGCCGCCACCGCCGCCGCCGCCCGGCCCGCCGCCGCCGAGGTTGAACGTCACCACGCCGGCCTCGTTGGAGACCGCCTGGCCCGCCGACCGGAGCTGGAGCTGGGCGCCCGAGCGCAGCTCGGCCCGCACCTGCGTCGAGGGCGTGGTCTTCCAGGTGATGACGTTGTCGAAGAGCGTGAGCTGCACGTTGGTGGCGGCCACGCCGCCAGCCTGGGCGTGCGCCCGGCGCACCGCGAACGGGTGGCCGGCGGGGTCGCCGTCCCCGGCCGGCTGCCGGCCGAGGGCCAGCCCGCCCAGGGTCGCGGCGACCAGGAGCGAGAGTACGACGCGCGTACGAAGCATGGGGTGCCTCCGCAAGTCCTTAGGTGTTTGTTGGTGTCCTTGTTGGGCAAAGAGGGGCACCACCGTCAGGCGCGGCGTACCCTCCCCCTCATCATCTAGAGAGCGATAACACCCAGGGGTGGGGGGTGGGTAGGGCGATCACAGTCTTTTAACACTGGTGGAACCTCAGGCCAAGCCTGGGCGACGCCAGCGGGATCATGCGCGTGGATCCGATCTGGACGATGGTCGGGCCGCACTGCCCCACGCCTCACAGCAGATCCACCGGGTCGACGTCCACCCGCCAGCCCGGCCCGAGCGCCACGCCCGCCACCAGCGCGTGCGGGTCGGGCGCGCGCACGACGAGCTGCCAGCGCGACCGGCCCCGCTCGCGCTGGAAGAACGCCGGCGCCGGGCCGATGACGTCGGTCTCGGCCAGCCCGAGCTCGACGATCCGCCGGCGCAGCAGGTCGGCCACCGCCTGCGCCGCCGCCTCGGCCGCGCGCGCGCCGCTCTCGCCGGCGTGCACCAGCCGGACGAGCCGGCTGAACGGCGGGTAGCGGTGCTCGGCCCGGAACGCGATCTCGCCGCGATAGAACGCCGCGTAGTCGTGGCGGGCCGCCGCCACGATCGCCGGGTGGTCGGGCCGGTAGGTCTGGAGGATCACCTGCCCGCCCAGCGCCGAGCGCCCCGCCCGGCCGGCGACCTGGCTGAGCAGCTGGAACGTCCGCTCCGAGGCCCGAAAGTCCGGGAAGCCCAGGCCGGTGTCCGCCGACACGATGCCCACGAGCGTGACCATTGGCAGGTCGAGGCCCTTGGCGATCATCTGCGTCCCGACCAGCACGTCCGCCCGGCCGTCGGCGAGCTGCGCCAGGATCGCGGCGTGCGCCCCCCGTGCGCCCGTGGTGTCGGCGTCCCAGCGGACGACGCGCACCGCCGGGAACCGCTCGCGCACGACGGCCTCGACCCGCTCCGCGCCGGCACCGAAGTGCCGGATGCGGGCGCTTCCGCACGCCGGGCAGAGGAGCGGCGGCATGCCGCGGTGGTTGCAGTGGTGGCACACCAGCGCCTGGCCGGCCGCGTGCCACGTCAGCGGCAGGTGGCAGCGCGGGCAGCTCACGGTGTGGCCGCAATCGCGGCACAGGATGAACGAGGCGCTGCCGCGGCGGTTGAGGTAGAGGATCGCCTGCTCGCCGGCCGCGAGCGTGCGGGCCAGCGCCGCGTCGAGCGCGGCGCTGAAGATCGAGGTGTTGCCGGCGCGCAGCTCTGCGCGCAGGTCGACGATCTCGACCTGCGGCAGCGCACCGACCACGCGGCGCGGGAGGTCCGCCCGCACGTAGACGCCGCGCCGCGCCAGGTGGTAGGACTCGAGCGACGGCGTCGCGCTGCCGAGCAGCACCACGCCGCCGACCAGCGCCGCGCGCCGGATGGCCGCGTCGCGCGCGTGGTAGCGCGGGCTGTTGGACTGCTTGAACGCCTCGGCGTGCTCCTCGTCGACGACGACCAGCCCAAGCCGCGCGAGCGGCGCGAACACCGCCGAGCGCGAGCCGACGACGACGTCGGCGCCGCCGCCGTGGATGCGGAGCCACGTGTCGCGGCGCTCGGCGTCGGTCAGCTCGGAGTGCCAGACGGCCACGCGGCCGGGGAACCGGCCCGCGAACCGGCGGATCTGCTGCGCCGTCAGCGCGATCTCGGGCACGAGCACCAGGGCCTGCCGGCCGCGCTCGAGCACGTCGGCAATCGCCTGCAGGTAGATCTCGGTCTTGCCGCTGCCGGTGATGCCGTGGACGAGACAGACGGCGGCCGAGGCGCCGGCGGCGGGATCCCCCGCGACGATGGCCGGTGCGGCGGCGCGCGGATGTTCGGCCAGGGCTGACACACCGCCGGCGGACGTCTCCGTCGCCGCCCCGGCCGGGAGACCGGCCGCGGCGATCCCCGAAGCACGGGGGCCCACGCGCGCCAGGAGGTCCGCGACGACCGCCCAGGCCGCCGCCTGGTCGACCGTCAGCGGCAAGGGGTGGGTGGGCGCGATGTCCATGCCGGCCAGCGGGTCGGCCGGCGCCCCGCGGCGCCTGGCCGCGCCGGGCACCACGCGCGTCGCCGCGTCGACGAGGCCCCGC